>NZ_JBAWSX010000011.1:48114-168290 GCF_037104725.1 Bacillus bruguierae | reverse complement strand
TCACTTTTCTTTATAATCCAGCTCCAGCGGCTAGAACAGTCGGTGGCTTCGCATCTTCCACCGAGGCAAAAAGCGCCTCTATGTCAGAAGCTCCATCCCCCACTTGTTCTGAGCGAGCCGCTTTCACTTTTCTTTATAATCCAGCTCCAGCGGCTAGAACAGTCGGTGGCTTCGCATCTTCCACCGAGGCAAAAAGCGCCTCTATGTCAGAAGCTCCATCCCCTCTTGTTCTGAGCGAGCCGCTTCCGCTTTTCTTTATAAGTCACTGCTCTGTAGAATACAACATGACCGCTACTCGCTTTCTCCTTTTGTTTTAAACCCTGCATGTGGCAAAAAAAGGCCCTGACCGCTTCTATGCATGGCCAGATGCTCTCGTCCGTCTAAAAAGAAAGAGGATTTTTATGTCGATTTTTTACTTGTATATATCTAATTGTTTTCGAGTTAATTAACTTTTCATATTTGTGAGTAGTACATAAATAAAACCAGGAAAGCTATTGCTTTCCTGGGAAGTACTGATTCTTATTAGAAAACGATAGCTACAACGTCATTTGGGCAAACACGTAATAAACCAGATCCTGGTATATTGCCACCTGAGAAAAGTGCTACGCCATTTGAGAAGCCCTCAAATACAACGTTATTAAAAGTACCGTTATCTCTAATTGTTAATAGAGCGATTTGAGTACCGATTGAAAGATTTCTAAGAACATTACATAAACGATTTCTATGATCATCATCGTGTTTCATGTGGTGATCGTGTTTTATGTTGTGATCGCGCTTTATATGGTGATCACGTCTATCGCAGTTACAGCCATCAAATCCAAAACATCCGAACATAATTCTCACCCCCTTCACATTAATAAGATATGCTCTAGGTACATGCTTTGCTTGGACGTAGTGAAGAATTTTTTTAGATTTTTTCCTAATTTTTAGGAAAGGAATAAATGTTTTAGGTAGAATGTTGTTATTCTTCTTATAACATATGAGAAGAGAGAAATGAGAGTTTGGACAAAAGCTGATATGGAAATAAAAAAGACTGCCCCTTTTTTAAAGGCAATCTTTATATTTTTTTGCTTTTATATAAAACAATGATATATACAGGAAGTGCTAACAGTAATGGTGCAAAGGAGCGAGGGGTATACTGACTAATTTCTGATTGAAGCGTTGTTTCTTTTGAAAACTGTAGCATCGCAATATTTGTCATATCCCCAACGAAGTACAGAAGCAGTACTGTGACTATGTAGCACAATATGGCGATAAAGCTTCCATATAAATTCAACGAAAATCCCTCACTTGTTATCAATTTGTTACTATTGTATCATAATTGTAACAAAAAAGCATCTTTAGATCCCAACCTGTCATTTTTGGGTAGTAATTCTCATTTAAAATTCAGAGAGAAGTGAAGAAGATAGATAGAGGATAATGTGCCCGATTGGTGAGAGCTTTCCATTAGTGGGGGATGAAAAAACCCTCCATTGATGGAGGGTTCACTTTATCCCGCTATTCGTGGGCAGTAATACTCCCACCTCAAAATTCAGCGGAAGCATCGTCCAGCTCCAGTGGCTAGAATGTTCGGTGGGAGATAAACTGCCCGTAAAATCCCGATTGGTGAGGGCTAATAATCAGTGGGGATGAAGAAAACCTCCACTGATTAAAGTTTCACTTTATTTTGCCCATTCTGTTACTTGTTCTACGCTCATGCGTGGTGCTGGGTGCCCTTCTAATGTAGATTCACCAATTGTAATTAACATGATTGGGATGTAACGAGAAGAAATGTTAAACTCTTCCATTAACGCCTGTGGGTTAAATCCTCCGATTGCACATGTATCCCAACCAGTTGCTTTTGCTGCAAGCATAAGTTGCATTGCTGCTAAAGATGCATTTGAGAACGCTGCATCACGCGGATATTGTTCACGTTGATATGCACTTTCAATATTTTGGGCTAAACGATTTTTTGCTTCTTCTTGCATAAGTCCTTGTTCTACAAGTGGGTTGTATACAGAATCAACATTTTTATATGCTTCTAGGTCGCCTAATATAGCAACAACTGCAGAGGCATCCAGAATTTGTTGTTGATTATATGCGATTGGATGTAAACGACGCTGCGCAGCTTCTCCTTGGAATACAAGGAATTTCCAATGTTGTAGATTCCATGCTGATGGTGCTTGGCCAGCAGCTTTTAAAATATCATATAGTTCCTCTTGTGAAATTTCTTTTTCAGAGTTGAAAGCACGATTAGATGTACGTTCGTATAAAACAGTAAAGAAATCTTGCTTTGTCATTATAGTTCCTCCAAGCTTTGTTTCTATTTGTAAATGATTTTAAATGTAATAACGTTCTTTACTTACATTTTGTAAGTTAGTACTGTAAAAGAATATAATATATACATTTCTATTGTCAAGTCTTTTGAAAAAGATATAGAAAAAAGAAGATATTCGCACAGACGTCTTATTTATTGTTGACATACAATAAAAGATGATACGGAGCTTCAATTGAAGCTACCATGTGATAGTTTGTTGAACAAATCAAGTTCTTTTAAGTTTGTAAGAATGGGATAAATGAAGTGAGTGAAAGCCTAATGGTGAACATTCTACATTTTTTATTGGAACATACAGTTTTTCAAAATGTATTACAGGATCTCGATATGAATGTTTTGTATATTGAAGATGGTCATAACGAGAGGCATACAGTTGCAATGGTAAAGCCAAAGTGCTTGTTTTTGGCACATAGTTTTGAAGAAGGGAAAATATTGTTTGAAAAAGTTCAGCCACAAATCGTGATTATATACATTTCTAAAGCTTCTCAGGTTGATTTTGTGAAAGAACTATTCACTTCAGGTATTTCGTTTATCATTGTATGGAGTGAAGAAGTGACATATCAATTTGTTGACTTAATTAAGCTTGGTGTACGAAACATCGTCTTACCACCAATTACACCGCAATCTGTACTTGCTGAAGTGCAAAAGAGTGTATATGAGTTGTCATTAGTAAAACAAGTCATATTACAGCAAGAATTACTTCAAATGATATTTGATTTTCAGAATGATTTATTGTTTATTGTAGAAGATGATGAAATTATAGATTGCAATACGAATTTTTTACGTTTTTTCGGATACGAAGATCTTATGTCATATCATGAGAACCATATGACATTTGCAGAACATTTTGCGCAGGAGAGTGGGTATTATATCGCGGAAAATAATACAATGTGGATTGATGATTGCTTAACACAATCGAGAAAAATTAAAATGTATAATGAGATTGGAGAAGCGAGTGTATTCTTGTTACGCATTGCTCCAATGCCTAATGATATATCGAGATTGATCGCTACATGTACAGAGATTACAGAACTAGAAGAAGAATATAAAGAGCAGGAGCGTTTAGCAACAATTGATTCCCTGACAAATGTTTATAATAGGATGAAATTTCAAAGACTATTTTCAGAAGGTTGGGAAACTGCTATACGAATGAATCAATCGTTTGCTCTTGTTTTATTTGATTTAGATGATTTCAAAAAAGTAAATGACACATATGGTCATGATTTTGGAGATTTAGCATTGGTACAATTGGCGGAACTTGTAACAGCAAAATTACAGACGCATCATGTTTTTGCACGGTGGGGTGGAGAGGAATTTATTATTTTTTTATCTCAAACAACAGAAAAAGAAGCATTTCAAATTGCAGAAGCACTCCGATTTTTTATTGAAACGAAAAAATTTTCTGGAATTTCAAAGATCACGGCAAGCTTCGGTGTTGCTGCATTTGAAAATGGAATTACAAAAGAAATGTTAATGCATCGAGCAGATGTTGCACTATATGAAGCGAAGAAGAAGGGGAAAAATCAAGTGTGTTTATATCGAAAAGAAAAAATGTAATATTTTTCGCAACAAATTGTTGCGATTTTTTTTTATTGACGGATAATGGAAAAGGGGGGGAGAGTTAATATTTAAGATGCGATGGAGGATTTTTAGAAATGAAGACGTTATGGAGTATAATTATTTTTTTACTTTCTATTTTATTAGTGGGGAGCTATTTCTTTTTTAAAGTACCTGCTAAAAAAGAAGCTCAATCAATAAAAACAACTGCCCCTGCTAATACAACGAAAGAAAAAGAAAAAGAAGAAGAAAAAGAAAAAGAAATTGATTATACTGCTGTTACCCAAAAATTAGATCAGTATCTAAAAGATAAACAATTTAATGGATCAGTCCTTGTTTCAGATAAAGGTCGAACAATATTAGATAAAGGGTATGGCTATGCGGATGTACAAAAACAAATTGAAAATACATCGCAAACAAAATATCGGATTGGTTCTATTACAAAAACGACAATTGCTGTGTCGATTTTACAGTTGCAAGAACAAGGAAAGTTAAATATACAGGACAATGTGCATACGTATATTCCGTCTTTTCCTGCTAATAAAAATATTACATTATATCATTTATTAACGCATACATCAGGACTTCCTGAACACGGGAAAGGGAAAGTTAATGCGGCATCTCGACTTAATTTAGTAACGTGGCTTGGACAACAACCAACTACTTTTCAACCGGGACATGGCTGGTTATATACAGATTATAATTATATGTTGCTAGCTTATATTGTAGAAAAAAGCTCGGGACAATCTATAGCACAATACGTTAGAGAGCATATCTTTATTCCAGTAGGAATGACAGAGTCAGGTATGGGAGAGGCACCGGAAGGAGATACAAATTTTTCAAAAGGATATAAAAAGAAAGAGAATGAGCTTGTATTAGCCCCGAACTTAATCATGAATTGGTTATATGGATGCGGTGAGATGTATACAACAGTAAATGATATGAAAAAACTAGACGAAGCAATTATGGCAGGTAAACTTATTTCGCCTGAAAGTTTAAAATTAATGTTAACACCATCTCCAGAAAGAAAATACGCATTTAGCTTTTATATATATCCAGATTATTATCACAATCATGGCGTACTTTCGGGATGGAATACATTTAATAACTTTAATTGGGATAAACAATTATTTGTCATTGTATTTTCAAATGTGCAAAATGGAATTAATGATGAGTTTAATACTGAATTTCGCAAACTTGTAAGTGATTTATTAGAAAAAGAGGAGATGAGAAGATGAAGCAGTTATTACCACCAACTTCCATTGGTTTTGTTGGTACTGGTGTTATGGGAAAGAGTATGGTGCGTCATTTACTAAAGGCAGGTTATATGGTGTACGTATATAATCGTACAAAAGAAAAAACAGCAGATTTAATTGAAGAAGGTGCACATTGGTGTGATTCTCCAAAGGAAATTGCAAAAACAGTAGATGTCGTAATGACTATGGTTGGATATCCGCATGATGTAGAGGAAGTATACTTAGGTGCAAATGGAATTCTTACTCACGCAAAACAAGGAACGATTACGATCGACTTTACAACATCAACACCAACTTTGGCGAAACGTATTTACGAAGAAGGAAAGAGTAAGGGGATTTATGTATTAGATGCCCCTGTATCGGGCGGAGATATTGGAGCAAAAGAAGGGCGTCTTGCAATCATGATTGGTGGAGACGAAGAAGTATATAAAGCATGTTTACCATTATTCGAACTGTTAGGTAAAAATATTATGTTGCAAGGAAAAGCAGGTAGCGGTCAGCATACAAAAATGTGCAATCAAATTGCTATTGCATCTAATATGCTTGGTGTATGTGAAGCACTTGCTTATGCAAAAAAGGCGGGATTAGATCCAGAAAAAGTGTTACAAAGTATTTCTACTGGTGCAGCAGGCAGCTGGTCATTAAGTAATTTAGCACCTCGTATGTTACAAGGTGATTTTGAACCAGGATTTTACGTGAAACACTTTATGAAAGATATGAACATTGCTTTAGAAGAAGCAGAAGAGCTTGGATTATCTGCACCTGGCCTAACTCTTGCAAGGGAATTATATGAGCAATTAATGCAAGATGGTGAAGAAAATAGCGGAACACAAGCATTGTATAAACAGTACATAAAGGAGTGATTGTATGAGTTTAGAAAAATTCGATAATATCATTCGCACAGTACAGTGTACAGAAACGATTGTCATTAATGATAAGCAAATGGCTGCGTTTAAAAAGAAGTATAACTTTGAACCGGTATTTGAATATGGCAGAGATGCAACAGGTCGTTATGTTATTCGAACAACGAAAGAAATGCTAGAAGAAATGGAATTCTATTTAGCGCTAAAGTATGAGCGTAATCTCATTGATTTATATATGAATGCAGAAGTAGACGGAAAATTTTATGTTTCGGTTAGCTACGGAGACGATGCACTTCATTTACAGGAGTTGTTTCAATTTTTAAAAGAGAATAAATAAAAAAGTCCTCATATGAGGACTTTTTTATTTAGGAAAGGCTTGTTGCTCGGCGTGCTTTTTCAATTGGAAAGGGAATTACTTCAGCCATTCTGTTTCGAGTAAATCGTTTTGTGCGAGCGTGACGTAATATATATAATGCAAACAGTATACCAACAGGAATTGCACCATATAAACTGAAAAATAAAGCGCTTACAGTAGATGCGACGAAGCCAATCATACCAATTTCTAACTCATCCATAATAGCACCCACAACAGCAGGTATAGACCCGCAAACGACACCAAAAAGAATTGCTAAAATTAACTCCATGTATTCCCTTCCTCCTTTTTACAATTTCGTTCTGTTTTTCTATTATTTGTATTATAACATAGTTTAAACAGAATTTTCAGAAAAAATTCATAAAATGTTCATAAAATTGTAAAAAAATATTCAACAAAAAGAAGGTTTATCTCATAAAAGGAGATAAACCTGCCCATAGGAGGATGTATATATGTAGAGTGAATAAAGGAAAGGAAAAGGGGAACCAATTCCCTTTATTCAACATGCTACCTTAATAAAGTGAAACTTCCATCAGTGGGGGTTTTTTTCATCCCCCACTGATGGTTAGTTGAACCAATCGGGCTTTTATGGGCAGTTATCCCCCCACCTATCTTCTTTGCTTCTCTCCCAATCTAGAGGTGGGGGTCTTACTGCCCGTTAATGCGGGATAAATAGGAACCCAACCTTCAGTTGTTACAAAAATACGTATTGCCACAACTTGACGGTCGTTTTGAAGGGAAAAATAATGTCTCGTATTTTTAGGTACCGAAATTAAATCTCCTGGTTTAAGTTCAACATCAAAGAACCGGCCATTTTTTCCTTGGATGGTAAAAATGCCATGTCCGCTAACGATAAAGCGAACTTCATCATCAGTATGATGGTGTTCTTGTTTAAAGTTTACTAACAATTCATCTAGATTAGGTGTTGCACTAGAAAGTGAAATAACATCGTTTGCTTGATATCCACGGCGCTTAGAAATATCAGTAATTTCTAGAGCAAACACTTCTAAAATTTCGTTCTTATTTTCATCAGTTAATACATAGTTTTCTTGTAAATAAACAGGAAGTTTTGTAATATTCCATTTTTCATACAAAACATCTTCATTTTGTAAAAACTGTTGTACGTCTATTTCTTTTTCAATACGTGTGTTAATTTCATGAATACGAATTTGCGCCATGTTGAACGCCTCCTTTAATTGATAAAAGTTTAATATGGAACTGGAAGAGAAACTCGTATGCTTCTAATCTTTTTTTTGCATCAAAGCGATCTTTTCCCCATACGGTAATACCGTGATTTCGAATTAAAACAGCTCCTTCATCTTTATGAATATGCTTACGGAATTCCTTACCTAAAGTGGGAATATGCGCATAATTTTCGATAATGGGAATTTGAATAGAAGCTCCTTCTTCCCAAATGTTAAGTGCTTTAATAATTTCTTGATTACAGAGTACAACCTTTTTATCATATATATTTGTAATGACATTATTATCGGTTGTATGAATGTGCAAGACACATGCAGCCTTTGTAAGGTTATAAATGTGAGTGTGCAGCAATGTTTCGGCTGAAGGGCGTAAATCAGTTTCTAAAACAGGATTGCCGTTTTGATCAACTAACAAAAAGTCGTCCGGCGTTGTTTTTGTTTTATCTCTTCCGCTTGCTGTAATGAGAAAGGTAAGAGGGTTATCACTCACTTTTATTGAAATATTACCGCTTGTTGCTGGAAACCAGTTTCGGTCGGTTAATTCTTTTTTCAGTTCACTCAGTTCCTGCCATTGATGAAAGAGTTGTTTCACTTCATCACCCCTAACAATTTCTCTATTTCGTTTTGTATATCATGAAATGTTTCAAATGGTATATAAGAAATGTTATGTTCTATACATTTTGTAATCAAAAAGTCACGAGCAAACACTTTGTCAGCAAGTTTTGCTGCCTGCAAATCTGTAATAGAATCACCGATTACAATTTTAAAATCGCTTTGTGAACTTAAATTACGAATAAGTGCCGATTTACAAAGACCACATTCATTTTCACAATGTTCATCGCACGAATGCGGCCAATTTACTCGAATTGTTTCATTGGAAAAATCAGTTGTATTACAGTAAATTTGTTCAAAATCAACAAGTCCTTCGAGAAGAGGGTAAACAAAAAAGTCCATTCCTCCAGAAATGATATAAAGTGAGATATTGTTTTCTCGCAAAAACTGTACAAATTCTGTAAAGCCGGTACGAATGTCTGCGGTTTCTTTTATAAAATCTGTAATTTTATCTTGTAAACTTGTGGGTAATAGAGAAAAAAGTTTTCCTACACCTTCTTGAATAGAAAGTTCTTGTGATAAAATTTGTTGTTTAATGGTTTCAGCTTCTGGTGGGGCAAACTTTTGCATAATGGCAACAATATTATCGTTATTTGTAATTGTGCCATCGAAGTCACAAAAAATTTGAATGCTCATGCTTTCACCTCTTTAGATGGATCGCCCCATAAACGTAAAGCGGCTTGTAAATAAGAATCATCAACCTCATGAAGCGGCGTGTTTGTTAGCGCTGCATTGATAGCTGAGCAAAATGCTTTTCCGCCTCCCAGTGCACCAGAGGGGTGTCCGTGAATACCGCCACCAGCATTAATAACACATTGCTGACCAAAGTCACGAATGAGGAGCGGAACAAGTCCCGGGTGAATGCCAGCAGATGGAACAGGAAAGCTTCGGTTAAATGGTTCGTTTTCATCTGTAAGTGTTTTTGCTAAATAAAGTGCATCTTCTTGCTTTAAAGCGACATTTCCATACGGTGATGGAAATAGTGAGAAATCTGCACCAGCATAGCGAAGAAGCTTGCCAAGTAATAGAGAAGAAGAAAATCCATATAATTTAGATGCTATGTAAGTTCCGCTTACTGCTGGATGTGCCATAATTGGGATAGAAATATCATCATCTTCCGCTAATGCTTGCAACACATCAAGTCCATATGCGAATACGTTGAAAAGTAATAAATCAGCTCCAGCAGAAGCGGCTTGTTTTGCCTTTTCCTTTAAATCATAAGTCCGTCCTGAGAGATTAACGGCATATAACGTTTTATGACCGTATGTTTCATAAACAGATTGCAAAACTTCTTTTCCAGCGTGAATGCGTTCTGATAGTGGTGTTAACGGATTATCAAATAAAATTTCATCATCTTTTACAATGTCAACACCGCCTCTTGCTTGATCGCGAAGTTGTGTTTTTAAATAACCGATATTCCGACCGATCATTCCTTTGAAAATACTCATGAGAAGAGGGCGATTGTGAACATTCAAATTGTTTCGTATTTCATCGATACCAAATTTTGGGCCAGAAAAGTTCTTTTTGATATCATCAGAAAATGTTAAATCAAGTAATTTAATTTCTCCGTCCAAAGATAATTTTCCAAAAACAGTTGTAAAAATTGCTGGTAAATCGGTGCTGAAGTTAGCGGACGGATAATGAATTTTAATAAGTCCGCGTGTGACTTTTTTATCAAGATATATGTTTGTTTTTTCATCATCTTCTAATTTTTCTACGCTAACGACTGAACCTTTATGTCGTTTTAATTGTTTTTGTAATAAGTGGGGTAAGTGTGTCCACGAACCAACTGTTAAACCGAGAGCAATTTGCTCTGCTTTTTGACTTAAATTATGAGAATCATCATGAATGAAGTATGTTGCTGTTATTCCGCTCATTTTCATAACCTCCTAGTTGAATAAAAAAACCTCTCAGCTAAGGAGAGGTTTTTTTACAACCAGCTCCTTATCTGTCAGCATAATGCTGCGAGAATTAGCACCGTGCCTACATAAAGTAGATCGGTTGCCGGGTTTCATCGGGCTCGTCCCTCCACCAGCTCTTGATAAGAAGTATTTGGAAATGTTTAAAATTTTTGATAACTGAATTTTGACAGAGAATTTTTACGTTGTCAATGGTTTTTTGAAAATTTTTAATTTAGCAATTCTATGAACTGCTTCTTGAAGACGTTCCTCTGAATGTAATAAGCCAACGCGAATATAACCTTCCCCGTGTTTGCCAAAACCGATACCTGGGGCGACGGCGACATGTGCTTGGTTTAATAGTACATCAGCAAATTGCTCTGACGTATAGCCATCTGGAACGGGAAGCCATGCAAAAAAAGAACCATTTGGTGAGGCGACATTCCAGCCAATAGAGCGACAAGCAGTAATGAAAGCATTTCTGCGAGATTCATAGCGTTCTACGAGCTCATCGACACAAGTTTGCGGTTTTAATAACGCTTCACAAGCAGCTTCTTGTACGGCACCAAAAATACTAACATACATATGATCTTGTAATAAGTTAATCGTTTCAATGACACTTTCATTTCCAACAGCAAATGCAATGCGCCACCCTGCCATATTATATGTTTTTGATAACGTATAAATCTCAATGCCAACATCTTTTGCTCCATCGACTTGTAAGAAACTAAGCGGTTTTTTAGCATCAAAGCCGATGGCACCATACGCGAAGTCATGACAGACTAAAATGTTATGCTCGTTCGCAAACGATATAGTTTCCTCAAAGAATTTTGTTGTTGCAACGGCTCCGGTCGGATTGTTTGGATAGTTTAAAAACATTAATTTTGCTTGTTTAGCAGTTTGTGCATCAATCTTTGTATAATCAGGTAAAAATTGATTTTTTGCTAGCAGTGGCATTGTAGCAATCTTTGCTTTTGCTAAGGCTACGCCTGATAAATAATCTGGATAGCCTGGATCAGGAACAAGGATTGTATCACCTGGATTCGTAAAACAAAGTGGTAATTCAACTAAGCCAGCTTTCCCACCAAATAGAATAGCTACTTCTGTTTGTGGGTTTAATTGTACACCGTATTCACGCTCATAAAATGTAGCGACAGCCTCTTTTAAATTTTCATGTCCTCGAAATGGTGGATATTTATGGTGAATAGGGTGTTCTGCTGCCCGTTGTAATGCTGTTACGATGTGTGTTGGTGTTGGCTGATCTGGATTTCCTTGTCCTAAGTTAATAACATCATGACCAGCTTGCATTACTCCATTTACTTTTGTGACAAGAGAAGCAAAAAATTGTGTTGGTAATGATGTTAATATCTCGGAAGTTTGAAAATGTTTCATACTTTCCACCTCTTTTGAAAATTGGTACAATTATAGTGACAAATAATATAATTTTTCCAACTTTTTGTAAAGGAAAAAATAAAAAGGAAGAAGGAAGAAAGTAATGAAAATTGCTTGTGTTCAAATGAATATTACTTTTGGTGATGTTGAAAAAAATATAGAACATGCCGAAAAAAAAATAAGCGAAGCAATGAAGGGAAATCCAGATGTTATTGTATTGCCAGAGTTATGGACAACAGGTTATGATTTAGAACGTCTTCCTGATATTGCTGATCTAGATGGCAATTATACGAAATGTTTATTATCAAAGTGGAGTAAGCAACATGGTATAAATATTGTCGGTGGTTCGATCGCGAAGCAGACAGAGAATGGTGTTACAAATACGATGTATATTAGTGATCGAAATGGAAAAATTGTGGCTGAATATAGTAAAGTGCATTTGTTTCAACTGATGGATGAGCATAAATATTTGATTGCTGGAAATGAAACGGGGCATTTTCTATTGGAGGATATACCGTGTGCAGGAACAATATGCTATGATATTCGTTTTCCAGAGTGGATGCGTATTCATACTGCACATGGGGCAACGGTATTATTTGTTGTAGCAGAGTGGCCGCTTGTTCGTTTAGCACATTGGCGATTATTGCTTCAAGCAAGGGCGATTGAAAATCAATGTTATGTTGTGGCGTGCAATCGTGCGGGGAGTGATCCTAATAATGTATTTGCAGGCCATTCACTTATTATTGATCCTTGGGGAGAAATTGTTACTGAGGCTGATGAAACAGAAACGATTTTGTATGGAACATTAGATATAAAGAAAATTTCTGAAGTACGTAAAGGGATTCCTGTTTTTTTTGATCGGCGTCCAGAATTATACACATAAAAAATGTTGACAAACAAATTTTATTCTTGGTATAGTCAGAAACAGAAACGAAAAATTCAGACAACTATATACTCTTATCAAGAGCAGGTGGAGGGATTTGGCCCGATGAAACCCAGCAACCGACCGTAATACCATTGTGAAATGGGGCGCATGATTGGCGCCTAGTAAGGCACGGTGCTAATTCCAACAGAAAGAGAGACTTTCTGATAGATAAGAGGGGAGAAGTGAATCTTCAAACCTCTTTCGCTGTAGAAAGGGGTTTTTCTTATGATGAAAAGCCCTGATATATTGAGGGGGAATCAAAGTGGGATACAAGCAGTTAACAGAAAAAACAGCTGTGACATATGCGAAAGAGAATGGGTATTTTTCAGAAGGGACAGTAGTTACTTGTGAAGAAATTGGTGATGGGAATTTAAATTATGTGTTCCGTCTACATGATGGGAAGAAGGGGCTCATTCTTAAGCAGGCTCTTCCATATGCAAAGGTAGTAGGAGAAAGTTGGCCGCTATCTTTACATCGTGCAACAATTGAGAGTCATGCGTTGCAAATTTTTGCGAAATATGTACCAGAATATGTACCGGAAGTATATGGACACGATGGAACGTTAGCGATTATTGCTATGGAAGACTTATCGGCATTAACGATAACGAGAAAAGGATTAATAGACGGAGAAGATTATCCGTTATTATCTCGGCATATTGGGCGTTTTTTAGCCCATGTTCTTTTCTATACATCAGATTTTGGATTAAAATCAGAAGAAAAAAGAGTGTTAGATAGTCAGTTTGTAAATCCAGATTTATGTAAGATTACAGAAGACCTTGTATTTACTGATCCATTTGCAAATTATGAAACAAACGACTATGAAGAAGAATTACAAGATATTGTTGACGAACTTTGGTGTGATAAAAATTTGAAGCTAAAAGTAGGACAGTATAAATATAAATTTTTAACAAGAAAAGAAGCATTAATCCATGGTGATTTACATACGGGAAGTATATTTTCTTCCTCTTCCGAAACGAAAGTGATTGATCCAGAATTTGCAACATTTGGTCCACTTGGATTTGATTTAGGTCAATTTATTGCGAATTTATTAGCAAATGCATTGTCGCGTAAGGAGAACAAGCGCAACGTAATATTTTTTCATATTGAACAAACATGGAGCGTTTTCGTAGAAACATTTACAAAACTATGGATGCTTGAAGGTGTGGAAGCATATACGCAAGATAAGCAATGGTTACCAATTGTACTACGAAATATTTTCAAGGATGCTGTTAGCTTTGCGGGATGTGAGATGATACGTCGTACGATTGGCTTAGCGCATGTAGCAGATTTAGATGAAATTCCTCAAAAAGAAGTGAAGTTGCTAGCTAAACGACATGCATTGCGTTTAGGAAGAAAGCTACTTCTACATGAAACAGAAAATGCGGATGCTCGTTTATTCCGTATACTATTTGAGTCTATTGTTTTTGAAAAGGAATTGAGGGTATAAGTAGGAGTGCCATGCACTGTTATACAGAATAAAATATAATTTGCATTTGCTTGCTCCCTTTGTTTTAAATCTCGCATGTGGCAGGAAGAGGCCCTGACCGCTTCAATGCATGGCCAGACGCTCTCGTCCTCCCTTAAAAAGAACGTGGTTTTTATGTCGGTTTTTCAATTTGCATTTATATAGTTTGTTTTTAGTTACCACTTTTTTGCCTCTCTGCTTATTTATAATAAGAAGGGAGGAGACATCGATGGAGGAATGGATATCCGTTATTGGCAATGTTGGTTTTCCAATTGTTGTGACGCTATACTTGCTGCATAGAATTGAAAGTAAGTTAGATAGCGTTATTGTTGCGATTGAGAAGTTACCAAAGCAAATGCAAAGGTATGAATCTCCAAAAGAAAATATGTACATGCAAATTGAAAAAACGACGTAACTACTCAGTCACTCTATGAAAAACCGATAGAAAAGCATTTTTTTAAGTGGTCGAGAGGGACTGGCTATGTATAGTAGCGGTCAGGGCTTTTTCCTGCCACATGCCAGGTTTGAAACAAAAGAAGCAGGCCAGTAGCCAGCATGTTGTATTCTGTATAGTTGCGATTTGTATGTTAAAAAATCAAAGTGGATTTATATATGTAACAGAAACGGATTGTGTGAATAGGCACAATCCGTTTTTAAAATTGATATAGAAGAAGCATAGTTTATTGAATTTCACTGTGCAGTATAACCACCGTCAATGACAACAGCTTGTCCTGTAATCCCTTTTGCTTTTTCGCTTGTTAAAAATAAGGCGTAGTCTGAAATTTCTTCTGTATGTAATAATCGTTGTTGCGGTACAAGCGGGTAAATGACATCTTCTAGTACATGTTCAAGTGGGACATTTCTCGTTGTAGCTAAATCTTGAAGTTGGTTGCGAACAAGCGGTGTATCAACATAGCCAGGACAAAGTGCATTTACGGTAATGCCATGTTCAGCTCCCTCTAATGCTGCGACTTTTGTAAGTCCGATTACCCCGTGTTTGGCGCTATTATATGCAGATTTTCCTGCAAAGCCAACGAGACCATTAATAGAGGCGATGTTGATGATGCGCCCGTATTTTTGCTTTTTCATAATAGGAAATGCATGTTTTATTGCAATAAACGGTGCAATTTGCATAATTTTAATAAGCATTTTAAACTTTTCAGTTGGGAAATCTTCAATTGGAGAAACGTATTGCATGCCTGCATTATTAATTAATACATCAAGTGAACCAAATCGTGTAACCGTTTCAGAAATAGCTTGTTCAATCTCACGTTCTACTGTTACATCACATTGCATTCCAAATACTTTATACCCTTCGTTCTCTAATTGTTTCACTGCCTCTTGTACTCGGTCCTCTAACCGATCCGTAATCATTACAGTTGCGCCTTCTTTCGCAAAAGCTTTTCCCATTTCATATCCAATGCCACTTGCTGCACCTGTTAAAAATACAACGCGATTTTTAAACATTTTTTATTCCATCTCCCCTATGAATATAGTTAGCTCTACTGCTCTATTTATAGAAACAAAGTAGAAAATCCTGCAATCTTTTGGAAAAAATACGCAAGCTATCTTGCTTTGCAAAATACTGTTTGCTATACTATTTTGTAAAGCAAGATACTTATACCTATCTATCTTATAAAACAAGGTAGAGGAAGGATTTGAATTATGTCGACAAGTCAAATGTTAAAAGGTATTTTGGAAGGATGCTTACTTGCCATTATTTCTGAAGGAGAAATATACGGATATGAAATGAGTGAAAAACTGGCACAGTATGGTTTTACAATGGCAAGTGAAGGAAGTATTTATCCACTATTAATTCGCATGCAAAAAGAAGAATTGATTACAAGTACGATGAAAGAATCACCATCTGGTCCAAAGCGAAAATATTACACATTAACAGAAAAAGGTGAAGGTGCACTAGATGATTTCATGGAACGGTGGGAAGCGATGCAAAGTAGTGTGCAGCGTTTGTTAGAAGGTAAAGGGAGGAAACGATAACGCTGACATGATGAAAGTAAATCAAAAACAAGTAATCTAAACGAGGGAGAGTATCATGCAAGTTTCTAAAGAAGGCGAAAAGTTTTTAGTTGATATGAAAGTATACTTATTAACAAAAGGAATAAAGGAAGGAGATGTAAATAACTTTATAGAAGATGCTGAGCTTCATTTAATAGAAGGAGAAAAAGAAGGAAAGACGGTAACAGATATTTTTGGGGATTCTCCGAGAGAATATGCGGAAGAATTGGCTGAAGAGATGGAAATTGATAAGAAAGAAAATTGGAATTTACTAATTTCTTTCGTGATTGCAACGGCAGCTTATTGGATGATTCCAGAACTTGTATTTCGAAATGCAGGGAAACCATTCACTGTATCACTTATTAATTTAATTGGATATCCTATCATTTTATTCTTGATGATAGCAGGGATGATTTTTGCTTTTCGTAGCTCTAGTTTTCAAAGTAAATTGAGGGAGTTTTCTATTATATATGTAGTAATGGCTGTCATTCCAATGGTTTTACTTGTTGGATTAATGCTGCTTAATAAACAGTATGGTACAGCATTTTTCTCTTTATCCTCGATTCAAAGTTATATTCTTGGTTTCTTATTATTTGCAGCAGCTATAATAATTAATTTTCGTTTAAATAGCTGGATGGGGGTATTAACATTATTTGTTTTGCTTTTTATTATGTTTGTATTTGAATACTTTAAAATTAATAATACGGAATGGGGAAATTTAGAGCCAATTGTGTCGTATGGAAGCTTAGTACTGCTTATGATGTGGGATTCTAAACGTCAAAATATTGTGCAGAGATAGTTAAGATAGGAAAGAGTTAGAGGTTTTCAAAACAATCAAAGTAGTTTCTAGAAGATACAGGAGCGTATTTAACGGTAAAAGGAATAAAAGAAGATATAAAGTCTTTTGGGGTAGAAGAGAGGAATTACTCATATAAATTCATGGTGGTTTTTCAACATATAGGTCGCTGCTATGCAGGATACAACATGACCTGTACTCGTTTTCTTCTTTTGTTTTCAGCTTTGCATGTGGTAGGAAAAGGCTCTGACCGTTTCTATGCGCGGCCAGATGCTCTCGTCCCCCTAAAAAGAAAGGAGTTTTTATGTCGGTTTTTTAACTTGTATATATAGAAGTACCTGCAACAATTACTTTTTTTCTTTACGCAATAAAGGGCTTTGTAAAGATAATTCTCTTTGAGTATTTGTTAATAAGGAATCTATTTGTGATTTATGAGGGGGAGGAACGATATAATGCATAAGGTTTGTAGGAGAAGGATGGTGTTCGGAACCGTTTGGACACTCGGGATCTGCATTTGTAAGCTTGTCCTGTACACGTCGTGTGAATAAAATGTGACCAAGTTCGTGTGCAAGTGTGTACATGTTCCTCGAAGCTGAAGCGGCATTTGTTAATACAATGTAACCTTTAATTTGTGTGTGAATGGCTAAAGAATAGGCGCAAGCGATAATGGATTGTTCTTGAAAATAATTACTGCCGATATAACAAATATAAATATCACATTGCGAGGCAAGTTCCCTGCACTCAGCAAATAAAGAAGTCAACTTTGGTTGTGATTTTAGCGAAGATACATAACTAATCTCACCATCATGAAAACGATATGGCTCATCTAGTACGTTGACATCCTTAATTTTAAATACGATAGGATGCCAAATATATTCAGCAATTGCAATATCTTTAGCAATACGTTCTTTATCAATATGAGATCCGGGAGTAATGCAAATACATATGTTAACATAAGGACGCATAGGAGGCACCTCAAATATAGTGAATTTTTCTGTCTGGATAAAAAGGAAATGAACTTAACGATTGAAAAAAGGGGGGATAAATGTTTTTAATGTATTTATATTATTTTTTTGTCGAACTAGGTAGGGAGAATATTCTTTATTTGATAAGAGTTGCGGAAGTATAGCATCCTCTTTATTTAGTAAACTGCTAAAATTTGTGATCATATGTGAGAACTGTTCATCAGTAATCATACCACTCGAGTGCCAATAACACATCATTGCATAAGCAAGGGAACTTGTATCGACGTTTACGTTCACATTAACATTAGAATTTCCGCTGTTTGAAATTTCGGAGCTATTTCGCCGCATGGTCAACCCTCCTTACAAAAATAGGCTACTTTTAGTAGCCTATTCATTTAAATTATTTTTGTTTTTGTTTTGGCTTTGGATTCGGATTTGGCTTTGGTTTTTGTTTTGGCTTTGGTTTTTGTTTTGGCTTTGGCTTTGGATTCGGCTTTGGTTTTGGAATTGGTTTTGGCCTTGGTTTTGGAATTGGTTTTGGCCTTGGTTTTGGCCTTGGTTTTGGAATTGGTTTGGGTTACTCTGCTGGGATGGAGTAGCATTATTTAATGCATTCGTTAAGAATGGAAGCAGGGCTGCTAATAGTTGGTTTGTAGCATCTGTATTCGATTGCCCTTGTCTCTGATTCTGTTCTACATCAGTAGGCTGCCGATTAGAAGAAGCTGTTTCAGAATCTATATCAGAGTCTACATTTAAATTTACGTGGGAGTTTCCACTATCTGAAATTTGAGCAACGTTATGATTGTGTGCATGTCTTTCTGTTACTTCGTCTGGGGGATCGGGCTGAGTATACTGGAGTCTTTTTCGATCGCGATCGTGATTACTATAAGACAAGAAAATCCTCTCCTTTAGTAGCTACATAAAATGTCTATACGATACTTTATGTAAAAAGAGAGAAAGTGTATGGACAAATGAACCATCACTTTGAGTTGTTTTTTATTTTGTTATAACGTGAGTTAATAATAATTTATTATATTTACATGAATTTGTGAAAAATTTTAATACAAAAATAGGGGCATTTGTATTAGCAGCTGTGTTTCAGATAAAGGATTTGTTCATTTTCTCTGAAACTTGAGGATGGGGCTTTACTATTCGTAAATAGCAGAATAAAAAAATGATGAAAAGAAGTCAGAAAATAGTCAAACTTCGACACGCTTATATATCCATTTTTTGTTATAGTAAAAAGAAAAGGGGGAAAAAACATGTATACACTTAAAATTGTTTCAGACCGTGAAGCTATTTATCAATTTGCGAGTTATGCTCAAGTTGTACAAGGGGTAGAAAATGTATATGTGGAAGTGGGTGAAACGTTGTATGAGCCCCCGCTCATGAAGTTTTATGTTCATGTCTCCGTCAAAGAAGGGTATGAACACGGAAAAGCATTGCGGGAAATTGCACGTTTAGTAGAATTAGGACGTTTTACATATGTACATTACCGAGATGAAGAAATTGAAAGAGCATTTGAAGACGTAAAATATGAAAGTCATATAGGCTAGATAATGTAAGAGGAAGGGGCTAATGTGAGTTAGCCTCTTTTGTGTGAATAAAAATATTTTATATGTATCAAACAAATAAAGAAGGAATTTTGCTATTATAGGAGGGGGAAAGAAAGGGGAGTTACATAATGGGGTATATACAGGAGCTAAGGGAATTAGTTGGAACAAAACCACTTATAATAGTAGGATCAGCAATTATTGTTTTAAATGAAAAGAATGAAGTATTATTACAACTTCGTTCTGACACAGATGATTGGGGATTGCCAGGGGGAGCAATGGAGTTAGGAGAAACAATTGAAGAAACAGCAGAGAGGGAATTAAGAGAGGAAACTAGTTTAAAAGCAGATTCCTTACAGTTTCTCGGTGTGCTCTCTGGTCAAGACTTATATTATCGTTATCCTCACGGAGACGAAATTTATAATGTAATCAATGTATTTCAAGCGCATCATGTGTATGGTGAAATGAAATGTGATGAAGAAGGATTGGATATTCAATATTTTCCGATTGATAAGTTGCCGAAATTGAATACAACAACAGAAAAAATTCTTCAAAAATTTTTATTAGCATTAACAGAATAGAAGGAGATAAGTATCCTTCTATTTTAATTTTATTAAATATTTTTATTTTTTAGTTACTTTCTAATATAATAGACATAGATATGCATCTTATGGTATTTCATCCGAATTTTACTAGGATACATAAGAGAGGAGAAAGTACACGATGCGTAATGTAGTCGTTACAGCGGCAGTTCGTTCACCGATTGGAACATTTGGAGGAGCTTTCAAAAATGTAAAACCAACTGAACTTATAGTTCCTGTATTGCAGGAAGCTGTAAAAAGAGGCGGTGTGTCGCCCCGTGAAGTAGATGAAGTGATTTTAGGTCACTGTATTCAGCGAACAGATGAGGCAAATACAGCAAGAACAGCAGCTCTTATGGCGGGATTTCCTGATACGGTTACTGGTTACACAATTCAGCGTCAATGCGCTTCAGGTATGCAGGCGCTAATTTCAGCCGCAATGCAAATTCAATTAGGTGTAAGTGATGTTGTTGTTGCAGGGGGAGTAGAAGCGATGAGCTCTAGTCCGTATCTATTAAAAGAGAACCGCTGGGGACAACGACTACAACATGGAGAAATTCGTGATATGGTGTGGGAAGTGCTAGAAGATCCAATCCATCATATTATGATGGGAGAAACTGCGGAAAATCTTGCCAAGCAATCTGAAATTTCTCGCGAAGAACAGGATGAAGTAGCGCTGTTAAGTCATCAACGTGCTCTTCATGCAATCGAAGCGGGTTATTTTGATGAACAAATTGTGCCGATTACGATAAAGGAACGTAGAAAAGAGATTGTCGTTTCTAAAGATGAACATCCTCGTGCAGATATTACGTTAGAAAAACTTTCGGGTTTAAAGGCAGCTTTTCGCAAGGGTGGCACAGTAACTGCTGGAAACGCATCAGGTATTAATGACGGAAGTGCAGCGTTAGTCTTAATGAGTGAAGAGAAAGCGAAAGAAAAGGGGCTGCAACCATTAGCGAGAATTGTTGGATACTCTGTAGCAGGCGTAGATCCTAAAATTATGGGAATTGGGCCAGTTCCAGCAATTCAAAAAGGACTGCAAAATGTAAATTGGTCGGTAAATGATGCCGATTTATTTGAAATTAATGAAGCATTTGCTGCACAATATTTAGCAGTAGAGAAAGAATTAGGCTTGGATCGTGAAAAAGTAAACGTAAACGGCAGTGGAATAGGTCTTGGTCATCCAATTGGATGTACAGGAGCACGTATTACAGTAAGCTTGATTCATGAATTAAGAAGACGAGGATTAGAAAAGGGTATTGCTTCTCTTTGCGTCGGTGGCGGTATGGGAGTAGCGTTATTTATAGAAGCATTATAATAACAAAACCAGCTAGTGTATCTACTAGCTGGTTTTGTTTATGAACGGAAGAGATGATGAAATAGTCTTTCGCGATCTTCAAAAAAGAGTTTCATCGTTTGATAATGTTCGGTTTCTTCTAACGTAATTTCTTGTATTTTCTCTTGATGTAAAGAGTACATAATCGCGTCTGGATATGCCATTAAAATCGGGGAATGTGTAGCTATAATAAATTGTGCATTTTGATTAATGAGCTCGTGCATACGAATTAACATGGAAAGTTGGCGCATTGGTGATAAGGCAGCTTCAGGCTCATCTAAAATATAGAGTCCGTTACCAGAAAAACGGTTCATAAATACAGAGAAAAATGATTCACCGTGGGACTGTTCGTGGAGGGAAGTACCCCCATAAGAGCGAATAGCATCAATTTCATCAATATAAGATGCAACATTATAAAAAGATTCCGCACGAAGAAAAAATCCATCTTTCGGTTTTTGTAAACCTTTTCTGAGTATGAGGTATTCATGCAAGTCAGAATGAGAAGCGTTTGTCGAAAAACGAAAATTTTTTGTCCCTCCCTCTGGGTTGAATCCCCATGCAGTGGCAATTGCTTCTAATAATGTTGATTTTCCTGTCCCATTTTCTCCTATAATATAGGTAACCTTTGGATGAAAGGACAAAGATTGTAATGAATGAACAACAGGCAAGGAAAAGGGATATACAGAAAATGATGGGATTTTGTCTTTTTTTAATAAAATCGTTTGCAAAAAAGGTTGTTTCTCTAGCAATATAAGAACCTCACTTCAAAGTAGATTATATTTCTAAAGTAGCAGAAAAGCTAAGCGATAGACAACTTATGTAAATACAAGTTGAAAAACGAACATAAAAATCCCTTTTTTAGGAGAGAGAGGATCTAAGCATGCATAGCAGCGACTTATATGTCAAAAAATTCAAATGGATATATATATAGTATAATAGTACATGCAATGATAGTTTCATAGTATGTACTGACAGGAGAAGGATTATGAAAATATGGAACGTATTTTGTATTTTATGTAGTTTTGTCATCATTTTAAGTGGTTGTACTCAGCAGGAAAGAGTGAAGCAACCGAAGAAGCAGGCCATTCCAGAAACAGATGAGTATGGTGGTATACAATTAACAAAAGTAGGACAAGAGATTAAAGAGAAAAACTGGGGTACTTTAACGTTAGAACAAATCAAACATGTAAATGAAACATTTATAGTTGGAACGATGAAAATTTATGTAGAAAATGTAAGAGTTATTACATTATCAAATATGGAACCTGAAACAAAAGAGACGTTGAAAATGTATACAAAATTAACTCCGGAAGAAGTACAACACCGCTTAGGAGAGACACTGGAGCAAACAGAGGCAGAATTATATGCATCACTAAGTGGACAAGATATTGGTGATACTGCTAAATATCTTGAAATCACATATAAGGTTGAAAATGCAGGCGACAAAGAGATGCAGTTCTTTTCTATGAATGATGTAACTGTAAATGAAAAGCAACAATTTCATGTGCCAACGAAAAACTTCTTATATGCAGAAGATACGCTTGTTGGTACAAAAAGTGTAACGAGAGAGGATTATAGTTCTGGAGAAACAAGGGAAGGGTTAATCGGTCTTTTATTAAGTGACAATAATGAAAAAGTAAAAACGATTTCTTTTACAACAGATATACTTGCAATAGGAGACATACATGAAAAAATTGCAGAACCACAAACATTTACCATTTCACTATAATAGTGAAATGGTTTTTTCATTGTTATATAAATACAAATTTAAAAAATCGACATAAAAACCCTCTTTCTATTTAGGTGGGCGAGAGCATCTGGTTATGCATAGAAGCGGTCAGGGCCTTTTTTCTACCACATGCGTGATTAAACAAAGGGAACAAGTGAGTACAGGTCATGTTGTATTCAGCAGAGCTAAACAAAGATGTCGAAAAATTACAATGGATATATATAGTAGGATAGGAAATATGTCGTTTTATAGAGAATTTATATTTATATAGTGTTTAGTTTAGTAGGGAGATGAAAAAATGTATATTGTCAAAGCTAATGTAAATGATGCAAAAGCACTCGCACATGTTCATGTTGATAGTTGGAGAGAAACATATGAAGGGATTATGCCAAAAGAAGTGTTAGATAAAAAATCGTATGAGCAGCGAGAAGGACTATGGAGAAAAATATTACAAGAACAGCAATCGCATGTTTATGTTGCTAAAACAGTTGCCGGAAAACTAATCGGTTTTGCAGATGGTGGGAAAGAGCGAACAGGTAGTTATGAATATGAAGGAGAGTTATATGCGATATATATTTTAAAAGAATACCAGCGTAATCAACTGGGGAAAAGATTGCTAAAAGCGGTAGCAGCGGATTTATATAAGAATGGCTATCAGTCTATGCTTGTTTGGGTAGTAGCAAATAATCCCTCTAAATATTTTTATGAAGCAGTACAAGGTTCTTTTATAGATGAGAAAAATATTGAAGAATTGCACGTAAAAGAACTTGCATACGGTTGGAAAGATATAAAAATTCTTCTTATATAATACAACTCCCCGCTCGTTTTATCATTTCATGAATATAATGAAGTGAATAGAGTGAAAGGAGAGACAATCCGTGAGAATGTTCACGGTTTTGGCTGGATTTATTATAGTCGCTTGCTTTCAAATAGGTTTCTTATATATGTTACAACGAATTGAGCAAATATCTCCTATGTATCTTCTATGTGAATTTATATATATAGTAGTACTATTTGGATATGGAATGGGCAGTGCACATTATTTTTATAAACATAAGAAGTATATATTTATAGTCGTATTTATCTTTTTCTACATCTGGGGATATTATAGTTACAACGATAGTGTTCAAGGCATTTTGCAACTGCATATTGTATCGATTCAACAGGCATTGCAATTATTATTTTGTATTATGTTTGGAGCTATTGTTTATGGAATGTTGTTTTATAAAGAAAATACGGAAAAAAAGGTCAAATGAAATATTTTCATTTGACCTTTTTTTAAGATTCTTGTTTTGCTTTCGTAAAGTAAGTTTTTACGTTCTGTAATTGCAGTTGTTCTGAGATGCGAAATTCTTGTTTTTGTTCGTCAAATTGTTTTTTTGTATAGGGACCAAACCGGCGGTTATTTTTTAAATCGATAATCCAATAATTCTCTTTTGCTTGATTGGTGAGAGAAGCATCAGGATTGTTAGGATCATCCGTTTGTTCCATTTGTTTTGCTAAAATATAAGCGTCATTCCAGGCAATTTCTACAATTTTTGCTGGGATATATTGAGAAGCATATAGGGCATCTGACTTTGGGAATAGTTCTAGTGCATCACCGCCAACGTTAATGAGCTCATATTCATCGCTAACGCTGTAATGAGATTGATTATAATTTGTTGCACAACTAGCTAGAAGTATGAAAGAGCAGAAAATGATGAATCGTTTCAAAATGAGCTCCTCCTTCAGAAATGTGACTGATACATATTGTACAGGAAAAGAGAGTAAAACACCAATTTATGAGTTGTTTACAACTGTTTTTAGACATGATACGATGAAACAGTTAATATAGGATAGAAAAAGGAGTCGACACAACATGAAGCTGAAAATACATCGTCCAGCGATCGTTATGAATCGCATAGGGGCTGCAATTATCGATATGTTTTTCATTTCTGTTCTGTACGGTGCTGTTGTCTCAATTACAACAGGGAACTATAAAGCGATTTTGAATCGTTTTAATGTGAGTTCAGGAGATATTCGTTACGATCTTGGACTTGTATGTTTATTAATGGCGCTTTATTTTATCGTTCTACCATTTATTTGGAATGGATATACACCAGGGAAAAAATTCACACGTACAAAACTTGTATCACTTACAGATGAAAAGTTAACGTTAGGAATATTAACAATGAGGTTTATTGTATTGTTAATACCAAATATCTTATTTCTTGGAATCCCAGCATTATGTAATATATACATAATGCTGTTTAGAAGTGATAATAGCGGTTTTCATGATCTCATAGTAAAAACTAGAGTTATAAGTATTGTATAGAAAAGAGAAGCAGTTGCTTCTCTTTTCTAATTACTGTAAAATTTCTTTTGCAATAATTGAGTAAAAGAAATTTTACAATAAAATTTTTGTTAAGTCTAAATTTTTACAAAATTCGATACTTTTAATTGGTATAATAGAATTTGTATAGGACAGGCATCTCCTATATAGTACCCTCCATATTGGTGGCGCGTCACGGAAAGGCGCGCTTTTTTTATTTATAATAAAGAGTAATAATTTTATATTGGGGAGGAGCGAACTGATGGGAGGAAGTTTATTATTTTGGGGAACTCTTATTTTTGTCGGTCTAGCTTTTGATCCATATAATAGTAAGAAAAAAGAGAAAGTTCAAAAGTAAACGATTACATCTTATATATCTATCTTTTCCTGCTTGCAGATGTTTTGAAAAAAGGAGTATACTGTGACGGTAAGACTAACCAGAAGGAGTAATGACGATGAAGCTAGCAGGAAAAATTGTCGTTGTAACAGGTGGTGGCATCGGTATTGGCCGTAGCACGGCTCTTTTGTTGGCAGGGCGAGGTGCAAAAGTAATTGTGACAGATATTGATGAGGAAAGCGGACAAGCAACAGTCGAAGAAATTGTAGAATTAGGTGGAGATGCAATTTTTGTTACTCACGATATGAGTAAGCAAAGTGATTGGCGACACGTTTTAGAAGTTGCACTTGAAGTCTATAATAGGGTTGATATGTTGTTTAATAATGCTGGATTATATAAAATAGATCCAATTTTTTCTCATGAAAAAGAGAACGATTCCACTACACTTTGTATAAATGACGTCTGGATAAAAATAAAACAATTGACGTCATCTTTTATGAAGCAGCAAGAAGAAATAATGTTAACAGATTTACCGATTTCTGGTGTTATAGGAGCAAGGCAACAATCGTTTCAGACAGCAGAAGTAGTATTATAATGGAAAACCGTCCATGAATATGGACGGTTTCTTTGTATTTAGCGAATGCGGTTTTCGGTTTTTACATCAAAGAAGTGCGCTTTATTCATATCAAAAGCAAGCTGGATTTGATCACCATTTGTGAAAGTATGTCTCGCATCGACACGTGCTGAAAAATCTTGACCTCCAAGTTTCATATATAAAATAGATTCTGCGCCTAATAGTTCAGCAACATCGATTTTTGTTGTAAATGTTGTATCTTGTGAAGCTTCTAAAAATAAGAGTTCATCATGAATATCTTCTGGGCGAATTCCTAAAATAACTTCTTGATTGCTGTAGCCTTGTTCGCTTAGTAGTTTCATTTTTCCTTCAGATACTTTAATTTTTATCTTATTGTCTATTACAAAGTGAGTCCCTGTTAACTGACCACGGAAAAAGTTCATCGCAGGAGAGCCAATAAATCCGCCAACGAAAATATTTTCTGGTGTTTCATATACTTCTTTTGGTGTTCCAATCTGCTGTATTTTCCCATCTTTCATAACAACAAGGCGCGATGCCATTGTCATAGCTTCTGTTTGGTCATGTGTCACATAAATAGTTGTTGTCCCAAGTTTTTGATGCAGCTTAGAAATCTCTGAGCGCATTGTTACACGTAATTTTGCATCAAGGTTTGATAATGGCTCGTCCATTAAGAAAACCTTTGCATCACGAACAATGGCACGTCCTAATGCAACACGTTGTCGTTGTCCTCCAGATAATGCTTTTGGTTTTCGATTTAAATATTCTTCTAGTCCTAAAATACGGGCTGCATCTTTCACGCGGCGATCAATTTCATCTTTTGTTATTTTACGAAGCTTTAAGCCAAATGCCATGTTATCATAAACACTCATATGCGGATAGAGTGCATAGTTTTGAAAGACCATTGCAATGTCGCGATCTTTTGGAGGAACATCATTCATTACCTTGCCATCAATTGAAAATTCACCTTTTGAAATATCTTCTAAACCAGCGACCATTCGTAATGTTGTTGATTTCCCGCATCCAGATGGACCAACGAATACGATAAACTCTTTATCTCGTATGTGTAAATTGAAATCTGTTACTGCTGTTACATTGTTATCATATATTTTGTAAATGTTTTCTAATTTTAGTTCTGCCATGACTTTTCCCCCTAGCAAAAAAAGTGTGCAAACGTTTTCTTTCGTTTTATTATAAATGAAGGCATGAAAAAAAGAAATAAAAAAATTAAAACGTTTTCATGTTTTTTGAAAGCGTAGTTTAAATATTGTGTTCTTAGTATTAGCAGAGCGCTGGTTTTACAATTATTTGATAATAGGAAAGGTGTAAGTCTGTTTTCATTTTATTTAAAATCTGTTATCATTCACTAATGAAAACGTTTGCGCCTATTTGTAATTAAATAATGAAATGGGGTAGCACGATGAAGAAACAGTGGTGGAAAGAAAGTGTTGTATATCAAATTTACCCTCGCAGCTTTATGGATAGTAATGGTGATGGTATTGGTGATCTTCGCGGAATTATTTCAAAGCTTGATTATTTGCAAGAACTAGGCATTGATGTAATTTGGTTATCGCCAGTTTATGAATCTCCAAACGATGATAATGGTTATGATATTAGCGATTATCGTAAGATTATGAATGAGTTTGGGACGATGAATGATTGGGATGAATTGTTAGAAGAAATGCATAAACGTAATATGAAATTAATGATGGATTTAGTTGTCAATCATACTTCAGATGAACATCATTGGTTTGTTGAATCTCGGAAATCAAGGGATAATTCATATCGAGATTATTATATTTGGCGTAAAGGAAAAAGTGGAAAAGAGCCAAATAACTGGGGAGCTGCTTTTAGTGGATCTGCTTGGCAGTATGATGAAACAACAGATGAATATTATTTACATTTATTCTCAAAAAAGCAACCGGATTTAAACTGGGATAATGAACGTGTGCGTAAAGAGATTTATGAAATGATGGAATTTTGGCTTGAAAAAGGGATTGATGGTTTCCGTATGGATGTCATTAATTTTATTTCAAAAACAGAAGGGCTCCCAGCTGTTGATACCGAAGAAGAAGGATATGTATCAGGGCATCAATATTTTATGAATGGACCTAATATTCATACGTATTTACATGAAATGAATCAAGAAGTGCTGTCTAAATATGATATTATGACAGTTGGTGAAATGCCAGGTGCAACAACGGAAGAAGCTAAACTTTATACAGATGAAGAGCGTCAGGAATTACAGATGGTATTTCAGTTTGAACATATGGATTTAGATTCTGGAGAAAACGGTAAATGGGATGTGATACCATGCTCACTCCTTACGCTAAAGCAGAATTTAACAAAGTGGCAAAAAGCATTAGAACATATAGGATGGAATAGTTTGTATTGGAACAATCATGATCAGCCGCGTGTTGTCTCTCGCTTTGGTAACGATACAACTTATCGTATTTCGTCAGCGAAAATGTTAGCGACGGTACTTCATATGATGAAAGGCACTCCTTATATTTATCAAGGTGAAGAGATTGGAATGACAAATGTCAAATTTGCTTCAATCGATGAGTACCGTGATATTGAAACACTGAATATGTATCACGAAAAAGTGAATGAACGTGGTGAGAATCCAGAAATAGTAATGCAATCTATTTATGTGAAAGGCCGCGATAATGCTCGGACACCGATGCAATGGGAAGACAGCGAACATGCTGGGTTTACAACGGGTAATCCGTGGCTTCAAGTAAATCCTAATTATAAAGACATTAATGCGTGGCAGGCATTACGTGATCCAAATTCAATTTTTTATCACTATAAGAAATTGATTGAGCTTCGTAAAAAGCATGAAATCATTGTGTATGGTACGTATGATTTAATTTTAGAAGATCATCCATCTATTTTTTCTTATGTAAGAACATGGAAAGATGAGAAATTAGTTGTGATTGCGAATTTTACTGAAGCTTCATGTGTATTTGAATTACCGAAAGAGATAACATATAGTAATTTAGAGTTATTAATCCACAATTATGATGTGCAGGATGAATCAATTGAAAATATTGTTCTACAACCGTATGAAGCACGGGTGTACAAATTGAAATAAGCAATATATAACTAGGCAATAGAGAGGCTTTGAGATTGTGTAAAAAGAGGGTTATGTTGGTACATAAAAACGACACGTGGCTTGTAAATGATGAGATACAACACATCTCAGTTTTTAGAGAATAGTTGCCGGACATGATAGAATCGCAGGGTGTTTGCTGCTTCGTCTTACGTGAAAAATGAAATCAAAAAAGCCTTGTATAGAAAACAAGGCTTTTTTGATTTACCATGTTAAAATTGAAAATCCGTATGGTGGAAGTGTAACTTGTAATGAGTTTGTATCGGCAGAAAACTCTTCTTTTGTATATAGATTTATAATTTTTTTGCCAGCGATATCATAAGGGATAGGAGCTGTAATTTTCTGGTTTGTTGCATTTAAAACAAAAAAGATTGTTTCGTCTTTGTATGTTTTTATATAAGAGATATAATCGTGTTTGCTATTTGTTTCAATCCATTGAAATGAACCATGTCCACTAAAGGCTTTATATTGTTTTCGCAGTGAAATTAATGTTTGTATATGCTTAAATAATACTTTATCTTGTTTATTTTCATCCCAAACCATACATTTTCGGCAATCAGGATCCATTCCACCATCCATACCGATTTCATCACCATAATAAATACATGGTGAACCAATGAAAGAAAGGTGGAATACGTATAGTAATTTCACTTTATCCTTATTTCCGTTACAAGTTGTCAAAATCCTCGGTGTATCATGGCTATCTACTAGATGAAAGGCAGCTTCATTTACATTCATGGAATATGAATGTAAAGATGCTGTAATGTGTTCCATAAATTCACTAGCTTTAATCGTTTCATGTGCAAAGTAAGAAAGAAGGGCATTTGTAACAGGGTAACTCATAACAGCATCAAATTGGTCGCCCTGTAGCCATGGGAGTGCATCATGCCAAATTTCTCCTAAAATATATACTTCTGGATTAATTGCTTTTATTTCACTACGGAACTCTCTCCAAAAGCTATGATCCACTTCATTTGCAACATCAAGTCGCCAACCGTCAATGTGAAACTCTCGTACCCAATAACGTCCTACTTCTAGTAAGTATTCTTTTACGTCTGGATGAGTAGTATTTAGTTTTGGCATATGTGGTGTAAAAGCGAATGTATCATAATTAGGCAAAGGTGCTGTTGTAATTGGAAATTCATGAATATGAAACCAGTCTTTGTAAGGAGAGCATTCTCCTTTTTCAAGAACATCTTGAAATTTATCGAAAAAGTATCCGCAATGATTAAATACAGCATCTAGCATGATTTTTATACCACGTTGATGGCATGCTTCTACAAGCTTCTGAAATGTTTCCTTCGTCCCAAATTGAGGATCGATTTCCATATAATCAATTGTGTCATATTTATGATTAGAGTGCGCTGTAAAGATAGGGGTAAAGTAAATACCAGAAATACCAAGTTCTACAAGGTAATCAAGATGATTCATAATGCCAGCGAAGTCCCCGCCAAAAAAATTTGTTGCGGTTGGATTTGTGCTGCCCCAAGAAAGAGAGTTAGCTGGATTGTATGTATGATCTCCATTAGCAAATCTCTCTGGGAAAATTTGATACCACACTGCATCTTTTACCCATGAAGGGGCTGTAAAAACATCTTTTTCATGAATAAATGGGAAGCAAAAGTAATAGCCAACATCGTCGGTAGGTGCTTCGGAGAAGAAGCCTCTTTCGGTAAAAATGATAGATTCAGTACTGTTTTTTAGTTCGAACCCGTATCGTAAGCGCTTAAATTTCGGTTCAATTGATACAAACCAATAATCAAATAAATCTGTCGAACCACTCTTTTTCATTGATATTTTTGCTGTGAGCCATTTCCCATTTTGCCATTCATATGGATCACCATAAATGAAGGAAACTACATCTACATCGTTTTTTTTCGTACGCAGCCGAATGTGAAGTGTTTTTTGATCGTAAGCGTATGCGTAATTATCTTTTGGCCTATGGTATATAGCTTCTTTGAACATATAGAAAGTCCCCCTTGAATATTTTTATCAATAAATATATGCTGCAAACGATTGCTTTTTAATATACTTTTAATATTGCTTATAAGAGTAGTACTCATTCCATATAAAGTCAATGGATGTATAGATTAACTTTATAAATTTTAAAAAAATAATATTGCAAAATTTATAAAAGAATGTATAATGATAGACAAATAGCGCAAACGTTTTCATAGATTGGAAAGTTGTTTGTGCTTCTATTAAACTATTATATGCAAACGTTTTCATTTTTTTGGTTATTATGTACATATTTTAGGAGGTAGTTAGGGATGAAGAAGAAAGCGTTATCTTTATTAACAGTTTCAGCTTTGACAATCGGAATGTTATCCGCGTGTGGTCCGAAAGATTCAGGGAAAAAAGAAGCGAGCAAGGAGAAGAAAGATTATGATCTTCTTGTTTGGGAAGATCAGAAAAAAGGTGTTGCTTTAGATCCAGCCGTAAAAAGTTTTGAAAAGAAATATAATGTAAAAGTAAAAGTTGTAGAAGTTCAGATGACGAAACAAGAAGAAAAACTTCGACTTGACGGTCCGGCTGGTACAGGGCCAGATGTTGTAACATTGCCGCATGATCATATTGGGAATGCAGCAACAGAAGGGCTGCTTTCTGAAATGAAAGTAGATGATTCTGTTAAGAGCAAGTTTACTGATTTGTCACTAAAAGCACAAACATATGATGGGAAATTATACGGTTTACCAAAAGCTATTGAAACCCCGGTATTTATTTACAATAAAAAATTAATGCCAAAAGCGCCAGAAACGATGGATGAACTGTTTAATTTTTCAAAAGGGTTTACGAAGGACGGGAAATACGGATTTTTAGCATTAGGAGATAACTTCTATTTTGCGAATGCATTTATGGCTGGTATGGGTGGTTATGTATTTGGTGAGAAAGATGGTAAACCGAGCCCAGCAGATATTGGTTTAAACAATAGCGGTGCAGTACAAGGTGCAGAATATATTCAAAAATGGTATAAAGAAAACTTATTTCCAAAAGGTATTATCGGTGAGTCTGGCGGTTCAGCTGCAGATGGATTATTTAATGAAGGAAAAGCAGCATCTATTATGAACGGTCCATGGGCATTTCAAGCAATTGAAAAAGCAAAGATTGACTATGGTGTAGCTCCAATGCCAAAATTACCAAATGGTCAACCGTTGAAAACATTTGTTGGTGTAAAAGGATGGCATGTAACAAGCTTTTCAAAAAATAAAGATTTAGCAGCAAAATTCACTGATTGGGTAACAAATGAAGAAAATGCAAAAATTCGTTTTGAAAAAACAAAAGAAATTCCTCCAGTGAAATCAGTGATGGAAGACCCAATTATTAAAGATAGCGAAGTTGCAAAAGCGGTAGTAGCGCAAGCGGAAAATAGTATTCCAATGCCGAATATTCCAGAAATGCAAGAAGTTTGGAAACCAGCGGGTGATGCGCTGCAATTAGTTGTAACAAACAAGCAAGATCCAAAAGCTGCACTTGATGGGGCTGTGAAACAAATTAAAGGAAACATTGAAGCAAATCATAGTAAGCAAAAATAATATAGAATTCGTGTCTTTTGTATACAAAAGACACGAATTCTCCTCCTTCCAAGGGGAAGAAAAAAAGGGGGAAGAACCATGCAGACATCCTTTGAACCAGCTCATGCAGGAAACGGTTCAAAACACCGAAAAACAGCGGCAACGTTGTCTATTATTCCGGGGATTGGTCAACTGTACAATAAACAATATGTAAAAGGTATTATTTTTTTAGTATTGACTTGTTCGTTTTTTGTAGCATTTGCTGACTTATTAAATATTGGGTTGTGGGGGATTGTAACGCTCGGTACAGAAGTTCCTCGTGATCACTCTATCTTTCTATTAGTAAAAGGGATTTTAGCGCTTATCGTTATTGTGTTTGGATTAAGCGTATATGCTTTTAATTTATATGATGCATATCAAAATGGGAAAAGACGTGATGAAGGAATACCGTTACACTCTGTAAAAGAGCAGTACCATCATTTATTAGACCAAGGCTTTCCATATATGATGGTTTCGCCAGGATTTCTGTTATTAATCTTTGTTGTTGTACTTCCAATTATTTTCGTCATACTCATTGCATTTACAAACTATGATTTATATCATTCTCCTCCTGCAAAACTTGTAGATTGGGTTGGTTTTAAAAATTTTGTTGATATTTTCACATTACCAATGTGGCGAAGTACATTTGTAAGTGTATTTTCTTGGACAATCATTTGGACGTTTTTCGCAACGACATTGCAAGTAGCGCTTGGGATTTTCTTGGCAATTTTAGTGAATCAGCCAGGAATTAAAGGGAAAGCGATAATTCGTACCATTTTTATTTTACCTTGGGCCGTTCCAGCATTCGTATCTATCCTCGTATTTGCTGGGATGTTTAATGAATCATTTGGTGCCATTAACAATCAAGTGTTAGCTCTATTTGGAATTGAAAAAATTGCTTGGATGACAGACCCATTTTGGACGAAAGTTGCCTTAATTTCCATTCAAACATGGCTTGGTTTTCCTTTTATCTTTGCAATGACGACAGGTATACTGCAATCGATTCCAAGTGAATTGTATGAAGCTGCGACGGTAGATGGTGCGACAGCTTGGCAACAATTTCGTAAAATTACATTACCGCTCGTTTTATATGCGACTGCTCCTATTTTAATTACGCAATATACGTTCAACTTTAACAATTTCAGTATTATTTATCTGTTTAACGACGGTGGTCCAGCTGTATCGGGACAAAATGCAGGCGGAACAGATATTTTAATTTCTTGGATTTATAAGTTGACGATGACATCGTCTCAATATGGGAAAGCAGCAGCACTTACGATGATTTTATCGTTAATTGTTATTTCAGTTGCTTTATGGCAATTTAAAAGAACAAAATCATTCCAAGAAGAGGATATGATGTAAATGAACATAAAACGACAGAAGATATTACGTCTTTCATTAAGTTATTTTGTAATTTTCATGATGTGTGTAATTATTTTCTATCCATTATTATGGATTGTAGGATCATCATTTAACCCAGGAGATAGTCTCTCTGGATCAAGTATCATTCCTAAAAATGCAACGCTGGATCATTACAAAAAACTACTTGATCTCTCGCAAAGTAACTATGTACTTTGGTATAAAAATACGTTGAAAGTTAGTATTTTGACAATGATTTTCTCTGTATTGTCAATTAGTTTTACAGCATATGCATTTTCGAGATATCGTTTTGTCGGAAGAAAGAATGGGTTACTAACATTTTTAATTCTCCAAATGATCCCAAACTTTTCAGCGTTAATTGCATTGTATGTTTTAGCGCAGCTAACAGGATTAATGGATACACATATTGCGTTGATTTTAATTTATGTTGGCGGTGCAATTCCGATGAATACGTGGCTCATGAAAGGATACTTTGATACGATTCCAAAAGAATTAGATGAATCAGCTCGTATGGATGGGGCAGGACATTTTCGGATTTTTTGGCAAATTATTATGCCTTTAGCAAAACCAATTGTAGCGGTTGTAGCGTTATTTACTTTTATTGGTCCATTTACTGATTTTATTTTAGCGAGTATCATTTTACGTACACCAGAAAATTATACATTAGCTGTTGGATTATATGAAATGGTAGCGAAAAAATTCGGTAATGAATTTACAACATTTGCGGCAGGCTCGGTATTAATTGCAATACCAATTTCAATTTTGTTCTTATCTTTGCAAAAATATTTTATTTCTGGTTTAACAGCTGGAGGAACGAAGGGATAAATGGGACAGCATGTCTCATTTATCTTTTTTTATAGGAATATCGGTTTAGATAATATAAGAACAGGGTAATTATAAAAAAAATAGCATATAGTATAGGAAAATAATGCTCTATCCCTTACAATACATGGAGAGGGAGATTATAGACTGACATTGATAGAAATTTTTCGGATGGAATAAAGTGGATTTTTTATCAGTGAGAGGGCTTTATCCATCATCTGTTTTCTTCATTTTCTCTGAATCTTGAGGTGGAAAGTTTACTGCCCGTTAATGGGGAATGGAAATAGAAGTAATTTGTATAAATGATTTAAAGAAAAGAAGAGAGGAGGAACAAATTTATGACAGTTACAATTAAAGACGTGGCAAAAAAAGCAAATGTTGCTCCTTCTACGGTTTCACGTGTAATTGCTGATAATCCGAGCATTAGTGAGAAAACAAAGCGACGTGTTCGGAAAGTAATGGCTGAATTAGGCTATCACCCGAATTTAAATGCGCGAAGTCTTGCAAACCAAACAACAAAAACGATTGGACTCGTTATGCCGAGTTCTGCGAGTAAAGCCTTTCAAAATCCATTTTTTCCAGAAGTGATTCGAGGAATTAGCTCATTTGCACATGGAGAAGAATATTCATTGTATATGTCAACGGGAGAAACGGAAGAAGAGATTTTTAATGGTGTTGTGAAAATGGTACAAGGAAGACAAATAGGTGGTATTATTCTTTTATATTCCCGTATGAATGACCGTATTTTAGAATATTTACATGAACAGAATTTCCCATTTGTTCTTATTGGTAAGCCATATGAGCGAAAAGAAGATATTACATATATTGATAATGATAACTATGCGGCGGCACGAGAAGTAACGGAATATTTAATTTCACTTGGACATGACCGAATTGCTTTTATTGGTGGGGATTCAGATTTACTCGTTACGAAAGATCGCCTTGCTGGAATGACAGATGCATTAAAATTAGCTGATATTTCTCTGCCATCTGAGTATATTTTAAATCTTGGTTTTTTACGAGAAAGTGGTCAAGAAGCAGTAGAAAAACTTATGACACTTGGTGCACAGCCAACAGCTATTATTGCGACGGATGATTTAATAGGATTAGGTGTATTAAGTGCTTTATCAGAAAAGGGAATCTCCGTACCGAAAGATATTTCTATTGTTAGTTTTAATAACGTATTATTATCTGAAATTGCAAATCCACCATTAACAACGATAGATGTAAATATTTATCAACTAGGCTACGAAGCGGCTAGATACTTAGTTGACAAAGTTGAACATTGTGAAGTTTCACCAAAGTGTATTATTATTCCTCATAAATTGGTGAAACGTCAGACTTGTAGTGAAAATAAAAAAAACTAAGAGAAGGATTTCCTCTTAGTTTTTTTGTTGTATAAATGTTTCTAAACGGTCACAGCCTTCTTTCAGCATTTCCATGCTATAAGCATAAGAAATACGAATGAACCCTTCACCGTATTCAGAAAATGCCGATCCTGGAACAACTGCAAGTTTCGCTTCTTTCACAAGTTCCATTGCAAAATCAAAAGAAGAGGAAGAGAAATTACCGATATAAGGAAAGAGATAAAATGCTCCTGTTGGTTTTTCTACAGTTAATCCCATTTGTACAAGACGGTTGTATACATAATCAAGGCGTTTTTTGTATTGATGACGCATCATACGGGGAGCGTCCTTTGCTGCTGTTAGCGCTTCGATTGCCGCATATTGGGAAATTGAAGTTGCACATGTAACGTTATATTGATGAACTTTTAAAATTTGACTTGTTAAGAAGTTTGGGGCAAATAAAAAGCCGATGCGCCATCCTGTCATAGAATGAGATTTGGCTAAACCGTTAATGACAATTGTTTTGTTGCGCATTTCTGGGAAATTTGCAATAGATATATGTTTATCCTGATATACAAGTTCGCTGTAAATTTCATCGGAAAGAACAAAAATATCTTTATTCTTTAATACTGCCACAATTTCTTCAAGTTCTTCTTTAGATAATGTTACACCAGTTGGATTTGATGGATATGGTAGTACGACGCACCGTGTTTTGTCTGTAATTGCTTCTTCAAGTGCTTTTGCTGTTAAGCGAAAGTCAGTTTTACGAACATCTACAAAAACAGGTTTTGCACCGCACAGACGAATAATAGGTTCATACCCTGGATAGACAGGAGCTGGTAAAATTACTTCTGTTCCTTCTTCCAAAATTGTACGAAAGGCAATATCAATTGCTTCACTTGCTCCAATAGTGACAATTGTTTCATTCTCAGGAGAATATACTAAATCATAGCGTTCTTTAAAAAAATCACAAGCGGCTTGACGAAGCTGTAATAAGCCCGCATTATGTGTATAACTTGTAAAGTTTTCTACAATAGCTCGCTTAGCGGCTTCTTTTACTAAAGAAGGCGTTGGAAAGTCAGGTTGTCCAATTGTGAGTGAAATAAGATCATCATAATGTTGAATCATGTTAGAAAATTGACGAATTCCAGAAATTTGAATGTCCTTTACGCGAGGGTTAATAAATTGTTCCATTTTGTCTCCCTTTCTTCCGTTGCAAAATTTATTTTATTTTATCATATTTATCATATAATCGCTTTGAAAAGCTACAAATAAAAAAGGCCGCTAAAGCGACCTTTTGTTTAATAACCGTATTCCCAATCGATTTCGTCTTCACTCCAAAGAACAGAAGAAATTTTTCCTAAATGCACTACTGAGTTGTTTACAGAGCATGTACAATCATTTGTACCTGTTCGCCCTTGTAATTCTTCGTACACTGATTTCTCAATATTTTCTAATACAACAAGATTTTCCTCGTTTAAGACGAGCGCAGTTCCTGTCATTTTATCTTCCTCCAATCGATTTCTTATCCTGTATTTATTGTATATGGCATTGGGATAATTTGATACATGGTTTACAATCATTTCGAAAAGTTGTAACACTTGTGAATGAATCTTCACAAATTATTTACGGAAATGTTTGGAATAATCTAAAAAATTAAACAAATTTGTCAATAAAATGATATAATCATATCAAAATGAATATAGGGGATGAGGGGATGGGACTTATCCGCGACTTAATGATTCAAGTTGCTATCATTATTTTGCCGCTATTTTTGTATGAAGCAATTCGTTTAAATCGTTATCAAAGTATGAATCAAAAGCCCAATCGCTATTTTATTGTATTATTATCAACAATTACGCTTATTCTTTCGATGACGTATCCGATTTGTGTTTGGGAAACTTGTAATTATGATTTTCATCAAATTTCAATTATTAGTGCATTTTTGTATGGTGGCATAGTTGGTATCATTCCAGCTATAATTGCCATTTTATACGATGGATTTCTCAATGGTTTAAGTTGGTTGCGTGTACTAGAAGTTACTTTTATCTCTGTCATTCCTTTTTTATTGTCTAAAAAGTGGAGTACATTTTCGAGACATAAAAAAATGGTTTTATCTTTTATGTTGGCATCTGTTTATACTCTAATCTCTTTAGGATTTGAAATATTTGGTCTGTTATTTGGAAAGGGATTTACACCAATGATATCTTATTTATATAGCGAATATATATTTGCTTCTTTCATTATGATAATGACGATGACCTTCCAAGTTTACTTAACAGAATATTTATATGAAAATGCAATGTTACGAACAGAAATGCAAAAATCTGAGAAATTAAATATTGTTAGCGAGTTAGCAGCGAGTGTAGCTCATGAAGTTCGTAATCCACTTACAGTTGTACGCGGGTTTATTCAATTATTGGAAAGTACAGAAGATGTGAAAAATAAAGAATACATGCGTCTTGTTTTAGCTGAATTAGACCGGGCAGAACAAATTATCTCAGACTATTTAAATTTAGCAAGGCCGCAAATTGATAAGAAAGAACATATTTGTTTATCTGCACAACTTATTGAAATGACTACGTTAATGTCTTCATTTGCTGCAATGCGAGGTGTATATTTACAAGTTGAAATTGCAGAAAATTTATATACGATAGGTGACAAAACGAAATTAAAACAAGCGATTATGAATGTTGTGAAAAATGGGATTGAAGCAATTCAAGAAAATAAAGGATATTTAAAAGTGACAGCATGGCAAAAAGATGAATCTATTGTTATTCGTGTTAAAGATAGCGGTGTTGGAATGACGAAAGAGCAGCTTGCGAGACTTGGACAACCATACTATTCATTGAAAGAAAAGGGAACAGGTCTTGGATTAATGGTTACATTTAGTATTTTGCAAGCTCATAGTGGTACACTTGTATATAAAAGTGAAATAGGACAAGGAACGGAAGCGATTATTACCTTACCAGATGCGATGCAAAACATTGTACATAAAGAGTAAAAGTTACCAAGGTACGGTAACTTTTATTTTTTATTTATTTATTTCTCCCGTTTTTTCAGATTTAAATCGAACGAATAAATTTTTAAACGATTTAAATAAACTTTGTTCTTGCGAAGCGGCAATTAATCGTTTTGTTTCTTGAATTTCTCGAATTACTTGCATGAGTTGTACATCACGATTACTTTCTTTATTATAAACTTGATTCATAAGTTTGTTCATTTTTTCTTCTTGTTTGGATTCCCGCTTATACATATGGTTCATGAGTAGATCCATTTTTTCTTTTTGGAGCGCATCAGTTTCTGCGGCATGATCCACAAGACTTTGCAACATTTCTTCTTGGTTTACTTCTTTTACATATACTTGGTGAATTAATTCATTTAGCTTTTCATCTTTTAAACGATTCTGCGTAATAAGGGTTGAATTTTGATGAATAATGGCTTCGTTTAATTGGGCGAGCATATCTAATTTGTGCATGAATTCTTCAAATTTTTTGCTTTGTTCATTCGGTTGCAAGTTGTTATTTTCCTCTATAATAGCAGGAGACACTGCTGGAGATTCTTCCCCTTTTAGTATAAATGCAATCGTTTCCATAATATCTTCTTCCAATGTAGCGGCTCGTTCGTGAATCATTTTTAATATTCGTAAATCATCCATTTTATACGAGCGAGATTGAGCTGTTTTATCAATAAAATAGCCATGTTGTTCTAAAAGTTGGCTATATTTGCGAATTACATTTTTGGGGATTCCCGTTTTATTTGTGACATCTTTCGTTTTATATGTTCCACTCATGACATTTCCTCCCTAAAAAGTATCATGTATATCAATTCCATTTCTTGTTTTGTACTTCCTTTGAAAAAAAATGTCGGAAGGTTGAAAGTTTTCTACACGATTAGTGGAATGCTGCATAAAACAGCATGTTTTTGATGGAAAAGAAGACAGGAATATAGAATAATGTCTGAAAATATAAGAATATGAAATTTGTTATAATGACAGGATGAGGAGGAGAAACGTTCCATATTAGTGGCAAGAAAATGGAGGACTTAGATCAGATGAAACAAGTTAAAGGTATTTTAATTACAATCGTTGCAATCCTTTCTTTACTAATTGGTGTATACAAAATTTTGATAGTACCGGAACCAGAGAATAAGAAAGACGTAGCATACGACCAAATTCTTGAGTTTCCGAAAAAACAGTATCCTGAAACAGGAAATCATATTGAAAATGCAATACAAGAAGGTCATTCTAAAATTTGTACGATTGATCGAAAGGGTGCTGCAGATAGAAGAAAGCAATCATTAGCTCCATATCCACCAAAGAAAGGATATGATCGTGATGAATGGCCAATGGCGATGTGTAAAGAAGGCGGAAAAGGAGCACATATTGAATATATTAGTCCTGCAGATAACCGAGGTGCAGGTTCTTGGGTCGGTAATCAATTGGATCAATATCCAGATGGAACACGTGTGAAATTTATTGTGAAATAATATATTACCTTGTATGAAAGGGGTGAGGAGGGGGAGCAATTATATTTGAAGCACTATCTGATTATACGTGTGAAATAATGGTATATACTCAGAAGTTTGTAGAAAACAAAGAAGCGGTACGGATAGTGTCAGCTCCGTTTGCAGTGTTACAAGAAAGAGTGTTAACAAGTAAACTTCCTTTCTTTGTTCCTTCAGGAGAGTATATAGTAACTATGCAAGCAGTTCCTCTAGAAGAACCTTTAGTAGATGACTTGTATAAAGTAAAATATGAATTGTTTTTTGAAGAGAACTAATATTGAAAAACTGACATAAAAACCCTTTTTTTAGGGGGACGAGAGCATCTGCCGTGCATAGAAGCGGGCAGGGCCTTTTCCTGCCACAAGCGAGGTTTAAAACAAAGGCAGAATGCAAGTACAGGTCATGTTTTACTCTGCATTCTGCGGTTTATCCCGCATTAACTAGCAATAAGCCCCCCACTTCAAGAGTGAGTAAACCGCACCCCTATTGTTAGAAATCGCATTTTTATATTTTAAGATTTCCGATAGCCTAAAAAACATAGAAGATTAAATAATAGTAATCCTCCTGCGATATACCACGAATATCGGAAAGCTTGAATAAGCTTGTATGTTTCTATGTCGCCTTGTGAACTCATAAATGTTGTAGCAACTGCAGCACCAAATGCAATTGCTACGTTTTGTAACATACGTTGTACAGCTCCAATCGTACCTTGTTTTTCTTTGGATACAGACGCCATAACTGATACAATATTAGCTGGTTGAAATATCCCTCCCCCAATTCCGTATAGAAATAATAGACTAGCCATTATATACGATGACCAATGGGGATTTCCTCACAAAATCTTTATTTAAGGTTAATCCCATATAAGGGGCCTTTCCAACTCTACCATTCGTAAGTATTGTAAAAACTGACCCGTATGAACGGCATCATGATAGGCAATTCTTAAAAGCATGTCACCTAAATATCGTTGGTAGCCTACATCACTTCTATCAATAAGTCTTGATTCTAGTTCCTCCGTTGATATGGATTCAACATATTCTATAAAATCGTCAAAATACAATTGCGATAACTCGATCTCTTTTTCAACAGAAGTGATTGGTTCTTCATCACATGGGGTATATATGTCTGTCTTTATCAATCCGTTGTTCCTTAAGAGCATGTGATAATGGAAACTTGCACTCCACACATGACGAATCATCTCCCCAAAAGACATTGCTTCGTTGTCAGGTTTCCAGGAAAGCAAGTTATCAGGAAGAGACCTCCACAATTTGATAGAGCGCCTTCTTGTTTCCTTTAAATTTAATATACAAAGCTCAATTGTATTCATTATAAACTCCTCCTTGCTTGTGGATTTAAGATAATTGTATCAAATAGATAATTAGGGTATCATCGAAATATGAATGTATATCCGAATATCTCATATATAGCAAAACTAATTGCTGAACCTACAAGGGCAATAATTTTAGATTGTTTAATGAATGGTCAGGCTTTACCAGCTAGTGAATTAGCATATATGGCAAAAGTGTCACATCCAACAATCAGTTCTCATCTTTCTAAATTGGTCGAGGGTAATCTCCTTAATGTTGAACAACATGGTAGACATCGGTACTATAGACTTGCTAATCAGGAGGTAGCGGAAGCTCTTGAAAAATTAGGGACGATCGCACCAACTGCTCCAGTTCGCTCTTTGAGGCAGTCCGATCAACTAAAAAAAGTTCGTAATGCTCGAACATGTTATGATCATCTTGCAGGGGAGCTTGGTGTAAAAATAACAGAGGGGCTAATTGATAGACAACTTCTAACTTTAGAAGATGAAGAGTACGCTGTGACTGAGCAAGGGAAAAAGTGGTTTTTAAAATTTGGAATCAATATCGAAAAGGCTAATATAAAAAGGAGGATATTTGCAAAGCCTTGTCTTGATTGGAGTGAAAGACGTTATCATATTTCGGGGTGGTTAGGATCTGAAATAGCCAATCTTTTTTTTGAACAAGGATGGATTACAAAAGAAGAAAACAGTCGAGCAGTCCATCTTACAAACAACGGTAAAAAAGCCTTGCAAGATCAATTAGGTATAAACATAAATAAAAATGAAAGTAAGTCTGTTTAATTCTATTAGTCCGTCAAGTGATGTGATCTTTCATTGTAGGAGGAAATTTTATCCTAAAAAGGCTAGATATATTATTATTCCTTAGCGTATGTTTTTGGTGGAATCCCTATAAGAAAGGTACAAATCAAATTCAGTTTCAAATATAAAAGGTTCTAACATATTGTATATGACTAATATGTTAGAACCTCTATATTTTAAGTTTTTTTGAATTTAGGTCTTGATAACCAAGGGACAGTAGTTTTCTATTTTATCTAGTGATTCGCGGCCAGTGAGCCACACAGAGGGAAGCTTTAAGTTATTATTGCGCACTTGTTTGTAAAAGTTGACGTGCTTTTACAGCTGCTTTTACCATATGTGTTAGTGCAGGAATAACTTCTTCTGTTCTTCTTGTTTTTAAGCCGCAATCTGGATTAATCCAGAAATACTTTGGATCACACACCTTTAATGATTGCTCTACAATTACATACATTTCATCTATACTTGGTACACGTGGACTATGGATGTCATATACACCAAGACCAATTCCCTTTTCATATGGATGTTCTTTTAATGTATCAATAAACTCCCCGTGACTTCTTGATGTTTCAATGGAAATAACATCTGCATCAAGTTGACGGATTGCTTCTACGATATCTTCAAAATTACTGTAGCACATATGCGTATGAATTTGTGTTTCGTTTTCCACTGAAGAAGTAGAAAGGAGGAATGCTTGGACAGCCCATGTTAAATATGTTTCCCAATCTTTTTCTTTTAATGGCATTCCTTCGCGTAGTGCAGGCTCATCAACTTGAATGACACGAATACCGGATGATTCAAGTAATTTAATTTCATGGCGAAGTGCTAGGGCAATTTGATAAGCAACTTCTTTTCTTGGAATATCATTTCGAACGAAAGACCAATTTAAAATTGTGACAGGACCAGTTAACATACCTTTAACAACTTTTTTCGTACAACTTTGTGCAAATGCCGTTTCTTTTATTGTCATACCATTAATGAACGCAACGTCACCATAAATAACAGGAGGTTTCACACAGCGGGAACCGTACGATTGTACCCAACCGTTTTTCGTAAAGGAGAAACCAGCAAGTTTTTCGCCAAAATATTCTACCATATCTGTTCGTTCAAATTCGCCGTGAACGAGGACATCAAGCCCAATTTCTTCTTGATATTGAATCCATTTTTTTGTTTCTTCTTCAATAAACCTTTCGTACTGTTCATTTGAGATATCGCCGCTGCGCCATTGTTTTCTCTTTTGACGAACTTCTTGTGTTTGCGGGAAGCTACCAATTGTTGTTGTTGGAAGTAATGGTAGCTTCAGAGCTTTTTGCTGTAAGTTATAGCGGTTTTCAAATGAAAGAGGACGGGAAAAGTCTTCTTCTTGTAATGCTGATAGTGTAGATTGTACATCTTTACGATTACGAGCTGCTGAAGTACGAATGGCTTCGTGCACACGTCGATACGTTTGTAATTCATCAGAAATACTTTCTATTCCATGTACGAGAGCTTTTTGTAAAATAGTAAGTTCTTCTAGTTTTTGATTTGCAAAAGCGAGCGCATCGTATAATTCGTGTACAAGGTGTGTTTCAGTTGTCTTGTCAATAGGAGTATGAAGTAAACTACAAGAAGGTTGGACAATCCATCCTTTCGGTTGCACAGTTTCTTGCAATGTATGGAAAAGGGAGAGAATTTCGTCAAGGTTTGCTCTCCAAATGTTACGGCCATCTACACAACCGACCCCTAATACTTTATCAGATGGGAATCCGTGTTGTAGTAAGGCGCGCAAATTCCCCTCTTTACCGTGTACAAAATCAAGCCCAATCCCAGTAACCGGGAATGAAATAACCTCTTCATAGTTTTCTTCTATGCTATCAAAGTACGTTTGTAGCATAATAGATAGATTTGGAACAGCTTTACGGATTGTTTCATACAAATTTCTTGCGATACTAACTTCTTGTTTTGATAGGGAAGTAAGGATTGGTTCATCAATTTGAACCCAGCATACACCAGCATCTTGTAATTCTTGTAACAATTGAATGTACGGTTGTGTTAATTTTTGTAAAATGGTTGTGAATTCTTCTTTTTTATAACCCTTGGCTAAGCTTAAAAACGTATAAGGTCCTAATATAACAGGCTTACCATCAATACCTAGTTCTCGTTTTGCTTCTTCATATAAACGAAGTGGACGATTCTCTTTAAGGGAAATATGTAGATGATCCTCATATTCTGGAACGATATAATGATAATTTGTATTAAACCATTTTGTCATTTCAGAAGCAACGTGATCTTTTGAACCGCGTGCCATGCCAAAGTATACGTCAAGTTCCGATGTATACTTTGAAAAACGAGAAGGGATAAACCCGAGCATATATGCTGTATCAAGGACATGGTCATAATATGTAAAATCACCGATTGGAATGAGATCGATTCCTTTTTCTTGTTGTACTTTTAGATGTTGAAGGCGAATCTCTTTCATTTGTTTCACAAATTGTTGTTCATCCACTTTGTTTGTCCAAAAAGATTCTAAAGTTTTTTTCCATTCGCGTTGTAATCCAATTCGTGGATACCCTAAGTTACTTGTTAAAAGTGTCATTGTAAATTCCTCCCTAAATATAAGTAAGCATTTCCGTATACTCGGAAATGCTTTTAACGAAAAGTGGCCACAGAAGCAGAAAATACTTCTCTTTCGTTAAAAACACCTCCTCATCATCCGTGAGTCTATCAGTGCCGTTAAAATAGGCAGGTCTCCTGGCTCATGCATCAGCGATTTCGATCACCTTCCCGTTTTCACAGTGGTATATAGAAAGAAATCTTTACACTTACAGTGGCGGGACCGCGTTGGATTTTCACCAAACTTCCCTTTTAAACACGAAAATATTTTTTCGTGTACCTATCTCCTTTTGGAAAGGAATGTAACTAGCGTAAATGATATTGAAACAGATTTTATCATAATATTTTTAAAATTGTCTACTATTTTTAAAAATAAGATAATTAATTTTGTTAAAACAAAAAATTTTCTAAATGCCACCACCAATGTGATGGTGGATATGTATGTGAAAAAACAGAGTAGGAACGATGTATTCGTTTATATATATCGTGAGCGTGATGAAAGAGTAATCGGTCATAGGAGAGTAGTTCCAGTTGTTCATTAGGGTGTAATGTATGGGACTGAAAAGCGATTTCGCTGCGAAGTATTAGTATGTATAAGATTTGTTTTTGTAAATAAGAATGATAGTATACGGAGAATCCGTATTGTTTAATTAAATGCCCCTTCATAAGATTTCACCTCCTTTATATATTTGTATTGTAATGAAAAAGGAGAGAGGTTACAAAAAAGAAAAATGGAAAAAAACGCTTCAGAAAATCCATTTTTATGAATAGAAAAAACAGTCACTCTCGGTGACTGTTTATATATTTAATAGTCTAATTCTGTATTGATTTCTGAACGTTTTCCTTCTCTTGCATCTTTATATAGAGAAGCATGATCAATAACATTTTCCAAAATATAAAGCTGTATACACGGAATGTTAACTCACTTGTTTTTGTTTCTTGTTTGTTGGTGCAACTAATCGGTCTTTTCCCATTAATAAGATACATATAATGCTAAGTGATGCAGGAATAAGTGCCCATAAAAATGTGTCAGCGATAGAGTTTGCTAGCGCATCTTTAATGCCATGTAAAATTTCTGGTGGTATTTTTTCAGTAGCATTTGGAGATAATAAGAAACTTGTATCTCCGCCTTTTGGAGCCATTTTTGCTAGTTCTGGCGGGAAAATAGATTTTAGTTTATCTGTAAATGCATGATTTTGAATGGTACCAAAAATCGTTACACCAAGTGTCATACCAAGTGAACGGAAGAAAGAGTTTGTTGATGTTGCAGAGCCTCGTTCTCTCATACTTAAATTATGAATAGAGGCCATACTTAAGACAGAGAAGGAAAAACCAACGCCAAATCCAGCTAAAATCATAAAGACTGTTACCATTGCGCGTGAGGTATCTATTGTTAATGTACTTAATAAATACATACCAAGAATAAAGAAAATACCAGAGATAGTCATAATGTTACGATAACTTGTACGCGTTGCTAACTGTCCGCCTATTTGACTTCCGATAACAGATCCTACCATCATCGGTGTTAAAATTAGTCCAGCATTTGCTGCAGATCCACCAAGAACACCTTGAACAAAAATCGGAATATAGACTGTGCAAATAATAAACGTTGCACCATAGAAAAAAGCAACGCCTTGACTTGCTGCAAATAAACGTTTTCGGAATAAATGGAAAGAAATAATCGGTTCCTCCACTTTTCGTTCAATAAAGAAAAAGATAAGAAGCATAACAGTAAATGTAGCAAATAAGCTAATAATTACACTTGAATCCCAAGCGTACTCTTTACCACCAAGTTCTAAAGCAAACATGAGACAAACGATACCGATAATTAAAGTAACGGCACCTGCCCAATCAATTTTTTGTTTACTATATTGTAAAGATTCTTTATAGTATTTTGTAATTAAAAAGAGCGAGATAATTCCTAATGGGATATTAATATAAAATACCCAGTGCCAACTAATATAGTCGGTAATATACGCACCTAGGAGCGGACCAAACACACTTGACGTTCCAAAAACAGCTCCAAATAGCCCCGTCATTTTACCGCGTTTTTCCGCTGGGAAAATATCATACATAATTGTAAAGGCGATTGGCATAAGAGCTCCTCCGCCAATACCTTGAATTGCGCGGTATATACTTAATTGTTCAATGCTATTGGCAGTGCCGCAAAGCATTGAACCAACTAAAAAGAGAAGCAATCCTCCTATGTAAAACCGTTTACGTCCGTACATATCTGATAGCTTTCCGAAGATAGGCATTCCGGCCATAGTAGCTACCATATAGGCAGAAGTAACCCATACAAACTTATCAAATCCACCTAAATCACCTACAATAGTAGCCATTGCAGTAGCAACAATTGTATTATCCATTGACGCTAGTAGTATTCCAAGTAACAATCCAGTTACAACGAACTTTGTATTCCTTGCTTGCTTTTGAGTTATTTGTTCCTCCAAGCATAGCCCTCCTTTGCATACTAATAATAAAATGAAACTTCCATTATTATTTTTCATCCCTACTGATGGTGAGTGCGGGATAAATTATATTATAGTCAAAATTGACTAAATAACAAATTATTTCTTTCAGTAAAATTATTTTGCTTTGTGCATGAATCTTTTAGTCAAAGATCACATATATTGTGGATTATTTGTTATTCAAAGTATTGATTTTAATTATAGTAGAAGTGAAGAAGGGAAATTATTCTTAACAAAACATATTATGAAAAATAATTCATAAACATAGAAAGTATGGGAAATTTTACATGTTTTGTTATATGAGATATAGAGGGAAAATTACTATATATACAAGTTAAAAAACGACATAAAAACCCCTTTCTTTTTAGAGGAGGACGAGAGCATCTGGCCGTGCATAGAAGCGGTCAGGACCTTTTCCTGCCACATACGAGGTTTAAAACAAAAGGAGGAAGCAGAGCTAGACAAAGATAAACTTTCATCAGTAAGAGAGTTTTTATTCATAGTTAGTAGAGGATAAATAAATACAGGAAAAAGCTGTATATGATGTGCAGCTTTTTTAAATGATTTTTTCTTTTGTTTATCGAATACTATATAAAGTAAAGAGTACAAAAAGGATAAATTTTTGTCGGGGGCTGTTCATGGAAGAAGTAGAAGTGAGAACGGTATATATTCAATATGAGAATGGGGTGAATTTGTATGGTGAGATATTGCGGGGAGTTAGAAAACCGAAATAAGTTTACTTTGAGTATACAACCTGCTTTATGGTCAGGGAGTATTGATAAAGATTTAACTTATAAGCAATACATTCCTCGTATAGAAGTGACGCTTACGGTGTGCGATGTGAAACAACACTCTTCGTTTTCAAACACTGTTTATTATGGAATTCAAGATATAATTGCGCTTCAAATTGAAGTAGATAATCAAGGAGAAGAAGCTGTTTCTCACATATGTGTCAGTCATATGATTAGAGATCAGTTGTCGTATGTACCTAATACTTTAACATCCGATAATGGGCAAAATGAATTTCTTTTTCAACTTGTTCGTTGGCGCATTGATAACTTATTACCGAAAGAAAAAGCACGTTTAGTATGGCAAGTAAAAGCTGATCGTAACAGTATATCACCTTCTTTGCCTCTTCGGGCTACGTACACATTCCAACATAATCACCAAGTGTATGGACCGTTGCAAACAAAGGAGGCTCTGCTGATAAAAAGGAATTATGAAACCTACTGAAAACGAATGTATGTATAAATACAAATTGAAAAAACGCCCTAAAAACCCCTTTCTTTTTTTGGAGACAAGAGCATCTGGCCATGCATAGAAGCAGTCAGGGTCTTTTCTTGCCAAATGCAAAAATAAAAATAAAGAAAGAAAGCGAGTATAGGTCATGTTTTGTTCTGCATAGCAGCGACTTATATATAATTATAAATAAGTGAAGAAGGGAATCGTCGATGTATCATTTCCTTCTTTTATGTTGAACCAATCGGGCGCATGCTCACAGCTGTCCCCCATCTATCTACTCCGTTTTTCTCTGCACCTTGAGGTGGGGGTCCTACTGCCTACGAATAGCGGAATAAAATTTTTTCAGTTCCTTCTTAATAGAGAGGTTCTTTTTATTTTGTTTAAATGATCTATCATACCTTTCGAGAGGACTCCCACCTCTAAACATATGTGAAGGTGGTAAGGTGAATCGAATCACTAAAAATTTAACAAAAGTGTTACAAGATGATATTGTACACATCACATTTATGTCTACGGGAGCAATATATCCATTAGAAGGATTTTCATTTGAAGAACTGTTAGAACTAGCGCAAACAGGTTTATATCAAAATAGGGATATACAAAAATTAGAATTATAACATTATTATTTTGAAACATTTTTTGCAGTTTTGTTACAAGATATTGTGTATTTTGTAACAACCCCCTTTAAAAATGGAGTTAATCATCATATAATAAACGATGGACGTATCAGTACATTTTGCACGATGATTTCTCATTAAAGTGTAGAGTTGGAAAGATCTCTACACTTTTCCTTTTGAAGATGTTTGGAAAATAATCGGAATTTATTATTGCGTCGATTCTTTTATACTGTGTAAAATGAAAAAAGTACAGATGTATAGAAAAATAGAAAGGAAATGATAGAATGGTAGACGTTACGAACCGTCGCTCTACAATAATTAAGCGATTGGGTATCGCTATTATCCTAATTTTTACTGTAGCAGCAGGTTTTTTTATGTTTCAATCCATTACTTCTCCTGCAAGAGCAGTTGCGAATCAAGAAAATACTGTTCAGTTTGCCGGTGAACAACCAAAAGTAGAATTGAGAAAAGAGGCACCAGAAAAATATAACGGTCAAATACGTAAAGTAGTATACTTAACATTTGATGATGGTCCAAGTGAATTTCAAAAGGAAATATTAGATATTTTAAAGAAGAATAATATAAAAGGAACATTCTTTATGATTGGTGGAAATATTCCAGCTCATAAGGATAGTGTAAAGCGTTTAGTAAAAGAGGGCCATTATCCAGGTGTTCATAGTATGACGCATAATTATAGTAAACTGTATAAAGAAGGTAAATTTGTTGAGGAAATGAAACAAGCTCAGGATATTATGAAAGAGGTAACAGGTATTCATCCGAGCCTTGTTCGCTGTCCATATGGAAGTATGCCGGGACTTACTCAAGCGTTGCGTGATCAAATGTTATCTGTCGGTATGAAAGAATGGGATTGGACTGTGGATTCTTTAGATTGGAAATTACCAGGAAATCCTAATGGGGTCATTCAAAATGTTGTTCCTCATGTTAATAAAGAACGAGAAGTCGTTTTAATGCATGAAAAGAAGCAAACAGTGGAAGCTTTGCAAACAATCATTGATGATCTTCGTAAAAAAGGATATGAATTTGAAGTATACGATGAAGCAAATCATTTTCCATTAAATTTCTGGCATGATAATCGTATATAAAATAGGAGGAATTGAAGTTGAAATATAAAAAAGTAGCACTAGTAGCAGCTATATCAATGAGTTTACTTGCAGGTTGCTTCGGGCCTAAACCAGAAGAAGAGTTATATGTAGCATTTGAGAATGCTGCAAAAAAAGAAAAAACAATCTTTGAAGATGCAAAAAAATTAGAAACATTAGAAAAGCAAGGGCAAGAATTATATGGCCAGATTGTAAAAGACGGAAAAGATAACAATCAAGTGGTAAAAGAGAAGTTAGATCAAGCTGTAAAAAGCGTTACTGATCGTGAAAAGGTGTTAGATAAAGAAAAGGAAACGTTAGATAAAGCACAAGCAGAAACAAAAGATGTTGATAAATATGTAAAGGAACTTAAAGATAAAAAGTTACAAGAACAAGCAAAGAAAGTACAAGATGCATATAAAGGCCGTTATGATGCCTTCAAAAAGATGTATGATAACTATAAAAAATCATTAAAACTAGAAAAAGAATTATATACGATGTTGCAAGCGAAAGATGAAAAATTAAAAGTAATTAGTGAAAAGGTGAAAGTTGTAAATCAATCTTATCAAGAGATTGATTCTCCAAAAAATAAATTTAATGAATATACAAAGCAGTATAATGAAGAAAAACTGTCTTTCTACAAGCAAGCAAATATTAAAATAAAAGAAGATAAAAAATAAAGAAGCTTTGGCCGTTTCGGCCAAGGCTTCTTTATTTTTTTGTGTAAGTACGACGATACCAAGGAGTTGGTTCGCTTAACTTTTTTTCTTGTTGAAATGCCTCTTTTCCAATATACTGCTGGAGCATTTTTTTAGCAGAGGTTAAGGATAGATGTGTTTTTGGGTTTCGATATGCACAATCAAGGTTGCCGAGATGTGGAAGGTTACGAAAATCGTCTTTCGTAGGAGGGATATGGAAGTAATAATTACCTGCTCGGACAAGAACGTCAGATTGTTGCTGACTAAACCGTGGGTTTTTAGAAAAATGTAAACCTTCTTTCGTAGCTTGTTTTTCTGCAATTAATCGTTCTAAAGCTGTTTTTTTTAACCAATATAAATATTTCGGATTTGTAGCAGATTTTGCATGTCGGTTGACACTGAAAATTGCTTCAGCAAGTTGATGAACCGAAAATTGATTATAGGAACGAGACTGGGGTTGTGAAGATTTCATTTTAGCACTCCTTTCCTGTCTACATTATCATAATTCAATAAAAGTTAGCAATTTTTCTATGTAGAAAGCTAATATAAGTATTTTCAATATTAAAGCAATGTTGTGACAAAAAACAACTATTTTGTATAATATATAAATACAAATTGAAAAAACAACATAAAGACATAAAGACCCTCTTTCCTTTTGGATGAGGCCATGCATAGAAGCAATCAGGTCCTTTTCCTGCCACATGCAAGGGTGAAACCGAATATAGGTCATATTTTGTTTTGTATAGCAGTGATTTATATAGTTATATCTTTTTTTAAAAGTAAGTCAATACTTTTATTTAATTGAGAGAAAAAACTGGAAAGAGTCTTTTATTCATTTATGTGCTTTTATGCTATGGTGGATGAGTTTTGTAATTTTAAAAAACGATATAATGATACGAAGAAAAGGATGACGAGAGTGTTGAAAAAACAATATGGAATTATTGATATCGGATCGAACACAATGAGATTAGTTATTTATGAAAAACAAAGCGGTGGCTTTTATAAAGAAATTGAAAATACAAAAGTAGTTGCTCGCTTACGGAATTATTTAGTAGATGGTTCCTTAAACGAAGAAGGGATTCATATATTATTACATACTTTGTTGCAATTTCAAGAAAGCACGCGCTTTCACCAGCTGCATAAAGTATTGTGCGTTGCAACGGCAACAGTTCGGCAGGCTAAAAATCAAAAGGAAATTAAATGTCTTGTTGAAGAGAGCACTGATTTTAAGCTTCGAGTATTGTCAGAATATGAAGAAGCGCGGTATGGATATATAGCTGTTACAAATTCTACCTCTTTCACAGAAGGGATTACTGTTGACATTGGAGGAGGAAGTACAGAAGTTACGTATTTTCAAAATCGAGAAATTGTAAACTATCATAGTTTTCCGTTCGGAGCGTTGTCGTTAAAACAACAATTTTTTCATTATGATACGCCAACTTCGGAAGAACTTGAAGAATTAAGAAGTTATCTATGGTATCAATTCCAATCACTTCCGTGGCTTAAAGATAAGGAATTACCACTAATTGCAATTGGAGGTAGTGCGCGTAATATGGTGACAATTCACCAAAACCTCATTTCCTATCCAATTTCTGGATTGCATTTATATAAGATGAAGCCAACTGATATTGAATATGTTCACGAACATTTACTAAGACTTTCTTTTCCAGAATTGCAAAAGTTAGAGGGTCTTGCTAAAGATCGCGCAGATACTATTATTCCGGCAGTAGAAGTGTTTAAGATGTTAACAACTATTATAGAAGCTCCGTCCTTTGTATTAAGTAGAAAAGGACTACGCGAAGGAGTTTTTTATGAAGAATTAGTTAGTTCACTTGGGATTACTTATTATCCAAATGTTGTAGAAGAAAGTTTCCACTTACTTTCTTATGAATATGAGATGGACATGAGTGGTGTGATACAGCTTATGAAAAATACGACAATGATTTGTAAGGAATTAGAAAAAAATAGGATTGCTTCTTTTGAGCGAGAAGACTGGACTGCGTTGCATAGAGCGGCAAAAGTATTTAATATTGGAAAATATATTGATGAAGAGTCAAGCAGACAGCATACATTTTATTTATTGGCAAATAAAACGATAGATGGGATGATGCATAAAGAACGAATTAAATTAGCATTAATTGCTTCTTATAAGTCGAAATTGTTGTTTAAACAATGCATAGAACCGTTTACAGGTTGGTTTGAAAAAGACGAACAAAGAAAAATCCGATTATTAGGATCGGTTTTGCAATTTTCAGCAGCGTTACATGTAACCAATCGTAATCTTATTGAATCTATTCGTATTGTAAAAAAAGAAGGCGGGCTTGATTTTTATATTTACTGTAAGCAATCAGCTTTATCTGAAAAAGTACAAGCAGAAAAGCAGAAAAAGCAGATAGAGAAAATTTTAAAGATGAACATTGATCTATATTTTTATGAAGAATGTTAAGTTGTACGGACTTCTTTACAAAAAATTTACATTTATCCCAGTAAAAATTTGTTAAAATAAATATAACTAAATTATATTGAGAAAGCTTTAGAGGGAAGTGTGAAGGAAATATGGAAGCGATGAAAAATAGTCTTATAAACTTGAATGATACAGCTTATTATAACAATCGTGAATTGAGTTGGCTTGCTTTTAATGAACGAGTATTACAAGAAGCACAAGATGACAGTAATCCATTACTAGAGAGATTAAAGTTTATTAGTATCTTCAGCTCAAATTTAGATGAATTTTTCATGGTGCGTGTTGCAGGACTAAAAGATCAGGTGAAGGCTGGATTTAATCAACCGGAAAATAAAGCTGGACTAACACCGAAAAAACAACTGGGAAAAATTTCATATAAAGCACATGAATTAATGCAAGTACAGTATGATACTTATCAAAATGTTTTACTTCCTGCACTGCAGGAAGAAGGAATCGAAAAGTTGTCTTTTCGTGATTTAACGAAAGAACAACGAGAATTTATTGAGGAATATTTTGATGAACAAATTTTCCCTGTGTTAACACCTGTAGCAATTGATGCGTATCGACCGTTTCCTATGTTATTAAATAAAAGCTTAAATTTAGCTGCTATTTTATATGATGAAAGACAAACAGTAGAAGAAAATCGGACAAAGCTTGGCATCGTTCAAGTTCCATCACTATTAGAACGCTTTATTTTTTTACCTAATGAAGATAATAAGCAAAAATTTATTTTTTTAGAAGACGTGATTAGTAACTTTACTCATAAATTATTTACAGGATACAAAGTATCATCTGTTACGCGTTTTCGAATTACGCGTAATGCAGATTTAACAATTCATGAGGAAGGCGCACGTGATTTATTGAAGGTCATTGAGAAAGAATTAAAAAAACGAAAATGGGGAGCGGCGGTTCGTTTAGAGGTAGGGACGGATAATTTAGATAAAAGAGTATTGTCTCTATTATACGAAGCGTTAGAAGTGAAGGATGAAGATGTATATATGATTGAGGGTCCGCTTGATCTAACATGTTTATTTGCGCTCTATAAAAAGTTAGCATCTACATATGAGCATCTAATATATCCTGCATTTATTCCTCAACCATCTCAAGATTTAGATGACGAAGAAAATATATTTGAAAAAGTGCTAGAACAAGATATTTTATTACATCATCCGTTTGAGTCATTTCATCCTGTCATTGATTTTGTAGCAGAGGCAGCTGAAGATCCAGATGTATTAGCAATCAAACAAACACTATACCGTGTAAGTGGAGATTCACCTGTGATTCAAGCTTTAAAAACAGCTGCAGAAAATGGGAAGCAAGTGACAGTACTTGTGGAATTAAAGGCTCGTTTTGATGAAGAAAATAATGTCCAATGGGCAAAAGAATTAGAAAAAGCAGGCTGTCATGTGATTTATGGTGTTAGCCATTTGAAAACACATAGTAAAATTACGCTTGTTGTAAGGCGGAAGCATGGGAAAATTGAGCGATTTGTTCATTTAGGTACAGGGAATTATAATGATGCAACAGCGAAATTATATACTGACTTTGGATATATTACATCACGCAAAGATTTCGGAATTGATGCAACAAACTTTTTTAACTATTTAAGCGGATATACGATGAAACCACATTTTCATCAATTATCTGTTGCCCCGTTTGATATTCGTCAGCAATTTATTGAACTCATTGATGAAGAGATTCGCTATCATAAACAATATGGAAATGGCTATATTATAGCAAAAATGAATTCTTTAACAGATAAGCCGCTCATTCAAAAATTATACGAAGCATCGCAATCTGGTGTAAAAGTTGATCTCATTGTGAGGGGGATTTGTTGTTTACGTCCTCAAATTCTAGGTGTAAGTGATAATATTCGCGTTATTAGTGTAGTAGGTCGTTATTTAGAGCATAGTCGTATTTATTATTTTCACCATAATGGAGAGGAAAAAATATTTTTATCGTCAGCCGATTGGATGACGCGTAATATGGAAAAGCGTGTAGAAATATCATTTCCTATTTTAGGACTTGATATGAAAACGCGAATTAAAGATGTTTTACAACTTATTTTAGATGATAATGTAAAAGCACGTGAACAAAATGAACATGGAGAATATCATTATGTGGTAAGGGATCGTATAGAAAATATTGAAAGTCAAGTGCAGCTCTTTCAAATGGCATATATACACACTGAAGAGGAATAAAGTGAAACGGGAAATCTTTATAAGTATAAATTGAAAAAACGACATAAAATTATTTTCTTTTTATATATACAAGTTAAAAAACGACATAACCCCCCTTTCCTTTTAGGGGGACGACAGTATCTGGCCATGCATAGAAGCGGTCAAGGCCTTTTCCTGTCACATGCGAGGTTTAAAACAAAGTGAGAAAGCAAGTAGCTGTCATGTTGAATTCTGCATAGCGGTGATTTACATATTGAAAAATGAAAATGGATGTATTTGTACGTAATAGAATAAGATATATAGAAAAAAGGCCTCGATTTGAGGCCTTTTTTACATAGTTGTTTCTACTTACATTAGTAAAAATACGGTGTTGGATAAGGATAGCCGTAGCAAGGATACGGTGGGCAATATGGTCTAGGTCCAAATGCCAATGCTCCGCCAAGTAAACCTCCTGCAAGCCCAGCTAAAAAAGGAAATCCGAAAAATGGGATAAATCGTGAATCTCCGATTGGACCAACTGGAGCTGAGCGGAAGGGAATTGGCTGATATTGAGGATACATGTTAAAACCTCCTTCAATGAACTCATTGTTATCATATGGGAAAATAATGTGGATGAGCGAGTACAAGAGAGAATGGTGCAGAAAATAGGCGAAACGCATTCAGATATTATGTCGATTGTAATGTGAAGAGTGTAATTTCTGGTTTTGCTAAAAATCGAAATGGCACACGCGTTGTTCCAAGGCCGCGATTTACATGCAATAACAACTCGTAGTTTTGCTTAATATGATAAAAGCCTTCAATATAATGCTTTGCAAATGCAGGAGTAATAATGGCGCCAAAGAAAGGGAGTTGAACTTGTCCACCGTGACTATGTCCAGAAAGTTGTAAATTAATAGGGAAAGTTGCAATATGCGGTGCAACATCGGGTTCATGTACGAGAACAATCGTATAAAGATGATCTTGCGCTTGTTTTAAGATTCCATGTATGTCAGGTTTGCCAAGCATAATATCATCAATACCGAAAATAGAAATTTCACTTCCATCTAGTAGACGAATGCGTTTTTCAGCATTTTGTAATATTTCAAATCCGGATTGCTTCATGATGTGATCATAGTATTCTGTTCCGTACCCACCATGATCGTGATTACCGAAAACAGCAAATTTACCGAGCGGGGCATGAATCGTTTGTAAAATTGATGAGACAAATGGAGTATCTTCATATGTTTGATAATTGTCGATTAAATCTCCGGTAAAGAAGACGATGTCTGGTTTTTTTTCATTTATTTTTGCAACTACTTTAGAAAGTTGCTGCAGTGAATAATAATATCCTAAATGTAAATCACTAAATTGAACAATTTTAATACCGTTAAACCCATATGGAATAAGTGGAGAATGAAGTGTATGATACGTAAAAGAGAGAAGGGATGGTTCTATAAACTTTGCATAATAGTAACCTGTACCAGTCGTTATACAAGTATATAATAGTGTGCGAATGCCTTTTTTTATAAAATTTCTTCTTGTTATTTGATTCATATTTATATGAGCGAGATGATAGAAAATGATAATAGTAGAAAGATGTGATTTGTTAGAGTGAGTCGCTGCGTATCTTCTCCCCTTTCGTTAATTTATAGTGTATTTTATTAAAATATATCAGAAAAATTTAAATTTATAAAGAATTCCGTCGAATAAAATGATAAAATGAATATGTATTCATTTTAGGGAGGGAAAATTATGAAAGAAAAAGTAGTTGTAATTACAGGTGGTTCAAGTGGAATGGGAAAAGGAATGGCAACTCGTTTTGCAAAAGAAGGAGCGCGAGTTGTAATTACAGGACGTACACTAGAAAAGTTAGAAGAGACAAAGAAAGAAATTGAACAATTTGAAGGACAAATATTACCAGTGCAAATGGATGTGCGTAATATTGAGGATATAAAAGCAATGATTGAAAAAATCGATAAAGAATTTGGACGCATTGATGTACTCGTAAATAATGCAGCAGGAAATTTTCTTTGTCATGCTGAAGATTTATCGCCAAATGGTTGGAATGCTGTTATTAACATCGTGTTAAATGGTACATTTTATTGTAGTCAATCTATTGGTAAATACTGGATTGAAAAAGGGATAAAAGGAACAATTATTAATATGGTTGCAACTTATGCATGGGATGCAGGTCCTGGTGTTATTCATTCAGCAGCAGCAAAAGCGGGTGTATTAGCGATGACGAGAACACTTGCTGTTGAATGGGGACGTAAATATGGAATTCGTGTGAATGCAATTGCTCCAGGGCCAATTGAACGTACAGGGGGAGCTGATAAGCTTTGGATATCTGAAGAAGCAGCGAAGCGAACATTACACAGTGTTCCACTTGGCAGGCTTGGTACACCAGAAGAAATTGCTGGTCTTGCTTTTTATTTATGCTCTGAAGAAGCAGCGTACATAAATGGAGCTTGTATTACAATGGATGGTGGTCAACATTTGCATCAATATCCGTTTTAAGAGAGGGGTTATTTGTGACTAATTTGTGACATTTAGAAAAAGGGTCTTTACAAAAATTCTATTTATAAGGTAAGATTAAAATCTCTTTTTTCTTCATAGTAGAATTGCTAATTCCCCTTAGCATTTTACCCCTCTAATCCCTTCAGGAGAACTGAAGGGATTTTTTTATTATTTTTTCTACATAACGTGTTATAATCTTTGAAAAGTAAAGGGGGGGGAGCACTATGGTAGATGCATTAGATGTGATGAGTAATTTGGATAAAGTCCTTCCTTATTATCAAGCTATTTTTAGTGCAGATGAACATACTGTAATTGGATATGAAGTAGTAGGACGTATACAAACAGAAGAAGGGATTCACAGTCTTGCTTCATTCTTTCGCGATGATTCGATTCCATATGAATTTCAACTTGAAGTAGATAATGTTATTTTAGGAAAAGCATTGGATCGGTATTTGGAAACAGATCAATCATTTTTATTATTTGTGCATCGTAATGCGCATATACTGATGAGTGATGAAAGTGAAAGTTTACTGCATTTATTATTAACGTATGAGAAGAAAGGATTACGTTTAAATCATATTGTATTAGAAATAACAGAACACGATTTTAAAGAAGATATTGAACAGTTCAATCATTTACTTATGTATTACCGTACATATGATATTCAAGTCGCAATTAACAAAGTAGGAACAGGCACAAGTAATCTTGAAAGAATGAGTATGTTAACTCCTGATATTTTAAAAGTAGATTTAACAAACTTACGTCAAACGGCGTTGTTACAATCGTACCAGGATATTTTGTATTCATTATCACTCTTGGCGAGACGCATTGGAGCAACATTATTGTATGAAGATATTGATGCGTTCTATCAGTTGCAATATGCGTGGAAAAATGGAGGGAGGTACTACCAAGGGAATTACTTGAAAGAATCTTTACCTAATTTTATTGATAAAGACATTTTGAAAGAGCGTCTTGGCAATGAGTGTCATCAATTTATTCAGCGTGAAAAACGAAAATTGCAGAAGATTTATGAACTGACAGAAACGCTTCGAGAATATGTTGGGAATGTATTAGCAAAACAGAGAAAAATAGAAGATTTTAATAAATGGCTAATGAATTTTAGTCAACAAGTGACACATTGTAGCTTTCGTATTTTTATTTGTAATGAAGATGGATTTCAAAAATCAGGAAATGTTATGAAAAAAGATGGAGAATGGGTGCTAATGCCAGAGTATTATATGAAAAATTGGAGCTGGCGTCCGTACTTTTTAGAAAACATTATGAAACTACGCTTTGAACAAAAGGGAAGATTGTCTGATTTATACGGGGATCTTGAAACGGGTGAATTGGTTCGGACATTTTCGTTTCCTATTGATGATGAGCATTATTTATTTATTGACTTATCTTATGAATTTTTATATGAAGAAGATGTTTTATTATAATGCACGAAATATTTCGTGCATTTTTTTGTTTGTTTTTATCATAAATTGGTAATAGTGACAACTATGATAAGAATGGTGTCTATCGTTGTAAACATTTTACGAACGAAAGCTACTCTTTCATGGCATAATCATTGCTACAATGAATAGTAGAAGGATAAGCTCTTTTTATAAGGAGGGTGCGAAAATGAGGAAATACGGGATTTGGATTGTGCTATTTCTTTTCGTTGCATTTGTAATTGGACAAGGTGTGACAACGGTTCTTGGAAAAGAAGAAACAAAAATTGATCAAAATGAAATATTTGAAACGATTCAAAAGGGATATGAAGCGCAGTTTTCTATTCGTGGTAAGCGACTATCAATGGATAAAATGTATGACACATTATCTCCTTATTTCACGGATAACTTCCTTCAAGTTTTTACGGATGAAAATAATCAGGATGTGAAACGGAGTGCTCAATATTTATTGCCTACTAAAGAAGCGCCATTTACTTTTTCATCAAAAACAAAAATTGTATACAATCAAGAGCATAATTTGTTATACGTGTATGAACGGAATATGAAAACGGATGAGTATCAAATTATGACATTGCAAAAAAATGGTGATAAATGGAAATTAGCAGGGTATCATGAAAATAAACAGCTCTTATCTGAAATAAAAACATACGAAAAAGAGTAACGTGAAACTCTTGTTATTAAGAGGCCGTTCCAAAATGACAGGAATTTCATTTTATCGTCTCCATTTTGGTGTCCTTAAAGTATTGAGGCAAGGAATTTACCATTGGCGGATAGCGAAAAAAAGTGACTTATATACTGTCACTTTTTTTATTGTTCTAATTCTAAAAGTTGTTGTAATTTTTCAATTTGAAATCCTGCTACAACTTCTCCATCTACAACAACAGTAGGGGTAGAATAGGACTCATAATCATAGAGGAGACGATTGCGAGCTGCAGCATCTTTTTTGACATCATATTCTGTAAAAGTAACATGATTATGTTTTAAAAATTCTTTTATAATTTGACACGGTGGACAATCAGGTTGTGTGTATACATCTACTTTCTTCATGTAAATCCTCCTTTTTAACTCCTTCTCATTATATTCTCGTATGAAAAAAACTGCAATAAAGTCAATTTTTCATTCATACAGATGTTTTTTCTATGAGAGGCTATACGCAATCTTCTTTCAGTTTTTCGAAACTTTGATGTCAAGTATTTTCTATTAATTAGGGGAGAAAAGTGATAGAAGTGTGTATTTCGGCTTTTTGTATGTTTTTTCGACAAATTTTAGTTGAGTTTCTTGCTCATAACCATTATCCTAGGGTGTGGGACATTTTTTCAGTTATGACGGATAGAATGAGTATTGCTGCAAAACCTATTCGTAGGAATATTAGAGAAAGGGGAGATTTCATGTCTCTGCTCCAAGGAATTTTAACTCGTCTTGTTAGTCTAAAAGAACAAGCTGAAAGCGGCGAAGTAGCACAACGCTATTTTGAAGTGAACGGTGAACGCAAATGTAGCGTAAAATATTTTGATAAAAGCGATATGTACGAGCTAGAAGTGTATCAACAAGGAGAAAAACCACAAGTATATCAATTCGATAATATTGATATGGTTGCAATTGAAATTTACGACATTCTTTCTTGATACATAAAAAGAAGGTGCCTCAGAATGAAGGCACCTTCTTTTTTTATTCCGTTATTCGAGGGCGGTAAAATCTCCCGCCTCAAGATTCAGAGAGAAGCGAAGAAGATAGATGGAAGTTTCACTTTATATGCTGAATAATATTCTCTCTCTAGTCCTACACTGATAACACATTCTATAAAGTGAAAATTTCATCAAAAGGATCATTCTTAAACGAACTGATGGGAAGCTCTTACTTTATTTTGAGATAGAGGTCTATTCGTAAGTAGCGTAAAAAGGAGGTGAGAAAAATGGAAAAAATGCCTGTTGTTGTATGTCCAAAGTGTCATAGACAATCAGAGATTACACATGTATTAACAGCGCAATCTAATCAAAATGTTATTTTCAAATGTCCATTTTGTACATATTTAATCCGGAATATTGAAACGAGCAAGGGATAAGTAAGACATATTTTGTTACTCTGTCCCATACAATGAGAATGCGAAAGTCTGTCTATGAGAAGGGACGTGACTATATGGGCGGAGAATATCAATTTTATAATTTATCAGAGCGAAACATGAGTTTTGAAGCTGTATTCTCAAGGATTTGTCATTTTATTCAAAGTGCACCGCGTAATATGTATCGATTGTCAATTGGAACAGATTCACAAGTACATCGAAATGACACACGTTTTATTACAGCCATTCATTTGCATCGCGTTGGAAAAGGGGCATGGGGGTGTTTATACCACCAAACAATAAAGCGAAAGCCCCCGAGTTTACGAGAGAAAATTTATTTGGAAACACAATTTAGCCAAGAGATTGCTTGTTTATTTACACCTAAGCGAATGCAACAGCTGTGGGATATTCTTTATCCATACCGCAAAGAAGGTGCTGAATTTGTTATGGAGATTCATTTGGATATTGGGAAATACGGTTTAACGAGAGAGTTTATTTTAGATATGACAAATAAAATTACAGCAATGGGATTAATTCCTAAAATTAAACCGGATGCATATGCGGCTTTTAGCTATGCTAATCGGTACACGAAATAATTTTTGTACTAAATTTTCAATCTATTAAATAAAAGGAATATTTTGTATAATAAATAATAAGAACGGTTGAACAAGGGGAGGAGAAAATGAGTAGAGAAATTGATTTAACGAAAGAAGAACAAAACTTATTGTTAGATGTGTTGTTTCGGCAAAATTATGCGAGTGAAATACTTTCCGTTGAACTTTCTGATATCGAAACTGGACGAAAGAAAACAGATATATCTCATTATAAACAGGTTACAAACTTATTTGCTCGGCTGAAAAATGAAGGATATTAAGGCTGCCAGAATGGTGGTCTTTTCTTTTGTTTCTATGGTAAAATGAACTGTGATTATTTATTTTATAATAAGAAAATAAGGACAAATAATAATGTGTAAACGCTGTCATAAACTAAAAATAGAATTGAGAAAGTAGAGCATTACTTGAATGAATTGTTTTTTTACGATTGGTTTACAATTGCTACTTGTTAGAATGAGTTAAAGTGGGGGATATTAATATGATTAGCATTCCGAAAGAAGAGTTTCAACAAGTTTTTGTAAAAGACTTAATGATTTCATCAGAAAAAGTAGCTCATGTTCAAATTAGAAATAGTTTGGAGCATGCTTTGCTTGTTTTGGTAAAATCCGGTTATTCGGCAATTCCAGTATTAGATCCGATGTACAAATTGCATGGATTAGTAAGTACAGCAATGATTTTGGACGGTATTTTAGGGCTAGAGCGTATTGAGTTTGAAAAATTAGAGGATATGAAAGTAGAAAGTGTAATGAAGGGTGACATTCCACGTCTGAAGTTACAGGATTCATTTTCAAAAGCACTAGAGGTGACGATTGATCATCCGTTTGTATGTGTTGAGAACGATGAAGGATATTTTGAAGGGATTTTGACGCGCCGGGCAATTTTAAAATTACTAAATAAAACAGTAAGACGATTTAATCGATAATGTTGGAAAAGGCGACTTCAATTGAAAGAAGAAGTCGCTTTTATCGTTCAGTTGTAACGAAAGAAGGGGAAAACATTGCAAATTGATGATTTTCAGATGATGGTTATCTTAGCACAAGAGTTAAATATGCGAAAGGCTTCTGAGCGTTTATTTGTATCACAACCAGCGCTTAGTCAAAGGCTTCAATCGATGGAAAAACAATGGGGGATGAAGTTTTTTATTCGCTCTCAAAAAGGACTAACGATTACACCTGAAGGCGAGAAGGTGGCGAATTATGCTAAAGATATGTTGCAAAGAGAGGAAGCAATTAAGAGCGAATTAGCAACTTTTCAAACAGAAACATACGGTACGTTAAAGATTGCTGTTGCCTCTGTCATTGGACAATATTGGTTGCCGCCAGTTTTAAAAATGTTTGTACAAAAGTATCCATTTGTAAAAATTTCTCTCTTCACAGGCTGGAGCAGTGAAGTACAAAATCATTTTTACGAAGGTGATGTTCATGTTGCAATTTTGCGAGGGACACAAGAATATAAAGGATATAAACAACAATTGTTTGAAGATGAGTTGTATTTAGTTGATACGGAAATTAAGGATATTTCCATGTTAAAAGACACCAATAGACCGTTCATTCAATTTAAAAGTGATTCGACATATTATGGACAAATCCAAAATTGGTGGTATGGTTTATTTTCTAATCCCCCTAAACGTACGATTGTTGTCGATCAAATTGAAACATGTAAGCAACTTGTTTTAAATGGTATTGGTTATGCACTTTTGCCCTCTACTGTTTTAAAAGAAGTAAGGGAAAAGACATATAAAACTCCAGTACAACTGACGAGAGAAACGTGGTTATTAACAAGTGAATCGGCTCGACAATTAAAACAAGTGCAGGCGTTTTTAGATATTATTGAAGAAATTCAAGCGGAAAAATAAGATTATTTTCTTGCGAGGAGTCTTTTCGTTTGGTAGAGTAACAGTATAAATGGATTTAGGAGGCAACAAGCATGAAAATGATGGATGCAAACGAGATTATCTCGTTTATTCAAAAAAGTGAGAAGAAAACTCCTGTAAAGGTATACATAAAAGGGGATTTAAAAGAAATTACATTCCCAGAAACAGTACAAGCATTTGTAAATAAAAAATCAGGCGTATTATTTGGAGAATGGTCTGAAATTAAGACAATCCTTGAAGAAAATAAAAAACATGTTGTAGATTACGTTGTAGAAAATGATCGTCGTAACTCGGCAATTCCAATGCTTGACTTAAAAGGTATTAAGGCACGTATTGAACCAGGTGCTATTATTCGTGACCAAGTTGAAATTGGTGATAATGCAGTTATTATGATGAACGCAACAATTAACATTGGTGCTGTAATTGGTGAAGGTTCAATGATTGATATGAATGCAGTGCTTGGTGGGCGTGCAACGGTAGGTAAGAACTGTCACGTTGGAGCTGGTGCTGTACTTGCAGGCGTTATCGAGCCACCTTCTGCAAAACCAGTTATCGTTGAAGATGATGTTGTAATTGGTGCAAACGTAGTAGTTCTAGAAGGTGTTACAGTAGGTAAAGGTGCAGTTGTTGCAGCTGGTGCAGTTGTAACAGAAGATGTACCACCATACACAGTTGTTGCAGGAACGCCAGCGCGTGTTATTAAAGAAATTGACGAAAAAACTAAAGCAAAAACAGAAATTAAACAAGAGCTTCGTCAACTGAATCCAGAAGAATAAAAAAGAAAGCGTAAGGGCTTGTAGGCTCTTACGCTTTTTATCAATGGTGGTGAAACGATGATGATAAATAAATTTATTCAAATGCGCAGAGATTTACATCAAATTCCAGAGCTTGGTTTTCAAGAATGGAAAACACAGCAATATATTTTAAACTATATAAATACCCTTCCGAGTGAGTATATGGAAGTAAAGACATGGAAAACAGGTGTCATTGTAAAAGTACATGGCCGTAATCCAGAAAAAACAATTGGTTATCGTGCTGATATTGACGGACTTCCAATTACGGAAGAGACAGGATATGAATTTGCCTCATTACATGAAGGGATGATGCACGCATGCGGGCATGATATGCATACAACAATTGGTCTTGGGTTATTAACAGCTTTTGTTACAGAGCGAATTGATGATGATCTTGTTTTTATTTTTCAACCAGCTGAGGAAGGGCCGGGTGGTGCTCTTCCACTATTACAAAGTGAAGAGTTAGAAGCATGGAAACCAGATATGATTCTTGGGCTTCATATTGCACCAGAATATCCAGTTGGATCAATTGCGACAAAAGAGGGATTGCTTTTTGCGAATACATCCGAGTTATACATTGATTTGAAAGGGAAAGGTGGACATGCAGCATATCCGCATACAGCAAACGATATGATTGTTGCCGCAAGCCATCTTGTCACACAGCTACAATCTGTTATTAGTCGCAATGTGAATCCGCTAGATAGTGCAGTTATTACAATCGGAAAAATTACTGGTGGAACAGTACAGAATATTATTGCAGAAAAGGCTCGTTTAGAAGGAACGATTCGTACATTATCTGTTGAATCTATGAAACGAGTAAAGGGACGAATTGAAGCAATTGTTACTGGAATCGAAACGTCTTTTGAGTGTACAGCGCATATTGATTACGGAGCGATGTATCACCAAGTATATAACGATGAAACGTTAACGAAGGAATTTATGGGGTTTACGGACGAACATACAGATATGAATGTTATCACTTGCACAGAAGCGATGACAGGAGAAGATTTCGGATATATGCTGCGTGAGATTCCAGGTTTTATGTTTTGGCTCGGTGTCGAATCTGAGTATGGTCTACATCATGCGAAAATACAGCCGGATGAATCAGCAATTGAAAAAGCGATTCTATTTTTAACAACATACGTAAAATGGAAAGGGAACAGGGTGTAATGCCTGTTCCTTTTTTGTATAATAAAATTTTCGTGGTCTATATATACCCATTTTAATTTTTCGACATCTTTGTCTAGCTCTGCCTTCTAGAACCTTAGCCAACGGGCCTAAACAGTCGGCTTCGCCTTTCTTTATGATCCAGCTCCAGCGGCTAGAACAGTCGGTGGCTTCGCGTCTTCCGCCGAGGCAAAAAGCACCTCTATGTCAGAAGCTCCATCCCCCTCTTGTTCTGAGCGATCCGCTTCCGCTTTTCTTTATAAGTCGCTGCTATGCAGAATACAACATACATGCCCGTTACTTGCTTTCTCCTTTTGTTTTAAACCTTGCATGTGGCAGAAAAAGGCCCTGACCGCTTCTATGCATGGCCAGATGCTCTCGCCCACCTAAAAAGAAAGAGGGTTTTATGTCGATTTTTTAATTTGTATTTATATAGTACATTTTTTTTGTAATTCTAGCACAATACTTTATAATGGTAGGTGGGGAAAAGAGTTAATAGTTAGTTATTTTATAATGATTATTAAATGATATTGACTAAAAACTAATTTTTCCTATATAATACAATATATGACTAAAAAATTAACGGAGGTTGGTACATATGGCAGAACGTATGATAGCAAAACAAGCTCCACGCTTTGAGATGGACGCTGTTATGCCAAACAAAGAATTCGGTAAAGTAAGCCTTGAAGAAGTTATGAAACAAGACAAATGGACAGTGCTTTTCTTCTATCCAATGGATTTCACTTTCGTATGTCCGACAGAAATTATCGCTCTTTCTGATCGTTATGATGAGTTCGAAGATTTAGATGCAGAAGTAATTGGTGTATCAACTGACACAATCCATACTCATTTAGCGTGGATTAACACTGATCGTACGAAAAACGGTTTAGGTGAGTTAAAATATCCATTAGCTGCTGATACAAATCATGTAGTATCTCGTGAATATGGCGTATTACTTGAAGAAGAAGGGATCGCACTTCGTGGTCTATTCATCATTAGCCCAGAAGGCGAATTAATGTATCAAGTTGTACATCATAATAACATTGGACGTGAAGTTGACGAAGTAATCCGTGTTCTTCAAGCGCTTCAAACTGGCGGACTTTGCCCAGCAAACTGGAAACCAGGTCAAGCGACTTTAAACGTTTAATTTTTGAATGAGTGAACAAGGTCTAGCAAATTGTTGTTAGACCTTTCTCTACATATATAAGGGGGAAATGTTATGAAATTACGTGAACCAATGCCTTCCTTAGAAGGAGCAACGACTGTACTAAATGGAGAAGTAGTCAAGGAAGCGCTAATTGGCGATAAACCAACATTGATTCATTTTTGGTCTGTTAGCTGTCATTTATGTAAAGAAGCAATGCCGAGTATTAATGAATTCCGTGATAACTATAAAGATAAATTAAATGTAATTGCTGTACATATGCCGCGTTCAGAAGAAGATTTAGATCTTGAAAAAGTGAAAGCGGTGGCAGAGGAGCACGGTATTGTACAGCCCATTTTGGTAGACAATAAGCATGCGATTACAGACTCTTTTGAGAATCAATATGTACCAGCATATTACGTGTTTGATAAAAACGGTGTATTGCGCCATTTCCAAGCGGGCGGTAGTGGTATGCAAATGTTAACAAAACGAGTAAATCGCGTTCTTGATGAAGCTGAAAAAACAGCTGAATAAAGGAAAACCTCCCTTGTAACAGGGGGGTTTTTAGTTTACATTTTATATGAAAATTGTGTAAAATCAATATGGTACATAGAGAAAAAGGTAGGGGATAGTGTGCAAATCGGAAGTACTATACTATGTTTCTTTTTATATACATATGTAATTGTAGCAGCAATTTATTTTGGTGTTAGTTTTTATACATATTGTATAGCGAAAAAAGAAAACTATACGAACACATATGAGTGGGTGAGAGAGTATTTATCACCTGTAGCAGAAATTATGAATGCATTCGCTCTATTCTTATTTGTTGGATTAATCGCTTTTTCAACGAGTTTAGTAGGAAATAAAATGACTTTATTTATCCTTGGGGCCATTATTTTTATGTTATTAGGAATTCGAATTGGTAATATGGTGTTTTGGAATAAGGCATTGGTGGAAGGGTATACTGGCATATGTATTCCAGGGTTGTTAGCTGCAATTGTTACGAATATAGAGCATGAGTATTATCAGCTTCATTTTTGGTTAATTATTATTCTAACAATTGTATCGGTCTTATACATAAGCGCTACTTTTTTAACGTACTGCGCACATAAACGAGAAGACAGGAATGCGGTATTATTCTTTCGAAAGTGGGCTCTATTTTGGAGCGTTCCAACTATGGTTGTTATAGGAGCGATTGCTATTGTTGTGAACGGGTATGAGATAGTAGGGTGGCAAAAGATGATTGAAATGTGGTGGGTGTTCATTGTTTCTTTTGTTGGCTTTTTAGGAGCGACCCATTATTTATTTCATCAGCACCACTATCAGTTTGCGATATTATTTGCTTTTATAAATTTACTATTTGCTTTTTTTGGACAAGAAACTTTAATATTTGTATTTCAAACGTTCAGTTCATTTGGAAATATATTTATCTTTGGTATGTTAGTATGTATGCTTACTTTTTATTTACAGCAATTTTTTTATATTCAAAAGCAGAAATAAGAATGGAGAGGCAATCAATATAGCATTTGTACCGAGGATGACCCTTACCTCAAGAGTGTGAGGAATTTGAAGAAGATAGATATAACTGCTGGTGTGTGCCTGTTTGATGAGAGCTTTCCTTTTCATCATTGGAAATAAAAAACAGCGATATAAGTTTCACTTTATAAAATATGCTACAATGATAGTTGTTCCTGATGTAAAGAGAGCAAAACCTTCACATCGCGTTTTTGAAAAGTTAAAGAGGATAGGTGGGAGATAAAGAAATTCCACCGATAAAAGTTTTATTTGATACGATTTGATATTACTGGAGGAATTTGTGTGAGTACGAAAGAAAAAGAATTTGCTGTTATTGGTCTTGGACGATTTGGTGGTAGTATTTGCCGGGAATTAGCGCAATTAGGAATGGAAGTTATGGCGATTGATATGGATGAAGAGCGTATAAATGAGTTTGCAAATATTGCATCTCATGCTGTAATTGCGGATTCTACAGATGAGATGGTATTAAAAAGTCTTGGTATTCGAAACTTTGATCATGTAGTTATTGCAATTGGAGATAATATTCAATCAAGTATTTTAACAACGCTTATTTTGAAAGAACTAGGTGTAAAAAATATTACTGTAAAAGCACAAAATGATTATCATGAAAAAGTTCTTCGAAAAATTGGAGCAGATCAAATTGTTCACCCTGAGCGCGATATGGGAAAAAGAATCGCCAATAATATTGCCTCAAGTAGCGTTTTGGACTATTTAGAACTTTCAGATGAACATAGTATTGTTGAGATTATTGCAAGCGAAAAGATTAATGGTCATTCATTGATCGAATTAGATATTCGTGCGAAGTTTGGATTGAACATTGTAGCAATTAAGCGTGGGAAGGAAGTTCTTGTTTCACCGCGTGCGACAGAAAATATTCAAATGGGAGATATTTTAATCGTTATCGGTCACGATAATGATGTAGATCGCTTCGAAATGTTTTTAGCGAAATGATAAAAAGGACAATGCCCATCGCAGCATTGTCCTTTTTATTTAAATTTCCATAATGATTGGTAAAATCATTGGTCGACGTTTTGTTTTTTCGTATAAGAATGGAGCCAATGTATCTGTAATTTCATTTTTGATCTCAGACCATTGTGTCGTTTTGCGCTCCATTACTTTTTCTAAATGATTTGTAATTAATGTTTGTGCATCGTTAATTAAATCGCTACTTTCACGCATATAAACGAATCCACGAGAAATGATATCTGGTCCAGCCGCTACTTTGAAATCCTTCATATCGATGCTAACAACAACGATAACAAGTCCCTCTTCCGAAAGAATACGACGATCGCGAAGTACGATGTTACCGATATCACCAATACCATTTCCGTCGATATAGACAGAACCAGAAGGAATTTTTCCTGCGATTGTTGCTTCATCTTCACGAAGTGCAAGTACATCTCCATTATCAATTATGAAGCAATTTTCTTCTGGGATACCACAATCATTTGCTAATTTTGCATGCATACGTTGCATACGATATTCGCCGTGAATTGGCATAAAATATTTTGGTTTAATGAGACGTAACATTAGTTTCTGTTCTTCTTGTCCACCGTGTCCGCTTGTATGAATGTCAGTCAATGGTCCATGAATGACTTCAGCACCTGCACGATATAGCATGTTAATTGTGCGGCTTACACTTACTGTGTTTCCAGGGATTGGAGAAGAAGAGAATACAACAGTATCACCAGGAATAATTTGAATTTGACGGTGTGTACCGTTAGCGATGCGAGATAATGCAGCCATTGGTTCACCTTGACTTCCTGTACATAAAATCACAACTTGATTTGCTGGTATGCGATTTAGTTGTGATGGTTCAATAATTGTATCTTTCGGACAGCGAATATAGCCAAGATTTTGTCCGATTTCCATTGCTGCTTCCATGCTTCGACCAAAAACCGCGATCTTTCGATTGTTTGCTACTGCTGCTTCTACAACTTGTTGCAGCCTGTGAATATTAGAAGCAAATGTTGCGAATATAATGCGGCCTTCTACTTTACGGAAAATATCCTGGATGCTGTCACCTACGCGGCGCTCAGACATCGTAAAGTGAGGGACTTCGCTATTTGTGCTATCAGATAGCAAGCAAAGGACACCTTCTTTTCCGATTTCAGCCATCTTTGTTAAATTTGCCGGCTCACCAACTGGTGTAAAATCAAATTTGAAATCTCCTGTATGCACAACCGGTCCTTGTGGTGTCTTCACAACGATACCGTATGAATCTGGAATGCTATGTGTTGTGCGGAAGAAGGAAACGGATGTTTTTTTGAATTTAATCACATCGTCTTCTTTAATCTCATGCAATTGTGCTTTTCGTAGTAATCCGTGCTCTTCTAACTTATTTTTAATCAGTCCGAGCGCTAGTTTCCCACCGTAAATTGGAATGTTTACTTGGCGCAATAAATAAGGAATTCCACCAATATGATCTTCATGACCATGTGTAATAAAGAGTCCTTTAATTTTTTCTTCATTACGTACGAGATACGTGTAGTCAGGGATGACATAATCAATCCCAAGAAGTTCGTCTTCTGGAAATTTGATTCCAGCATCAATAATAATAATTTCATCTTGAAATTGAACAGCATATGTATTTTTGCCGATTTCACCGAGTCCGCCAAGCGCGAAAACAGCAGTTTGGTCATTTTTTAAGAATTTCATAAATTAAACTTTCTCCGCTAATTTAAAATCTGCATATTGCTTTTCATATTCAAGATGAGCACCAGTAACAGGCTGGATAAACTCAATATTATATGCGAACTTGTGTAATTTTGTGCGAACTTCTCTTTCAGACTCAGCTTCTAGATAAAGCACCTTAGTATTTTCACGTACAGGTACTTCTAGCATTTTCTCTTGATAAAATACTTTAAAAATCATTAAAACAATCTCTCCTTGTCTATGTTTTAGGTTATCTTTTACCTATTATAAAGCAAATGGTTATGATTTTCATGTTTTTTCGAATAAGAGTGAAGAAAAAAGCCCGAAATGGGCATGATTTAAGCAATTGTTTTTTTACGAAGCAAATCGTTCCAATATACTTTTAATTTTTTCTTCAGTTTCTTTAGCACGGTTGTCCCTTCCTTTCTTCGCTCAAAACATGCATATAATCTTATTAGAATGCGTAAGAAGAATTAAGTTTTTAAAAATGAACTACTTGTAAGAAAATATTTCGTTCAAATTATAGTATGAGATAGAATAGAAAAGAAAATGCATATGTTGAACCGTAGTACCGTTTTTATTTCAGTATATGCATAGTTAGGCAGGAAGGTTAGATAAGAAGCACTTTATTCATCAATATGTTATACTTTTTTAGTATTTGAAAAAATATTTACAGTATAAAGCGATACGTTTGAATTGATGAAGTAGAAAGGGTTATGTAAATGAATGATAAAATTGTCTTTTTTGATATTGATGGAACGTTGCTAGATCATAACAAAGAAATACCAAAATCCACAAAAGAATCTGTACGTCGTTTGCAAGAAAAAGGTGTACATGTGGCAATTGCAACAGGACGAGCGCCATTTATGTTTGAAGATATTCGTAAAGAGCTAAATATTCATAACTATGTAAGTTTCAATGGACAGTATGTGGTGTTTGAAGATGAGGTTATACATAAAAATCCTCTACACCCTGATGCATTACATGATTTCACGGAATTTTCAGAGCAAGAAGGTTATCCGCTTGTATACTTGGATCATAAAGAAATGAAAGCAACAGTGCCATCACATCAGTATGTAGCAGAAAGCTTTGCTAGCCTTCATATGGATCATCCTGCGTTTGAACCTAGCTTTTATGAAGAACGTGACATTTATCAAACACTTTTATTTTGCAGGGCTGGAGAAGAAGAAAAATTTATTAACGACTATTCAAAGTTTCATTTTATTCGCTGGCATGCTTACTCTATGGATATTATTCCAATGGGAGGATCGAAAGCAAAAGGAATTGAAAAGTTTATTGAAAAGCTTGGCTTCACACGAGAACAAGTGTATGCATTTGGAGACGGGTTAAATGATTTAGAAATGATTGAAACTGTAGGTACAGGAATTGCTATGGGAAATGGACATGAAGATTTGAAAAAACTTGCGAATTATGTAACAAAAGATGTTGCAGAAGATGGTATTCTTCATGGATTGCAGTGGGCAGGGCTATTATAAAGTATAAATATGAGAACCATTTCAATAAAAAGAGTGAGTTTTTACCAACTTCAGTGAAAACTCACTCTTTTTATCTTGTTATTCATAAGTTGCGGGAAATTCCCAATTATGGAAATTTGTTTTATCTTTCTAAAGGTGCTGCATTTTCTGGAATCATAAATGGATTATCTTTATTAATATGGTCATAAAACATAACGCCATTTAAGTGATCAATTTCATGCTGGAATACAATTGCCGATAACCCTTTTAAACGTAGTTTGACTTCTTCACCATCCACTGTGGTTCCTTTTATAGTAATGCGAGTGTAACGTGGTACATAGCCAGGAACTTCGCGGTCCACTGATAGGCATCCTTCGCCCCCTTGTAAGTATGTACGTTCTACAGAGTGACTAATAATTTTTGGATTAAATAAAGCGTAGCTATATAATGTACCATCTTGATCTGTGACATGGACAGCAATCATTCTTTTAGAAACACCGATTTGCGGCGCGGCTAAACCAATTCCGGGGCGTAAATTATATTTTTCAACCATTTCGGGGTTTTGACTGTTAATCACAAATTCGATCATCTTTTGTAACATATGAACATCTTCTTCGCTTGCTGGCAGAGCTATTTCTTCAGCCACTGCTCGTAAAATGGGATTTCCTTCACGAATCACATCGTCCATTGTAAGCATATGCAATCTCTCCTTTCATCTTTAGTCTACCAAAGGTCATGAAAAAAGTCATGACAAAGAACAAGACGAAAAACGCCTTGTTCTTTTATAATTGTTTCATTTTACATTAACAGATGCAAGCGGCACCGACGATAATTAAAAGAATAAACAATACAACGATTAAAGCAAAGCCGTGTCCAAAGCCGCCGCAACCACCATAGCCATACGTAGGATATGCGCCAGTTGAGGGGTAACAAAAAGTGTATCCGTACATGGTGTGACCTCCTTTACCATTTCCGCGAATGCTGCGGTTAGTATAATGTATGGAAGAAAGGAGAGAAATGTATAGTTATTTGCCTAAAAAGAAGGCAGATGCTGTATATTTTTATTAGGATGGGACAAAAGATAAGAGTGAAGTGAAACGTTTACATATTATTCTACGAGCAAAATATCTATGAAAAGGGGACAATATAACAGGAGGTTTTTGTTCACTAATACAGATAGTATTTTGAAAACTTGTATTTGTTAAGAAAATCTTTCTAACCTTTGAAAAAAATCGAAATCAAAGTGATTGACATCATGATTAGAATAGTTGTAAACTTAAAAACGTGATCAAGATTGTATTAATTTGTTTAAAAGAAAACATTAGTACAGATTGTTAGGTACACAAATTATTCAATAACTGACGAATGATGCGTCAGTTTACAAACTTATGCTTTCATTTTAGTGAAGTGCTAATGAAAGCGTTTAAGAATATGGTTCAAGAGAGGAAGAGGTGAACGGAATGGGTACTAAAACAAAAAAGGCCCTATTTAATGTTGATGAGCAAATGAAAGCTATCGCAGCTCAATTTGAAACATTACAAATTTTAAATGAAAAAGGCGAAGTTGTGAATGAAGCAGCTATGCCAAAATTAACTGATGAGCAATTAAAAGAATTAATGCGTCGTATGGTATATACTCGCGTATTAGATCAACGTTCTATTTCTTTAAACCGTCAAGGTCGCTTAGGTTTCTATGCGCCAACAGCTGGACAAGAAGCTTCTCAATTAGCAAGTCATTTTGCTCTTGAAAAAGAAGACTTCATCTTACCAGGATACCGTGATGTTCCACAATTAGTATGGCACGGCTTACCATTATATCAAGCATTCCTATTCTCTCGTGGACATTTCATGGGTAACCAAATGCCTGCAGATGTAAATGCACTTTCTCCACAAATCATTATCGGTGCACAAATCATCCAAACGGCTGGTGTTGCATTAGGTATGAAACTACGTGGTAAAAAATCTGTTGCAATTACTTACACTGGTGACGGCGGAGCGTCTCAAGGTGACTTCTACGAAGGTATGAACTTTGCAGGTGCATTTAAAGCTCCAGCAATCTTCGTTGTTCAAAACAACCGTTATGCAATTTCTACTCCAGTAGAAAAACAATCTGCAGCAAAAACTGTAGCACAAAAAGCAGTTGCAGCTGGTATTTACGGTATTCAAGTAGACGGTATGGATCCATTAGCTGTATATGCAGCAACTGCTTTCGCTCGTGAGCGCGCAGTAAACGGTGAAGGTCCTACTTTAATTGAAACTTTAACATTCCGTTATGGTCCACATACAATGGCTGGTGATGATCCAACTCGTTACCGTACAAAAGATATCGAAAATGAATGGGAACAAAAAGATCCAATCGTACGTTTCCGTGCATTCTTAGAAAACAAAGGCATTTGGTCTCAAGAAGAAGAAGAAAAAGTAATCGAACAAGCTAAAGAAGATATTAAAGAAGCGATTGCTAAAGCTGACCAAGCTCCAAAACAAAAAGTAACTGATTTAATGGAAATCATGTACGAAACAATGCCTTACAACTTAGCTGAACAATATGAAATTTATAAAGAAAAGGAGTCGAAGTAAGCCATGGCTCAAATGACAATGATTCAAGCAATCACTGATGCTTTACGCGTTGAAATGAAAAACGATCCTAACGTACTTGTATTTGGTGAAGACGTTGGTGTAAACGGCGGTGTATTCCGTGCTACTGAAGGATTACAAGCTGAATTCGGTGAAGACCGTGTAATGGATACTCCACTTGCAGAGTCTGGTATCGGTGGACTTGCAATCGGTTTAGCATTAGAAGGCTTTCGTCCAGTTCCTGAAATCCAATTCTTCGGTTTCGTATTCGAAGTAATTGATTCTATTTCTGGTCAAATAGCTCGTATGCGTTACCGTTCTGGCGGACGTTGGACTGCTCCAGTTACAATTCGTTCTCCATTCGGCGGCGGTGTTCATACACCAGAATTACATGCTGACAGCTTAGAAGGATTAATGACACAACAACCAGGTTTAAAAGTTATCATTCCATCTACTCCATACGATGCGAAAGGTCTTTTAATTTCTGCAATTCGTGATAACGATCCAGTTGTTTACTTAGAGCATATGAAATTATACCGTTCTTTCCGTCAAGAAGTACCAGAAGGCGAATACACAATTGAAATTGGTAAAGCTGATGTGAAACGTGAAGGTACAGATGTATCTGTTATCACTTATGGTGCAATGGTACATGCTGCATTAAAGGCTGCTGAAGAACTAGAAAAAGAAGGTATCTCTTTAGAGGTTGTGGACTTACGTACAGTTCAACCATTAGATATTGAAACAATTATCGCTTCTGTTGAAAAAACAGGCCGCGTTGTTGTAGTTCAAGAAGCTCAAAAACAAGCTGGTATTGCAGCTAACGTTGTAGCGGAAATCAATGACCGTGCAATTTTAAACTTAGAAGCTCCAGTTGTACGTGTTGCAGCTGCTGATACAATATTCCCATTCTCTCAAGCTGAGAGCGTATGGTTACCAAACCACAAAGATATTGTTGAAGCTGTTAACAAAGTAATGAACTTCTAATTGTAATTTCATGTGCAAAAGAAGTCAGCACATGCTGATTTCTTTTGCAATTTCTAATAATAATGATATGAATCAGGGGGCTGAATTCCGTGGCATTTGAATTTAAACTACCAGATATCGGTGAAGGTATCCACGAAGGTGAAATCGTAAAATGGTTTATTAAACCAGGCGATGAAGTAAACGAAGACGATGTACTTCTTGAAGTACAAAATGATAAAGCAGTTGTAGAAATTCCTTCTCCTGTTAAAGGAAAAGTACTTGACATTCTTGTAGAAGAAGGTACAGTAGCAGTAGTAGGAGATGTTCTTGTTAAATTTGACGCTCCTGGCTATGAAAACCTTAAATTTAAAGGTGACGATCATGACGACGCTCCAAAAGCTGAAGAAGTAAAAGAAGAAGCTCCAGCAGCAGAGGCTACTCCAGCAGCAACTGAAGAAGTAGTTAATGAGCGCGTAATTGCTATGCCATCTGTTCGTAAATATGCACGTGAAAAAGGCGTAGACATTCGTTTAGTAACTGGTACTGGTAAAAACGGTCGTGTTGTAAAAACTGACATCGATGCATTTGCAAACGGTGGACAAGCAGCAGCAGCACAACCGGAAGCTCCAGCAGCGGCAGAAGCTCCAGCAGCAGCGAAAGAAGAAGCTCCAAAAGCACAACCAATTCCAGCTGGTGAATACCCAGAAACTCGTGAGAAAATGAGCGGTATTCGTAAAGCGATTGCAAAAGCAATGGTTAACTCTAAACATACAGCTCCTCACGTAACATTAATGGACGAAGTAGATGTAACAGAACTTGTTGCTCACCGTAAGAAGTTCAAAGCTGTTGCAGCTGAAAAAGGTATTAAATTAACTTACCTTCCATACGTTGTAAAAGCGTTAACATCTGCATTACGTGAATTCCCAATGCTGAACACTTCTTTAGATGATGCAAATCAAGAGATCGTTCACAAACATTACTTCAACATCGGTATTGCAGCTGATACAGACAAAGGTCTTTTAGTTCCAGTTGTAAAAGATGCTGAGCGTAAATCTATCTTCTCTATCTCTAATGAGATCAATGAGCTTGCAACTAAAGCACGTGAAGGTCGCTTAGCTCCAGCAGAGATGAAGGGTGCTTCTTGCACAATTACAAACATTGGTTCTGCAGGTGGACAATGGTTCACTCCAGTTATTAACCACCCAGAAGTAGCAATCCTTGGTATTGGCCGTATTGCTGAGAAACCAGTTGTGAAAAACGGTGAAATCGTTGCAGCTCCAGTATTAGCATTATCTTTAAGCTTTGACCATCGCTTAATCGACGGTGCAACTGCTCAGAAAGCATTAAACCAAATTAAACGTCTATTAAACGACCCACAATTATTAGTAATGGAGGCGTAATAAACAATGGTAGTAGGAGATTTCCCAATTGAATTAGATACAGTCGTTGTTGGTGCAGGTCCTGGTGGATATGTTGCAGCAATTCGTGCAGCACAATTAGGACAAAAAGTAGCTATTATTGAAAAAGCTAACCTTGGTGGTGTATGCTTAAACGTTGGATGTATTCCTTCTAAAGCATTAATTAATGCAGGTCATCGTTATGAGAATGCAAAACATTCTGATGACATGGGGATTACTGCAGAAAACGTAACAGTTGACTTCACAAAAGTTCAAGAATGGAAAAACGGCGTAGTTAAGAAATTAACTGGCGGTGTAGAAGGCCTTCTAAAAGGTAACAAAGTTGAAATCATTCGTGGTGAAGCTTACTTTGTAGATGCAAACACATTACGCGTAATGACTGAAGAAGCAGCTCAAACGTACACGTTTAAAAATGCTGTTCTTGCAACTGGTTCTACACCAATTGAAATTCCTGGATTCAAATACTCTAAACGTGTTCTTAACTCAACTGGTGCTTTAAGCTTACCTGAAATTCCGAAAAAACTTGTTGTAATCGGCGGCGGTTACATCGGTATGGAATTAGGTACTGCATATGCAAACTTCGGTACAGAAGTTACTGTATTAGAAGCTGGCGATGAAATTTTAGCTGGTTTTGAAAAAGCAATGAGCCAAGTTGTAAAACGCGCTCTTCAGAAAAAAGGCAACGTAACAATCCATACAAAAGCTATGGCTAAAGGCGTTGAAGAAACTGAAAACGGTGTAACAGTTAGCTTCGAAGTAAAAGGTGAAGTACAAACTGTTGAAGCTGATTATGTATTAGTAACTGTAGGTCGTCGTCCAAATACTCAAGAAATCGGTCTTGAGCAAGTTGGAATTAAAATGACTGACCGTGGTCTAATCGAAATCGACGAACAATGCCGTACAAATGTATCAAACATCTATGCAATTGGTGATATTGTTCCTGGACCACCATTAGCTCATAAAGCTTCTTACGAAGGTAAAGTAGCTGTTGAAGCAATTAGCGGTCATGCATCAGCAATTGACTACATCGGAATTCCAGCAGTATGCTTCACTGATCCAGAATTAGCATCTGTTGGTTATACGAAAAAACAAGCAGAAGAAGCTGGAATGACAGTAGCAGTTTCTAAATTCCCATTTGCTGCTAACGGACGTGCATTATCGTTAAACAGCACAGATGGTTTCGTACAGCTTGTAACTCGTAAAGAAGATGGACTTATTGTAGGTGCACAAGTTGCAGGTGCAGGCGCTTCTGATATTATTTCTGAGCTTGGTTTAGCTATCGAAGCTGGAATGACAGCTGAAGATATCGCTCAAACAATCCATGCTCACCCAACATTAGGTGAAATCACAATGGAAGCAGCTGAAGTTGCTCTTGGAATGCCAATTCACATTGTAAAATAATATAAGATAAATAAAAGAACCGCCTCCTAGATATTAGGAGACGGTTCTTTTATTTATATAAATTCATTTTAATTTCTCGACATCTTTGTCTAGCTCCAGCGGCTAGAACAGTCGGTGGCTTCGCATCTTCCACCGAGGCAAAAAGCGCCTCTATGTCAGAAGCTCCATCCCCCTCTTGTTCTGAGCGAGCCGCTTCCGCTTTTCTTTATAAGTTGTTGCTATGCAGAATACAGCATGACCGCTTCTTGCTTTCTCCTTTTGTTTTAAACCCTGCATGTGGTAGAAAAAGGCCTCGACCGTTTCTATGCGCGGCCAGATACTCTCGCCCACCTAAAATGAAAGGGGTTTTTATGTCGTTTTTTTAGTAATTAGTACATACATCCAAATTACTGCCATACAAAATAAAAAATGTGATAATTAGCTAAAAAATAAATCACTTTGCTTCTTCTGCCTGTTTCCTCATATATATGTAATGATTTCTTTTAGCGCCCATATATTGTAATACAATAGGACGTGCGAAAGGAGGCAACGACATGAAAATGACTTTTGTTGCTTTGTTTCATTTTATTATATGGGGCGGATTTTCCATTGTGTTATTATTATCAAGTCGCGATAAAGTACATTACAAAATATTGCTCTTTTTTGTGTTTTTTTATTTGGCTTATGTTATTGCTCATATTATGTTGCACTCCAGAAAAGAGGCAATTTTTTTCACTGTTACTAATAGTTTTCTCTTTTTTATGAGTAAGCTGCTCTTTTTTAGTTAACGTTTATAAAAGTACATTGTTCTTCCATTAAAAAGCTGTAATTCTCCTTCTAATTTTTTGGCTAAAAATCTGCAAAATTCATTAGCTTTTCCTTTATCTCCAAATGTTGCAGTAGACGGTAATGTAATTTGTACAAAAGATTGTTCATTTTCAATGCCTATTCCTACATAAATAGAATGATAGCGTTCATGATTAGATTTTAAATAGAGTGTTGTATCAGAAGTGTCAACCATTTCGTATGGAAAGGCAGTATTTGAGTATGAAAAGCCGAGTTGTTGACCTGTTTGAGCTGTAATTGTTTTATAATAATGAAATAGTTTTTTGACATCGTCTAGTGAAATAGCTTGCTGTTTTGAATTTGGGACGAGTTTAATGAATGCATCTTGCATAATAAACCTCCTAAGGGCATAATATATTACTATTTTAACATTGTTGTAAATTTTTTGACAATTAAAAGGAATCTGACTTTTTTTGTTTAATATGTACAATATGGATAAATCAAGAAGAAAGGAGAGGGACAATGTTTGAAAAATTATATGATGAACATGAAAAAGCAAAAGTCCGCTTTCTTGGTTTTATGACAAATGAGACACGGTATGATTTTGGTGTGGTGTACACAACTATGTTTTTTGGTAAACCTCTTGTTGTTTGTATGCAAACTGGTCGAGCAACTCTCCTTGGACAGGATGATATTGAAAATGTGCACCATTTACAAGATGTCTTTAAACTAAAAACGAGTGAAGAAGCAACAGATCTTGCGCAGTTTTTTAAATTTCTATTGCCACCTACTTCCGTGCATGCTGAATATGAGGAATAATTGTTTAAAAGCAGTCGTAATAATAAATATACGGCTGCTTATTATTTATAAATGTTTCATACTAATGAATTTTAAAAAATAATTAATATGTCACAATTAAAAACTATTGACGAAAAAAGTATAACATATTAAAATAAAGACAGAAAGTTAAGCGGTTACAAAAAATTCTTAGGAATTACAATATTAGGGGGAATTTAAAAATGGGAACTATCGTATGTCAAATTTGTGAGAACACAATTGCGCATTTTGAGGATGAAAAAGTAACAGTATTATACGGAAAATGCGCTTCTAAATGTGAGTGTGAGCATAAAGAGCATACTAAAGCCCAATAAATAAGGAAACGCCTGTATATGCAGGCGTTTTTTAGTGAATTGAAGTTGTGTGACCAATCGTTGCAATAATTGCATCATCTCGAATGGGAATGAGGTCGATTTCTGTTTGCATTTTCTTTGTAGAGGAAAATTGACTCATCATACGACTATCTATACGTGTTAGAAAATCTGTTAAATATGCTGATAAAAAAGCGAAAGGAATACGCCGTTGATTGAGTACATCAATAATTTGATTTTCAGTTTTTACACCGACACCATGCCCATAAAAGAAGAAATTTCCTAAGTAAATTGCATTTTCTCCTTGCCATTCAATTGTTGCTGGGTTTACTTGTGGGTTTTTAAAATAAACAAGGTCGCCAGGAACAACTTCTCCTCCTGTTTTTGTAATTAGTTTCAAATCCTTATCATAGTCCCATGTATATAAGTGAAGATTTGCAAATAAACGATTAAACGTTTCTTCGTCATATAATGCTAACAGTGATTTATAGAAGAGAATAATCATTGCAGTTGCACATTCTGTTCCGTATTTTTTGCCGTTTAGAAAAATATCACGAATAGCAAAAGAGGGTAACACATTAGGTCGAAGTTGAAAGCCACCTAAATGAGTTCTTTCCCAAAATTCAGGATTACAGTAAGATTGCTTAAAGGTACGAAATTGTAATCCGCTATGGAATAACTCTAAAGCGGAAGTAATAATATGAACACGGATATTTATATCGAAACTTAATTCTTGTAATGATTGGAAGTTATATACTTCTTGGTTTCCGGTCATAATTTCTAAAATTTGTTGTTTTTCCGAAAAGAAAGGTTCGTTTTCGTTTTTTATATATGGGTGTACAATGGAACGGCCAATTACAATCATAAAATCCCACCTATATGTTTACATTCTTTTGATTTTGAATTAAAGGGCGGTGAGGCTCTCAGCTTAAATTTTAGAGGAAATTAAGAAAAATACTGCTGAGCTGTATCTAATTGATTCTCACCTACTAATGGAGCTATACACTAATGGATAGTAGCTTTTCATGATAGCAAGGAGAGAACGCGATTCGTAAGAGCCCAATTGGGAAGGGTTTCCGCCTGATGGAAGTTTCACATTATATCGTATGAATAGGCGAATAAAGGGTGCATAGGAAAAATAATATGAAGGCTAGAAGAGGGAAAGAATGAAAAAATCCCACCTCAATGATATGAGGTGGGAAGGAAGTTATTCGCTAATTGCTTTATATTCTTTAATGACACGTAAAGTTTGTAATGTCATGTCTTCAGGACCTTGTACTGGTAATCCTGCTTCTAAATTCTTTTGAATATAGTCTAAATTTTCTTTTGTAATAATTTCACCAGGAGTAAAAATTGGAATACCTGGTGGATAGACCATAACGAAATCTGCTATAATGCGGCCAGCAGCTTCTGCAAAAGGAACAACCTCTGTTTCAGAATAAAAGGCATCGCGTGGAGATAGCGCAAGTACAGGGATTTCCGGAATATCCACTTGTACTTGAACACCTTTTTCTGCTCGATGTTTAAAGGTAGCTGATAAATCATGCAGAGCGTGCACTAGTAAATTTGTTTCTTCTTCCGTATCTCCAAGTGTAACAAGGCAAAGAATGTTATATAAATCGGAAAGCTCAACCTCTATATTATAATGCTGTCTTAACCATAACTCTACATCGTGTCCTGTAATTCCTAATTCTTTTACAGAAATAATGAGCTTTGTTGGATCATAACCAAAAGTTGCATCTGTTCCTAGCAGCTCTTTACCAGGACAATAGAGGTGTTCAATCTCATTTACTTGCTTTCGAACATCTTCTGCTAATTGAATCGTTTTCGTAATAAGTTCTCGTCCTTCTGTTGCAAGACGCTTTCTTGCAACGTCAAGTGAAGCTAATAAAATATAAGATGTTGAAGTTGTTGTAAGCATACTAATAATCGATTGAACATGCTTTACGTTTACAAGCCCTTCTTTTACATTCAAAATAGAGCTTTGTGTTAATGAGCCACCTAGTTTGTGAACACTTGTTGCAGCCATATCGGCACCAGCCTGCATCGCTGACTTTGGCATTTCGTCATGAAAATGAATATGAACACCATGGGCTTCATCCACTAGTACCGGTATATTGTATGAATGTACTAACTTTACAATTTGCTCTAAGTCAGCTGCAAAACCAAAATATGTTGGATTAATAACAAGGAGCCCTTTTGCATCTGGATGTTCTTCAAGCGCTTTTTTTACAGAAGGAATTGTAATTCCGTGTGAAATTCCTAATGTTGGATCAATTTCTGGATGAATAAAAATTGGTTTTGCGCCTGAGAAAATAATCGCTGACATAACAGATTTATGAACATTACGCGGTACAAGGATTTTATCTCCAGGACCACAAACGCTCATCACCATTGTCATAATTGCTCCGCTGGTTCCTTGGACAGAAAAAAATGTATGATCAGCGTCGAAAGCTTTGGCTGCTAAATCTTGTGCTTGCTTAATCATACCTTTTGGATGATGTAAATCATCGAGCGGTGCAATATTAATTAAATCAATTGATAATGCATTATGCCCAATAAATTCGCGGAATTCAGGATCCATTCCTTGTCCTTTTTTATGACCTGGGATATGAAATTGGACTGGATTTCGCTTGCTGTGCTCTTTTAAAGCAGTAAACAATGGTGTTTCGTATTGGGACAATTTATACACCCCTTCTTTTTGGTTAATATTTATTAATTTTGTTTTATGTTTATTCTGTTACACTAATCAATAGCAGAAGAAAAATTCTCACTACTATTTGAAGTATCCCTTTATGTTCTATAAAACAAAAGCATTATATCACCTATAGAAGAAGATGTATAGAAAAATAATAATGGTAATTATCGTTTTTTTATGCAGAAGGAATTATACGTAAAAAATAAAAAGTAGTATAAAATAAAGAATGGTTGTTATGAAAAGGAATTTATGTAGGAAATGTTTAATAGCTGGATTTAGAGATAGAGTATCAACGAACAAAATATGATTAAGAAAAGTGACGGGAAGAGTGGAAGACATCCTGATTAACGGATGATATCTTTACCAATCCAAAATATTATTGGTAAGATTTTGGATCGGTAAAGAAAACGATTAGTGACTAAGCATACGGGTGGAAGTTTCACTTTATCTCGCGTATGATAATGAAGGAGAACAAATTAGAGTGAACTGGAATAGATGAGGTGTTATTATGGAATATCAATATCCAATTAATTATGATTGGTCAACAGAAGAAATGGTTGCAGTAATTAAATTTTATGAAGCGATTGAACAAGCTTATGAAAAAGGGCTGAAAAGAGAAAGTCTGATGAGTTTGTATCGTCATTTTAAAGAAATTGTGCCAGGAAAAGCAGAAGAAAAGAAAATCGACAAAGAATTTCAAGAAGTGAGTGGTTATTCCATTTATCGTACAATTCAAAAGGCGAAAAATTTACAAGAAGAAGATACTGTTAAAATGTAAAAATTTTTTGAAAAATAAAAAATGAAGTGTTATAATGGGATAACAACTAAAAACGGACAATACATGTATTGTCCGTTTTGCTTTATCGATTACAAATTTTATATAAAGGAAGGAGTGAGTGCATCGTTGCTTCAATTTTTTGGATGAACTGTTCATCAGTAAGATTTACAAATTCTTCTGGAGAAATATGAATTCCTACTAATAATTCTGCTTTTTTAACAGTGCCTAACCGCTCAATCATTTCTTGTAGCTCTTCTAATTGAAGAGTATTATGTAATTTTACATCAGGCTTAGTATGGTCAATGGACCAAACGAAATCATTTGGTAAATTTGTTTTTAAATCATTTAAATGTTTTAAAAAGGCATGAGCCGCTTCCATTTTTTGTGGGCACTCATAAATTAAACCAAAGTATATAAAAGCATGTGACCCCCATAGTCCAATTTGAAAATGTGGTAGCATTTTATATCCGCGTTTATTTGTTGAAAATGCAACCCAAGTATCGTTTGGTGGATTGACTTTACGACGTGCATGTTTCGCTACATGATAGAAAAAAGGTTCACCAGTTTCATTTGTTAAGAAATGAGAAATTTGTTCGCCGAGAGCTTCTAACTTCGGATGAATGTTCGTTTTAATTGCAGCCATCCGTTCTTCTAGACCATCTACAGAGAACACAGTGAAGTCCTTTTCTTTGAAAGTTATTGATGTCATGGTTGTTCCTCCAACTCCTAGTTTGTTTTTATTCTAACATAGCTTGTAAAATTCATAAAAAAAGACGCTTATAAAAAAATTTTAGATAAAAATGCAAATTAGTTGCATAGATGATTTATCCCACATAATATAGTATAAAACAAAAAATCAGAAAATTGAGTAAATTCAAGGCCAAGGGCAAACGAATATTGGGAGGAGGCAAACGAATATGAGACAGGTAATTAACGCATTAAAAAGAACAGATGCGGAGAAGAGAATTCCGGTGTTACGTTTAGAATTAGATTATGAATTAGCAACGCTATATGATGCAATGATGGAAAATGACAACATGAAAAAAGAAGAGTGTATGAAAAAATTAGAAGTGTTAAGACTTGAAATGATTCGGTTAGAGGCGTAATAATAGTGTATGTATAAAAAATTAGTTGGTGCGAACCTTATAAAGGGTTCGTTTTTTCTGTGAACTGTACAGATCGGAGTGTTTAAACATGCAAGAGGTATGGGAAGAAATTGATGTATACGCAAAACAATGGATAAAAGAAGCGGGGCAGCACCTTGTTTCATCAATGAAGCAGTCTCTTATTATTGAAACGAAGTCAAATGCCTCTGATTTAGTAACAAATATGGATCGGGAAATTGAACAGTTTTTTATCGGGAAAATTAAAGAGAAATTTCCTAAACACTATATTCTCGGAGAAGAAGGATATGGGGATGAGTTAGCTTCAACGGATGGGGTTTTGTGGTTAATTGATCCGATTGACGGCACGATGAATTTTGTTCATCAAAAGCGAAATTTTGCAATTTCAATTGGCATATATGAGAATGGTATTGGGAAAATTGGTCTCGTGTATGATCCAGTTCATGGTGAGTTATATCATGCGAAAAAGGGTGTTGGAGCATTTTGTAATGATAAAAAAATTCCATCATTACAGCCGAGTGAAGTGTCTTCAGGAGTTATTGCTGTAAATGCTACGTGGCTTACTGATAATCCTCGTCTTGATATGAGGAAAATGGCACAACTTGTAAAAAGAGCAAGAGGCACACGTTCGTATGGATGTGCAGCACTTGAAATGGTATATGTAGCAACAGGACGATTAGATGCGTATGTGACGCCCCGCTTGTCTCCATGGGATTTTGGCGGAGGGAAGATTATTGTAGAAGAGGTTGGAGGAAAAGTAACGACTTTTACTGGAGAGCCGCTTCGAATTATTGAGAAGAGCAGTGTTCTCGTTGCAAGACCAGGTGTGTATGAAGAGATGCTACAATATGTACAGTAGGTGTATAAAATTCATAGAATAAACAAAAAAGTAAGAGGCATAGAAAATCGCTTCTTACTTTTTGCTGTTATTGTAGTTTACGCATTTTTCTCTTTGTCATAAATCCGTATCCGATTGTAAAAATCGTACCGACAATACAAATAATAACACCGATTGGGCTATTCTCAGCAATCATAATTCCAATACCAATCATAAAAATAACGCCAATGATAGCTGTTAATAAAAAACGATATTGAATCTGTTCCATATATTTCACCCTCCAATTTCATTGTACTTTCACAAAAGTGAGAATACAACTATATTTTCATTCTTGATTTTATTTTGATTGCTATTGGATCCCCTTCGCTCTTATAATAGAGAAGGATTAAAAAGACACTAGGAGTTGGACATGTTGAAAAAACGAGAAGATTTACGAAATATAGCAATTATCGCCCACGTTGACCATGGTAAAACAACACTTGTTGACCAATTGTTACGTCAAGCGGGGACGTTCCGTGCAAATGAGCACGTTGAAGAACGTGCGATGGATTCGAATGATTTAGAAAGAGAACGCGGTATTACTATTTTAGCAAAAAATACAGCGATTCATTATGAAGATAAACGAATTAATATTTTAGATACACCTGGACACGCTGACTTCGGTGGTGAAGTAGAGCGTATTATGAAAATGGTTGATGGTGTGTTACTTGTTGTTGATGCATATGAAGGTTGTATGCCACAAACACGATTTGTTTTAAAGAAAGCACTTGAGCAAAATTTAACTCCAATCGTTGTTGTGAATAAAATTGACCGTGACTTTGCTCGTCCAGATGAAGTGGTTGATGAAGTAGTTGATTTATTCATCGAACTTGGGGCAAACGAAGATCAGTTAGAATTCCCTGTTGTATTTGCATCAGCAATGAACGGAACAGCAAGCTTAGATTCAAACCCAGCAAATCAAGAAGAGAATATGAAATCATTGTTTGACACAGTTATTGAACATATTCCAGCACCAGTTGATAATAGTGAAGAGCCACTTCAATTCCAAGTAGCACTTCTTGATTACAATGATTATGTTGGTCGTATCGGAGTTGGACGTGTATTCCGCGGTACAATGAAAGTAGGGCAACAAGTTGCGTTAATGAAAGTTGATGGAAGTGTAAAACAATTCCGTGTAACGAAATTATTTGGTTATATCGGATTAAAACGTCAAGAAATTGAAGAAGCAAAAGCTGGAGACCTAGTAGCTGTTTCTGGTATGGAAGACATTAACGTTGGTGAAACGGTATGTCCAGTTGAATATCAAGAGGCATTGCCATTATTACGTATTGATGAACCAACACTACAAATGACATTCCTTGTAAATAACAGCCCATTTGCAGGTCGCGAAGGTAAATATATTACATCTCGTAAAATCGAAGAGCGTCTTCGTTCACAGCTAGAAACGGATGTAAGTTTACGTGTAGACAATACAGAATCTCCGGATGCATGGATTGTATCTGGACGTGGAGAGTTACATTTATCAATCTTGATTGAGAATATGCGTCGTGAAGGATATGAATTACAAGTATCTAAACCAGAAGTAATCATTAAAGAGGTTGACGGCGTAAGATGTGAGCCGGTAGAACGTGTACAAATTGACGTGCCAGAAGAATATACTGGTTCTATTATGGAATCAATGGGGGCACGTAAAGGTGAAATGTTAGACATGGTCAATAACGGAAACGGCCAAGTTCGTCTTACATTTATGGTTCCAGCACGTGGACTAATTGGTTACACAACTGAATTCTTAACTTTAACTCGTGGTTACGGTATTTTAAACCATACATTTGATAGCTATCAACCAGTACATGCAGGTCAAGTTGGTGGACGTCGTCAAGGTGTTCTAGTTTCACTTGAAACAGGAAAAGCATCACAGTATGGTATTATGCAAGTTGAAGACCGTGGTGTAATCTTCGTTGAACCAGGTACGGAAGTATATGCAGGTATGATTGTTGGGGAACATACACGTGAAAATGATTTAACAGTTAATGTTGTGAAAATGAAGCAACAAACTAACATTCGTTCTGCAACAAAAGACCAAACATCAACGATGAAAAAACCGCGTATTATGACTTTAGAAGAGTCATTAGAATACTTAAATGATGATGAATACTGTGAAGTAACACCAGAATCAATTCGTCTTCGTAAAAAGATTCTTGATAAGAGCGAACGTGAAAGATCTGCAAAGAAAAAGAAATTCGCTGAGTGATAAACAAAAAAGAAGCTACCTCATCTGAGGTAGTTTCTTTTTTGTTTATTGAGGTTTGAATTTTCGGAATTTTTTATAGACAATGTGTATATAGCACGCTACTCTTATAGTAGAGCATAATAGAAAGTATAACTGGGGAAAAGGGGAGTGCCAGAAAATGTCGGAAGTGATAGAAAGAATGTCATTTTTTGCGAAATTATACAATGTAGATACGAACCCTGAATTAGGAATGTGGCTTCTTTACGGTACGATTATTATATTTAGTATTATTGTTTATAATTTAGGGTTTGCTAGAAAGTTATCTTTGTTAAAGAATGTAGTAATCTATACTGTACTAATACTTGGTTGCACTATTTTAACCTTTTTTGCTGTTTTCCTGCCTGTAGGAGAAGGGCTTGTTGTAGCAATTATTATACTGGGTATATATAAATTACGTTTACGGCAAGCAAAATATTCAAAGGCAGGCTAAAAGGGGGAAGGAAAGATGCGTTCTGTGCAAGATGCACTATATAATTGGTTAACCATTAAAATTGTTGCAGAAGCCCGTCCATATGATGAAGCTGCTCAGGAAACATATATGCTTTTTCATAATATGTTACATGAAGACCATCAGTTAAAACATGTTACGGTAGAAAAAAAGGAAGATATGTATTTTGTTACATATGAAAGAGAAGGGGAAAAGAAATCAGTTCGGTTTCCACTTGAGCTGATTGATTGTTTTTTAGAACAGATAAACCGTGAGCCGGAGAAATATAAATAAGCCTTTATCCTGTTCGATAAGGGCTTATTTATACGCTACAATTATGTATATCATATAGACGATTGGATTTACTATATATATAAATCCAAGTTAAAAAACCGACATAAAACCATTCTTTTTTTCGATGGGCGAGAGCATCTGGCCATGCATAGAAGCGGTCAGGCCCTTTCCTGCCACATGCAAGATAAAACAAAGGGAGAAAGCAAGCGTAGGCTCCGTTTGTTTCTATAGCCGCAATCTATATGTCGAAAAATTAAAATGGATTCATATAGTAATGTTTATTTGATTCCTTTCAGCGTTCAAATAGACGATATTCCTATTAACAGATTACCATTCATCTTCAACTGTTTTATCACGATATAATCGGAAATTGCCTGTTGTGTGTCGTTCTAAAGTACGTTCTGTAATTCGATCTGTACATTGTTTACACATAAATGTATGAATAGGACGATTGCGAAGCCGCTTCGCAACTGGATTTTCGTCATTTAAATCTTCTTTTTTATCGCAAAGAATACATTTGACTCTCATTTTGTCACCTCGGCACAAGTTCTATCTTACTTTAGTATATCATGGACCGTAGAAGTTTTTGAACTATAGGAGAAAAAATAAATATTTTCGCAATTCAAAAAATAGGTTATTATATAAGTGAAACTATTATTAACATTGAATGTACATTTTTGTTGATGATTAGTTGAATCATGTGGGCAGGTTTCTTTTCTTCGTTTGTTGCAGTCTCGCGGTAGGAAGTGCCTGTTAGAGCGAAATCAATATAGATGTTTATGGAGGTGGAAACATGGCAAATATAGTTGAACTAACATTAACGGATGCTTTAGTGAAAGCGTTACGTGAAGAGCGTATTGTAACAATTGCAACAACTGATTTTGAGAAAGGTGTTCCAAATGTAAGCGCGATTTCATGGGTATATGCAATGGGTGAAAAAGTTATTCGTTTTGCAGTGGATCAACGTTCTCGTATTGTAGAGAATTTGCGCCATCACGCAGGGCTTGTTCTTACTGTAATGGCAAATGAATCCGTATATTCTATAAGTGGTAAAGCGATTATAAAGACAGAGCGGATGGAAGGTGTTCCGCTGAAATTAACTTTAATTGAAGTTTCTGTGCAAGAAGTACGTGACGTAATGTTTTACGGTGCGAAACTTGCCATTGAACCGAAATATGAAAAAACATACGATCTTCGCGCTGCAGAAAAATTAGACAACCAAGTTTTATCAGCGATGAGGGATGCGTGAAAAAGGATGGGCAGCAAGGAAAGTTGTTCATCCTTTTTCTTTATATTTCAAGTGATTTCTATTCTATCTCGTTTGTACAGTACATATAATTATAACAATGGTTCGTCCATACTCATGGATGAAACCCTTGTTCTACAAATTTCATGGTGGAGTCAGGGGGTAACAGGTTGAGTAAAATTTATGTGCTAGATACGAATGTGCTTTTGCAGGATCCGTTATCTATTTTTTCTTTTGAAAATAATGATGTAGTCATTCCAGCTGTTGTGTTAGAGGAAGTAGATTCAAAGAAACGTTATATGGATGAAGTTGGAAGGAATGCGCGTTATGTATCAAAACTAATAGATAAATTTCGTGAACTTGGGAAATTGCATGACAGTATTCCTCTCGAGAATGGAGGGACGTTTCGAATTGAGCTAAATCATCGTTCATTCGTTCAATTACAAGATATTTTTGTAGAGAAAACAAATGATAATCGTATTTTAGCTGTGGCCAAAAATTTATCATTAGAAGAGCAAGAAAAAGAAAATGGGAAATCTGTCATTCTTGTGAGTAAGGATGTACTTGTTCGAGTAAAAGCTGATGCTTTAGGATTACAAGCCGAAGATTATTTGAGTGATCGTGTTACGGAAGTCGAAAACATATATACAGGCTTCTTAGAGTATTACATACAAAAAGAGATTTTAAACCGTTTTTATGAAAAAGGGGAGCTTTCTCTTTCTGAAATTGCTAACCATCCATTTTATCCAAATCAATTTATTGTAATGAAGGATGCTTTAGGGGGATCGAGTTCGGCTCTCGGGATCGTTGATCATTCTGGGAAAAAGATAAAAAAGCTTATTTTTCCAAACGAGCAGATTTGGGGAATTCGTCCTCGAAATGTACAACAAATTATGGGGATGGAATTGTTGTTACGTGAAGACATTCCTCTTGTAACATTGACTGGTAAAGCTGGGACGGGGAAAACATTATTAGCATTAGCTGCGGGACTTATGCAAACTGAAGATTTGGGAATGTATAAAAAATTGCTCGTGGCAAGACCTATTGTTCCAGTGGGAAAAGATATTGGATATTTACCAGGAGAGAAAGAAGAAAAGTTAAGACCTTGGATGCAACCGATTTATGATAATTTAGAATATTTGTTTAATACAAAAAAACCTGGGGAATTAGATGCAATTTTAGCGGGAATGGGTTCTATTGAAGTAGAAGCTTTAACATATATTCGCGGACGTAGTATTCCAGAGCAGTTTATTATTATTGATGAAGCACAAAATTTAACAAAACATGAAGTGAAGACAATTTTAACGCGTGTTGGAGAGAGGAGCAAAATTGTTTTAATGGGAGATCCACAGCAAATTGATCATCCATATTTAGATGAATATAATAATGGCTTAACATATGTTGTAGAGAAGTTTAAAGAACAAAAAATTAGTGGACATGTGAAGTTTGTAAAAGGTGAGCGATCTAATTTAGCGCAACTAGCAGCGGATTTATTGTAGGAAAGAGTGGCGAAAAGCCACTCTTATTTGCTTGTCCTCTGTGAATGTAAAGTAAACTTTTTCGCTACCGAAAGTTTCACTTTACACGATAGTAAACTTTCGAATATATCGAACAGGATTATTGACATTAGAGCCATCTCCGAAATAAAGGTGAACAGGACCGTCTTCTTTTAGTGGTTTTCCTTTAATAGAAAAACCGAGAATAGCATCCTTTGCTTCCTTTATTGAAATCGTTGTAATACCGAATTCAGTATGAATTTCTACATGTGCAGCGTCGCTAGAAATCTCTGCGTTTTCTAAAAAAGGTAAAAATGGTATGCCGAATGTTCCTGTAATAATTTTCTCTTTTTCAAATCTTGCAACGCTTTTATTGACAGGTGGAAAAATAGCTCCTTCTCTAATTTCGCGATCCCAATGTTTAGATGCTTCTTCAGTATACTGTGCTAATTCACTTGTTATTTCTTTTGGAGTTGTAAAGTATGTTGTTAAGTCGACTTTTCGATCATCAAAAATCCAAACACTTGGATCGATTGTAATTGGAAAGCGGACATTTCCATTAATAAATAAGATTTCAGTCATTGTTGTTCCCCCATTTGTCTTATACTCCCACTTTTCAGTATAATAGGACTAGGAACAATTGTCACAGAAAATGTTTCTATTGCAATTTATGAAAACTATCGCTAATATTAATAGATAGGATAGAGGAGTAGGACGGAAACGGAGGGAACCAATTTGGCGTCTGAGACAGTAACAAATCATCAGGAAAAGGCACTTGCCCTTCTACAAGCTGATGCAGAGAAAATATTAAAACTTATTAAGGTGCAAATGGACCACCTTACGATGCCGCAGTGTCCATTATACGAAGAGGTACTTGATACACAAATGTTTGGCTTATCCCGTGAAGTTGATTTTGCGGTTCGTCTTGGTCTCATTGCGGAAGAGCAAGGTAAAGAAATTTTAGGAGAATTAGAACGCGAGCTATCGGCGTTGCATGATGCTTTTACAAACAAACAATAATAGCTGGTTCAAATAAGATGCTCAAACTGAATCAGTTTGAGCTTTTTTTATGAAAAAAACGATTTTTCCTGAAAAGCAGGAAGAAAGCAAATACATATGGAATACAACTGTAAAAAAGAAGAGAGAAAGAGGATTTTGAATGAAAAGAGTCTGGAAGTCCATAGATTATTCTTTAGTGCTTCCTCTTGTTATCGTATGTGTGCTCGGCGTTATTATGGTATATAGTGCCAGTTCTATTGTTGCAATTACAAAATATTATCCGAAATACGGATGGACGAGCGATCACTTTTTTCTATCACAGTTAAAAGCGTTGTTCGTTGGAACGATTGGATTGTTTATTGCTATGTTTGTTCCCTTTCAAGTATGGCGAAAGCGTATTATTACTGTTTTAATCGTTGTTGTTAGCATTGGAATGCTGCTAATTGTTTTAAAATGGGGAACTGTTGTGAATAATGCGAAATCGTGGGTGTTTGGTGTACAGCCGTCGGAGTTTGTTAAATTAGGGATTATCATTGTATTAGCTCGTTTTTATGCAAAAAAGCACGCGACAGATGGACCGATTTGGCATGGTGCCGGCCGAGTGTTTATTTTTTTATTCACTACAATTTGTTTAATTTTAAAACAGCCTGATTTAGGAACAACATTATTAATTGTGTCAACGATTGGGATTATGACGTTCTGTTCAGGGATACCCCTTCAAGTTTGGCTAAAACGAATTGCTCTTACATCTATTATATGGATTCCGCTCGGATATTTTATAGGAAAAAATGTTTTAACACCTGTTCAAATTGCGCGGTTCACTACGTTTTGGAATCCGTTTGGAGATGCGCAAGGGAAGGGATTTCAATTGATCAATTCGTTTGTTGGAATTGCTTCTGGTGGTGTAGGTGGTAGAGGACTAGGAAATAGTATTCAAAAGTATGGATATTTACCAGAACCACATACAGACTTCATTATGGCAATTATATCTGAGGAACTAGGGTTTGTTGGGGTGGCGATTATCTTAATAGGTTTACTAGTCATTGTCGTTCGTGCTTTTCGAATTGCGCAAAAATGTAAAGATCCTTTTGGGAGTTTACTTGCAATTGGAATTGGCAGTATGATTGGAGTGCAATCTATTGTAAACTTAGGCGGAATTACAGGGGTTATGCCACTTACTGGTGTGCCTTTACCATTTGTTAGTTATGGCGGTACTTCTTTAGTGGTAACCTTAGCAGCTATGGGAATTTTATTAAATGTAGCTAGTTTTGTGAAACAGCAAGAAAAAAGAGAACAGAAAGAGCAGGAACAACAACAACCTAAACAAGAGAGACATCTTGTTGTTGTAAAATAAAAGAAGCTTTGTACACGTGTACGAAGCTTCTTTTATTTGCATAGCTTCAGAAAAAAGATGATTATTTTATGATCTTGCAACAAACAGTATGTCACTTTTATCAAATGTGTTCTACAAAAAGGATGGTTGCTTCCTTCGTTTTATGCTATACTAATTTTGTGAGATGAATTGGACAGAATGCTTATCATTTGTCAAAAAATAAGGTATGATGAATAAAAATAAGGTGAAGCTTGCACGCAGTGAAAAAATACTGCTGGAAGTGAAATACTTACTCCCACTAAAGCGGGACAAATTTATGGTGTTATGAATGGTAGGAAAATAGAGGGGGAAAATCATGAAAAAGCTGCAACGTATTCAAAAAGTATTAGTAGCTAACCGCGGAGAAATTGCGATTCGTGTGTTTCGTGCTTGTACAGAATTAGGACTACGCACAGTTGCGATTTACTCGAAAGAAGATAGCGGTTCATATCATCGCTATAAAGCAGATGAAGCGTATTTGGTAGGAGAAGGAAAAAAACCAATTGAGGCATATCTCGATATTGAAGGTATTATTGAAATTGCCAAAAGTAATCATGTTGATGCAATTCATCCAGGATACGGATTCTTGTCAGAAAATATCCAATTCGCAAAACGTTGCGAAGACGAGGGGATTATTTTTATTGGTCCAAAGAGTAAGCATTTAGACATGTTTGGGGATAAAGTAAAGGCAAGAACGCAAGCTCAATTGGCAAATATCCCGGTTATTCCTGGTAGTGATGGCCCTATACAAGAGATTGACGAAGTAGCCAATTTTGCAAAAAAGTATGATTACCCAATTATCATTAAAGCAGCTCTTGGTGGTGGCGGCCGCGGGATGCGGATTGTACGCAGTGCAGAAGAACTAAAGGAAGCGTATGACCGTGCGAAATCCGAGGCGAAAGCTGCATTTGGGAACGATGAAGTTTATGTAGAAAAATTTGTTGAAAATCCAAAACATATAGAAGTACAAATATTAGCAGATGAACATGGAGATACTGTTCATCTATATGAGCGTGATTGTTCTGTACAGCGCAGGCATCAAAAAGTTGTAGAAGTAGCACCAAGTGTGTCTCTTCCAGCTGAACTGCGCAATCGTATTTGTGAGGCTGCAGTTCAATTAACGAAAAATGTTAATTATGTAAATGCAGGGACAGTTGAGTTTCTTGTAAAAGGAAATGAATTCTATTTCATTGAAGTGAATCCGCGTGTCCAAGTGGAACACACAATTACAGAAATGATTACAGGCATTGATATCGTTCAATCACAAATTTTAATTGCTGATGGATATGCTTTACATAGTGAAAAAGTAAGTATTCCAAAACAAGAAGATATCATTACGCATGGATTTGCAATTCAATCTCGTGTGACGACAGAAGATCCGCTAAATAATTTCATGCCAGATACCGGAAAAATTATGACGTATCGTTCTGGTGGTGGCTTTGGGGTGCGTTTAGATACAGGAAATAGCTTCCAAGGTGCAGTTATTACACCATATTATGACTCATTACTTGTAAAAGTAACAACTTGGGCATTAACATTTGAACAAGCAGCAGCTAAAATGGAACGTAACTTAAAAGAATTCCGTATTCGCGGCATTAAAACAAATATTCCATTTTTGGGAAATGTTGTAAAGCACCAAAACTTTTTATCAGGAGAATATGATACATCTTTTATCGATTCCTCGCCGGAACTATTCGTATTTCCAAAACGAAAAGACCGTGGTACAAAAATGCTATCATACATTAGTACGGTAACGGTAAATGGATTCCCAGGAGTAGGAAAACAAGAAAAACCGATTTTTGCAGAAGCACGCATTCCGAATATAAAATATTCTGAACCAATCAAAGCTGGTACGAAGCAAATTTTAGATAAGCGCGGAGCTGATGGATTAGTAAAATGGGTTCAGGAACAAAAACAAGTTTTATTAACCGATACTACATTCCGTGATGCACATCAGTCGTTATTAGCAACGCGTATTCGTACAAAAGAGTTGAAACAAATTGCTGAACCAACAGCAAGAATGTTACCGAATTTATTTTCGGCAGAAATGTGGGGCGGAGCAACATTCGATGTCGCGTATCGTTTCTTAAAAGAAGATCCATGGGAACGCTTATTACAATTACGTGAGAGTATGCCAAATGTATTATTCCAAATGCTTCTTCGTGCATCGAATGCAGTAGGATATAAAAACTATCCAGATAACTTAATTCAACAGTTTGTAGAGTGTTCTGCGCAGGCTGGCATTGATGTATTCCGTATTTTTGATAGTTTAAACTGGATAGAAGGTATGCGCGTTGCAATTGATGCTGTGCGTCAAAGCGGTAAAATTGCAGAGGCAACAATGTGTTACACAGGTGATATCCATGATCCAATGCGCAGTAAATATGATTTAAATTACTACAAAAACTTGGCAAAAGAGTTAGAAGCATCTGGTGCTCATATTTTAGGGATTAAAGATATGGCAGGCTTATTAAAACCAAACGCAGCTTACGATTTAGTATCCGCATTAAAAGAGACGGTATCGATTCCGGTGCATCTTCATACGCATGATACGAGTGGAAACGGTGTATTAACATATGCAAAAGCAATTGAGGCTGGAGTTGATATTGTAGACGTTGCGGTAAGCTCTATGGCAGGTTTAACATCTCAGCCGAGCGCTAATACATTGTTCTATGCATTAGAAGGAAATGAAAGACAGCCGAATGTGGATGTGAATTCTTTAGAGAAGCTCTCACATTATTGGGAAGATGTTCGTAAATATTATTCTTCTTTTGAAAGTGGAATGAATGCACCGCATACAGAAGTGTACATGCATGAAATGCCAGGCGGCCAATACAGTAACCTACAGCAACAAGCAAAAGCTGTCGGATTAGGAGATCGATTTGATGAAGTAAAAGTGATGTATCGTCGCGTTAATGATATGTTCGGCGATATCGTGAAAGTAACTCCATCATCAAAAGTAGTCGGTGATATGGCTCTATTTATGGTACAAAATCATTTAACAGAGAAAGATATTTATGAACGTGGTCATGCATTAGATTTCCCAGGATCAGTTGTCGAAATGTTCTCTGGTGACCTTGGACAACCGTATGGTGGTTTTCCTAAAAAGCTACAAGAGATTATTCTAAAAGGAAAAGAGCCTTTAACAGTAAGACCAGGTGAATTGCTAGAACCGATCGATTTTGAAGCATTAAAAAAAGAGTTATTCCATAAGCTTGGTCGTGAAGTAACGATGTTTGATATTGTAGCGTATGCATTATATCCGAAAGTATTTATGGATTATCAAAAAGTTGCAGGACAATATGGAAATATTTCTGTCCTTGACACACCGACATTCTTCTATGGAATGAGACTTGGTGAGGAAATTGGTGTGGAAATCGAACGTGGTAAAACGTTAATTGTGAAATTAATTTCGATTGGAGAACCACAATTAGATGGTACACGTGTTATCTACTTTGAATTTAATGGACAGCCTCGTGAAATTGTTGTAAAAGATGAAAGTGTGAAAGCAACAGTTTCGCAACGAGTGAAAGGGAATCGTGAAAATCCAAATCATATTAATGCAACAATGCCGGGTACTGTAATTAAAGTAGTGGTAAAAGAAGGAGAGCAAGTGAAAAAAGGTGATTCCATGGCAATTACAGAAGCGATGAAAATGGAAACAACTGTACAAGCTCCATTTACTGGAACGGTGAAAAAAGTGTATGTGAAAGACGGCGAGGCAATTCAAACAGGTGATTTGCTGATTGAGTTAGAGCAATAAAACAAGGTTATCACTCGAATTTTGAAAATAAAAAAGAGCTGCTTTTGTGCAGCTCTTTTGTTTTTAAAAAATAATAACTTGTCAGAAGAGACATGTTATTATGATAGTTTCGTTTGCTTAGTAGTATGATTTATTTCTGTTTTTTTCATGTTTGTTTTACTGCGTGTTCCTAGCATAACTAAATAGCATAATACGGCAAATAAGCATGATATAAAGAGTGAATGCAGAAGTGACATTGTTAAACTTGCTTCTGTATATACAACTAAAATACCAGCGATTGCTTGACATGTGACAAGAATGAAAGCTGTAATCCATCCATAACATATAACAGGTTGTTGCTTATAGTGCTTGATAGCTATAAGCATTGCATATAAAATCCAAGCGAAAATTAATAGAGCAGCAATTCGGTGTCCCATCTGTACCCATTCATGAAACTGTATTGGAAGAGGGCTGTTTTTACTGCATAAAGGGAAACTCGGACATGCTAAACTCGCATGCTCATGACGCACTAACGCTCCTGTATAGACAACAAGGTAACTGTAAATTGTTACACCATAAATGTGAAATTTCATCTTCTTATCAATAACAAGTGAATGAGCATCAAATTTCTTATCAATTTCAAAGATAAGAAGTGTTAATAAAATAACAGCAGCAAACGAAATAAGGGAAATACCGAAATGAATTGCTAATACAGCCGGAACTTGCCCCCATACAACCGCAGCAGCGCCCATGAGTGCTTGCGCTATTAAAAACGCGAAAGATAGGATGGCAAGTGCTTTTGTTTCACGAACTTGTCCATAGTATTTCCAAGATAAGATACATAGTAGTGTAACTAGAATTCCTGCAGAACCTGAAGTAAGACGATGACTCAGTTCGATAATTGTTTCCATTGATAAATTCGAAGGAACAAGTTCTCCATTACACAGCGGCCAAGATTTACCACAGCCTTGTCCAGATCCAGTTTTAGTAACTAACGCTCCACCAAGTAGAACAAATAATAAATCAAGACTTGTAATGACTGCTAACCATTTTATAAAGCGTTGCAATCCTTTTCACCAGCTTTCAATTTCAAAGTTATTGTGCAATATTTTAATAAAATAAAGTAGAACTTCCCTCGGTGTTGTTTTTAATCCTCACTAAGGGTTAGTTAAACGACTTCGGCGCATACTAGCAGTTACCTAACCTATATTCTCTACGTCTTCAGAATCTTGAGGTGGAGGTTTTACTACTTGTAAATAGCCGGAAAGGTTATAGAAACAGAAATGCACTACAGTCCTATGATATATAAAATCTGATAAAATAGCAAAGGGGAGAGAGCGGAAGAAGATAAGGAAAATAAATTGCTGATTTTTAACAAAAAATAGTGAGTTTTATAAAGAAATATACGGAAATGCATGCGGAATTTGACAAAATAGTTTATTATAAAAGATAATTACGTTCTATAATTGATGAAGTAATAGGAAAACTTTTTAAGTCATAGACACAAAAAGTTCATGTTTTCTTCACAATTTTTTCATGAAATATGTTTTAATATATTCGAGCGAGAAGTGTATATTAATAACAAAACCAAAAAACAACATTTCTACTGTAATAATATTGCTATATAAAAGCGATATTTTATTTTAAGTAAATGGGCAAAAGAAAGATGGAAGTTTTAAGAGGGGGTTAAAGTGATGAACCATGCAACAAGTGAACTGCATGATGAGTCAGCTATAGCAAATGTACCGGAAACAACACGTGTACAAGATTTATTAGCGCTCGTTAAGATGGGGATTGTAAATTCAAATACACTTACTGTATTTACAGGATTTTGGTTAGCTCTACATTTCAATGGATTGAATGTTTTGGACCATCTAGATAAAATGTTTTTTACAATCATCGGCTCTGCATTAATTATGGCGGGAGCATGTAGCTTAAATAATTATATTGACCGAGATATTGATCATTTAATGGAACGAACAAAAAATCGTCCAACAGTAACAGGAAAATATAAACCTGGATTCGCATTAACATTAGGTATTACAATTACGCTTTTAGGCTTTGTATTTTTGCTATTTACAACACCGATGGCAGCATTTATTGGTTTTATTGGTTTCTTTACGTATGTTGTTCTGTATTCATTATGGACAAAGCGAAAATATACGTTAAATACAGTAGTAGGGAGTGTATCAGGTGCAGTTCCGCCTTTAATCGGTTGGGCAGCTATTGATCCAAGCTTGAATCACCCTATTGCTTGGATGCTATTCTTAATTATGTTTATTTGGCAAATTCCACATTTCCTCGCACTTGCGATGAAACGTGTTGAAGAATATCGCAATGCAGGCATTCCAATGCTTCCTGTAGCGCATGGATTTGATATTACAAAACGTCAAATTATGATTTGGACAGTATGCTTATTACCACTGCCATTTTATATGAGTGCACTTGGAGTAACATTTATGGTAATTGCAACATTGCTTAACATCGGTTGGATCGTGTTAGGGTTTTATGGCTTCCACAAGAAAGACGACATCAAATGGTCCGTGCAAATGTTTGTATACTCCTTAAATTACTTAACAATCTTATTTATTTTAATGATTGTTGTAACTTTCTTCTAAGACAACGACATGAGGGGATTTCTTTACGTTGAGGTTTACTTTACTTACTATAAAGTACAATCTAATTAACAAAGAAAGTGGGGGTTGTTTGCATGAAGAAACAGTGGCGATTGCTTTCGCTCGTTTCACTAGTGGCTTTACTGTTAGGGGGATGCGGTAAAGCCTTTCAATCTACTTTGATTCCACAAGGTGAAGTAGCAAAAATGCAATATGATTTATTGTTATTAGCCAGTGCAATCATGATTGGTGTTGTTCTTGTTGTTACGATTATTTTCTTGTATGTAATTGTACGTTTCCGTCAAAGGAAGGGACAGGAAAACTATATTCCGAAGCAAGTTGAAGGAAATCACAAGCTAGAAATTATATGGACAGTCATTCCGATTTTACTTTTATTGGTGTTGGCTGTCCCTACTGTTACATATACGTTTAAACTTGCTGACGTTAGTGCAATGGAGAAAAAGAATATTGATAAAGATACAATCGTTGTTGATGTAACAGCGAATCTTTATTGGTGGGAATTTTCTTATAAAAATGAAAAAATAGTAACTTCGCAAGATTTAGTCATCCCTACAGGTAAAAAAGTGTATTTAAATTTAAAGGGTGCCGATATTAAACACTCATTTTGGGTTCCCTCTTTAGCTGGAAAAATGGATACAAATACAGATAATGTGAACAAGATGTGGATTAAAGCAGATAAGGCCGACACATATAATGGATTTTGTACAGAATTTTGCGGACCGTCTCATTCTTTAATGCAGTTTAAAGTGAAAGCGGTTAATGAAAGCGAGTACAAAAAGTGGATTGCTAGTATGAAAGAATTAGATGGTAAAAAGGCTGTTGCTTCTTCGAAAGAACAAGAAGGTAAACAAATCTTTGAAAAGAGCTGTATCGGTTGTCATGCTACTGGATCAAATGATAGCAGACCACCTTCTGCACGTATTGCACCAAACTTAGCAAACTTTGCAGACCGTGACATGGTTGCGGGAATTGCTAAAAATAATGATGAAAATGTAGAAAAATGGTTAAAAGACCCTGAAAGCATGAAACCAGGAAACAAAATGACTGGAAAATACGGTAATCTTACTGAAGATCAAGTAGAGGCATTAAATGCTTACTTGAAAACATTAAAAGTTGAAAAGTAACGAGAAACTATTTGCGAAGGGGAGGTTGAAAACGTGAGTTCTGTAGCAAAAAAACAGGGAGTGGGCTCTGTGATTTGGGATTATTTAACGACAGTAGACCATAAAAAAATAGCCATTCTCTATTTAATTGCAGGTGGGTTGTTTTTTATCATCGGTGGAATAGAAGCGTTATTTATTCGATATCAGCTAGCGTTTCCAAACAATGATTTTCTGGTTGGGGATGCATACAACCAAGTATTAACAATGCACGGAACAACAATGATTTTCTTAGCAGCAATGCCGCTTGTGTTTGCCATGATGAATGCAGCTGTACCACTTCAAATTGGTGCACGAGATGTTGCGTTTCCATTTTTAAACTCGCTTGGATTTTGGCTATTTTTCTTTGGAGGCGTATTTTTAAATTTAAGTTGGTTTTTGGGAGGAGCACCTGATGCAGGATGGACATCATATGCATCGTTATCACTCGCATCAAAAGGACACGGCATCGATTTTTATGTTCTCGGATTGCAAATTTCAGGTATTGGAACATTAATAGGTGGAATTAACTTCCTCGTTACCATTATTAATATGCGTGCACCTGGAATGACATATATGCGTATGCCGATGTTTACATGGACGACGTTTGTAACATCTGCACTTATTTTATTTGCATTTCCGCCGCTTACAGTAGGTTTAGCTTTATTAATGTTAGACCGTTTATTTGGAACAAGTTTTTTTAACCCTGCTTTAGGAGGAAATACGATTATATGGGAGCATTTATTTTGGATTTTCGGTCATCCAGAAGTGTACATTCTTATACTCCCAGTTTTCGGAATATTCTCAGAAATATTCGCGACATTCTCTAAAAAACGATTATTCGGATATTCATCTATGGTATTTGCAACGGTATTAATTGGATTTTTAGGATTCATGGTATGGGCACATCATATGTTCACAGTGGGTCTTGGACCAGTAGCAAATGCCATTTTTTCTGTAGCTACAATGGCAATTGCTGTTCCGACAGGTATTAAAATTTTTAACTGGCTCTTTACAATGTGGGGCGGTAGTATTCGTTTTACAACGCCAATGATGTGGGCCGTTGGTTTCATTCCATCATTTGTTATGGGTGGTGTGACAGGGGTTATGCTTGCATCTGCTCCTGCTGATTATCAATTTCATGATAATTACTTCGTTGTAGCTCACTTCCATTACGTAATTGTTGGTGGAGTTGTATTTGGATTATTTGCGGGGGCTCATTATTATTGGCCGCTTATGTTTAATAAAATCTTAGATGAGACACTTGGTAAAATTACGTTTTGGTTGTTCTTTATTGGTTTCCATTTAACGTTCTTTATTCAGCACTTCCTTGGTTTAATCGGTATGCCGCGCCGATATTTTACGTATTTGCCAGGACAAGGATTAGAAACTGGTAATTTAATTAGTTCAATAGGCGCAGTATTTATGGCACTTGGAACAATTGTGCTTTTGGTTAATGTTGTAAAAACATCTTTTTCAAAAAAACAAGCTGGTCGCGATCCGTGGGATGGTCGTACTTTAGAATGGGCAATTCCTGCGCCGACACCTGAATATAACTTCAAGCAATTACCGTTTGTGCGTGGATTAGATCCACTATGGATTGAAAAACGTGAAGGGAAAAATGAGATGACGCCAGCAGAGCCGATTGGTGATATTCATATGCCAAACTCATCTTTCTTACCGTTTGTTATCTCTTTAGGCTTATTTATCGCGGCATTTGGAGCGATGTATATGCATGGTGGGAAAGAGAAAATGTGGTTAGTGATAGCGATCGTTGGTCTTATTATTACGTTTGGAGCAATGTTCTTCCGATCTGTAATTGATGATCATGGATACCACATTCATAAAGAAGATTTAGATGATAAAGGGGGTAAGGCGTAATGCATGTAGAGGAAAAATTAACAAATGAAACCTTTCCAGCAGAGCCTGAAAAAGCAACCCTCGAAGGAAAGAATAAATTCATTGGATTTTGGTTATTTTTAGGAGGGGAAACTGTACTGTTTGCTTCCTTGTTTGGAACATACTTGGCATTGAAAAATTCAACAAACGGTGGGCCGACGTCACAAGAAATGTTTCAAATGCCGCTTGTGTTTATTATGACAATGCTTCTTTTAACAAGTAGTTTAACGAGTGTATATGCAATGTATCATATGAAGAATTTTAATTTTAAACAAATGCAGTTTTGGCTTATTATTACGATCTTGCTTGGGATTGGCTTTTTAGGCTTTGAGATTTATGAGTTTAATCATTATACTCATGAATTTAAGCATACGATGAAAAGTAGTGCATTTGGTTCTGCATTTTATGCGTTAGTTGGTACGCATGGGTTACACGTTTTATTTGGATTACTTTGGATTTTAACTCTAGTGCTCCGTAATGCGAAGCGTGGTTTAAATTTATATAATGCTCCGAAGTTTTACGTTGCATCAATTTACTGGCATTTTATTGACGTAGTTTGGGTGTTTATTTTCACTGTAGTATACTTAATGGGAATGGTGGGATAAACAATGGCGATAAAACAAACAAATATAAACAATCCTAAAGTGGATCTTGCTTATCGCAGAAAAAAAAGTGCGGAAGAAATGAAACATCAAGTCATTACGTTCGGATTAATGATTTTTTTAACAATGATTGCATTTGTAGCAGTCGCATATCCGAAAACATTTAGTCCGCTTTTTTCGGTACCATTTATTTTATTGTTAGCTGCCATACAAGTTATTTTTCAATTGTATTATTTTATGCATATGAGCCATAAAGGGCATGAGGCTCCAGCATTTTTCTTGTATGCTGGTTTGCTAGTTGGATTAGTAACGATTTTAACTTTTACGACAATCGTTTGGGTTTAAAATAGAAAGGGGGATTGAATGTTTCATCAATCCCCTTTTACTTATGAAAGGGTGGGTGAAAGAAAAGTGAACAACTTATGGATATTTGGTTTTGAAGCACTGTGGAGCCCAATCTTTTTTCTTTTTATATTAGCTATTGTGATTGGTTATTTTTTAATTATTGGAAAGTATAGACATCGCTTTCCGAATGGGGAAGAAGTAAGTAAACGAAAAATCTTTTATTTTACAAGTGGGATGTTCCTTTTATATTTAGTTAAAGGGGGTCCTATCGATTTACTTGGACATATTGTGTTTAGTGCGCATATGTTAGAAATGGCAATCATGTACATTGCTGTACCGCCATTATTACTACTGGGGCTACCAATCTGTTTTTTTGAGTATATAACATCATTTCGATTTATTCGTATAATGTTACGCATATGGGCAAATCCTATTATCGCATTATTTGTTTTTAACGGGTTATTTTCGATGTATCATTTACCATTTGTGTTTGATACGGTAAAGCAAAGCCAAATTGGACATCCAATTGTTCTTGCTATCTTGTTTTTTATGGCAATTATGCTATGGTGGCCGATATTTAATCCGTTAGCACAATATCAAACATTAAGTGATATTAAAAAGATTGGTTATATGTTTGCTAATGGGATGCTATTAACACCGGCTTGTGCACTTATTATTTTTGCGAATGAGCCGTTGTTTGTGACATATACAGATCCAAATTCATGGATGAAGGCGATGGAGCTTTGTGTACCAGCTGGAACATTATCTAATTTAAATATTACAGGTCCGGATTTCTTACATTGGATTCCTGTTTTAGAGGATCAGAAAACAGGAGGTATTGTAATGAAGATTATACAAGAAATTGTATATGGCACAGTCATTGGGTATGTTTTCTTCTCGTGGGTGCGTAAAGAACGGAAAAAGGATGCGGAACAGATACATGCATTACCCCCGTATTTGCAATCTCAATCATCTGTCACTGATAGCAAGCTCTCACCAAGATAAAGTGAAACTTCTCTCAGTAGGAAGGCCTACTATCCATGAATAGCGAGGTAAATTTACTAAATCAAAAGAAGGTGTACCATCGTGTACACCTTCTTTTGATTTTTCGACATCTTTGTCTAGCTCCAGCGGCTAGAACAGTCAGTGGCTTCGCGTCTTCCGCCGAGGCAAAAAGCGCCTCTATGTCAGAAGATCCATCCCCCTCTTGTTCTGAGCGAGCCGCTTCCGCCTTTCTTTATAAGTAGCTGCTATGCAGAATACAATATACCGCTACTTGCTTGCTTTAAACCTCGCATATGGCAGGAAAAGGCTCTGACCGCTTCTATGCACGGCCAGACGCTCTCGTCCCTCTAAAAGGACAGAGGTTTTATGTCGTTTTTTAACTTGTATATAGCGAAACTCGTAGAAAGTTTTCTTTATTCTATAATCGCTAAATCTTGCAACTCTTTTTCGATATTTTGAAGTAACTGTTCGCTTTTTTGAAGAACATTTTTTGGGAATTTTTCGTTCTCTCCATACTCCACACCGTGTGGATAATAATGTTTACCAAGAAGAGGTTGTAATAATTTAATATGGGCATGTCGCCGGCCAATATCTCCTTCTAGCGCAAAACCTTGTATACGTAAATAATACACATCTTTCAGCATTTCAAATTTATAGTCGTATGTAACTCGCTCGTAATCCCATTGCCCAGCTAGTACAAAGTGATGATTGTCCATTACCTCAGTAAGAAGTGTGAAGTCAACAACTACGCCTTCAAGTTTCGTATTTGTAAATTGCATGAAATAGCCTCCTTATTATAAACGTAAAACCACTTGAATTTATAATAGTACGAATAGTGAGAAAACGCAATTCATATAGAGAGAAAAGGGAGAATGTCTGATTTTATGAAAGAAATATGATATAGTGAACATAGTGTGGTACACACAAAATGGAGAAAACAGTTTTGTTTGTGTATACCTCAATTTCATGGTTATTCAGGAGGTATATAATTTGAAAAAGTTGTTCCGCATTATAGTAATTACTATTCTTATTTTAGCAATTGATCTATACGGGAAATTACTCGTTTCTCAATATATATTTCAATCTCCTCATTTAAAAAAAGAGCATAAAATTGTGAAAACCAAAAAAGAAAAAGAGATTAAAGGAGTACCCGAAACTATTCCAGAGTTACTTGGTAGTGATTCTGAAATTTTATTAGCAAATTGGGATGAACCAGCGCGAATTGAACCATCTGCATATGGTTATGAATGGTGGATATATAATAAAAACTTAACACAATATGTGCAGTTTGGGATTAAAGAGCATAAAATTGTTACGATTTATGTTGGTGGAGAGAAAGTAAATATTTCGCCATTTCATATTGGGGAAACATATGAAGATATTTATAAGAAAAATCCGTTTTCACATGAAATTTCACTTAAAATGGGAAAAAATAGCTATCAATTCGAATTATCTGATGTTGAACTAACAGAACAACCACTCGTTGCTATAGAAGATGGATGGGCGCAATTATATTTTGATCATTTTACACATAAACTTGTTGGTGTTCGTTATATGGATGATGAAACGTTAATCAGCCAAAGACCGTATCAGATTGTTTTTTCTGGAGAATTAACGAATCCACAGCCATTATCACAAGAACAAATAAAACAAGTTGAACAAGGGAATGCACAGCAAATTTTAGATTTGACAAATGTAATTCGAAGTCGTAACCATCTTCCATTATTAGTATGGGATCAGCAAGCAGCAGCAGTAGCATATGAACATAGTAAAGATATGAAAGATAACAACTATTTTTCACATGATTCACCTTCGTTTGGAACATTAGGAGATCGTTTACAAAAAGGGAATGTATCATTTCAGCTAGCGGGGGAAAACATTGCAGCGCAGCATAGTGATGGAATTGCAGCGGTTCAAGGATGGTTAAATAGTGAAGGACATCGAAAGAATTTGCTAAATGAACAATTCACTGGTTTAGGAATTGGAGTGTATGATAAATTTTATACGCAAAATTTTATTCAAAAGTAAGGTGTATGGATTGCCTAAAAATAGGCGAACCATGCGCCTTTTTTTTCTTACAATATAGTAAAAGATACATCTGGTGGGGTGATTGTAATGACGACGGTGAAAGGAGATTTACATCCTTCTATTCAAAAGTTCAAAGAGTTTGTACGTCAGCATCCAAAGATGGTTCATGACGTTCGAAATGGAAAGAAATCATGGCAACAGTTTTACGAAGAATGGTATTTACTTGGAGAACAAGATGGTGTATGGAATCGCTACAAAGTAAATGGAGAGATAGTTCCTCCACCTGTACAAGAAGAGAGCGAAGAAAAGCTTGGTGATTTTATGGGACAAATGGTATCGTTTTTTAAAAAAATAGATGTAGAACAGGTGCAGCAACATTTAGCGAATATGACGACTGCCATTGGAAGTGTGCAGCAGGTTATTCAACAGTTTCAAGGGGATCAGACAACAAAGCAACAGCGTAATTCCGAAAATAATCCGTTTTTCTTTCAAAAAGATTAGGAGGAAAGGTGATGAGAACTGAACTCATCGAATTTGTAAGGTCGAATGAAGATTTACAGAAATATATTCGAGAGCAACCATATTGGTATCGGAAACTTTCTAGAAATCCAAGTGAAAAAGAAGCATTTGAATTAGCAGCCATGCAATATTTTAAAAAGACAATCCCAGACAAGGTAGCTAAGTTTCAAAATCAATTATCCGTTGCTTCTCTTATGATAGACATGTTTCAATATATGAAACAGCAAAACGTTAATTAATTAGAAGTAAAAAATGTGTCCGTCATGCGAAACTTTTGTTACAATAAAAATGGATTATAGAAAAAGGAGTTATAGCATGACGGAAATTTGTTTAGTACGACATGGACAAACTGATTGGAATTTTCAAGAGATTATTCAAGGAAGAGAAGATATTCCTTTAAATGAAATTGGAAAAAAGCAAGCAAGTCAAAGTGCAGTAGCTTTAAAAGCTGAATCATGGGATATCATCGTTAGTAGTCCACTAGTAAGAGCATATGAAACAGCGCAAGCTATTGCTAATGCGGTGAAAATAGACACAATTCATCTTGATGAACGTTTTATGGAACGAAATTTTGGAGTAGCATCCGGAAAGCCAGTTGCTGAAGTTAGACAGTTTATTGCAGATGGTAACGTGGAAGGAATGGAAACGGATCAAGAAATTGTTGAGCGGTGTTTTGTAGCATTAAAAGATGTTGCTCAAAAATATATGGGAAAACGTATTATTATTGTTGCACATTCCCATGCAATTAAAGCGATGTTACATGCTATTTCTCCGGAAGAAATTACGTTTCAAACACCACTACAAAATGCTTGTATCAGTTATGTGAGAGAAATAGAGGGAACGTGGGAAATTTTGAAGTACAATATCGCCGAACATATTTGTCTGTAATCTATATCTGAATAAAGTCATGGAATTAGTAGTTCTGCTGTAAATGTGATATGATTAATATTCGGAGGTGTCTCTCATGATTGCAGCGACGCTAGAGAGCGTAATGATTTTAGACAAGGCTGAACAACTTGCAAAGGCAGTTGTTCTTTCAGATATAGCAGAGCAATACCGCAAGTGCTACTATGCATTGCAGCAAGATTCGGAAGTACAAACGCTAATTCGACAATTTACAGAAATGAAAGAGCGTTATGAAGAAGTGCAGCGCTTTGGAAAATATCATCCGGACTATACATCTGTATCGAAACAAATGCGGGAGTTAAAACGAGCAGTAGATTTACATGAAAAAATTGCTGCTTTTAAAAAGGCGGAAAATGATTTACAAAAGTTATTGGATGAGATTAGTGTAATTATGGGTGCTGAGATCTCTCCTGCTATTAAAGTTCCGACAGGCAACCCGTTTTTTGATGCAGGTGGTTGTGGAGGCGGTTGTGGTTCTGGAGGTAGTTGCGGGTGCAAAAAAACGGGGTAATCTGCCCCGTTTTTTAGAATATAGAAGAAAAAAGAATGTAAGAAATGGCTTCCGGTATTTTTAATATTTGAAAATCGATGATGAAGCCTTCATCAGTAGGGTACCCATTAATACAGGATAAATTTCTGTGGCTTATTATGAAATAAATGAATGATATTAAATAAAAGGAGAACATTATGTTTGGGCAACGACAAAGTATGATTGTCTATCTACATTCCTTAAAACATGCTAAAATTTTAAGGAAATATGGAAACATTCATTACATATCGAAACGGTTTAAATATGCTGTTGTGTATTGTGATATGGAGCAATTAGAACATATGATGCAAAAATTAAATAAGCTTCCGTTTGTAAAAAAAATAGAGCCATCTTATCGGCCGTTTTTAAAAACGGAGTTCGAAAATTCCAGACCAGATCGCGCAAAAGAATATGATTATAATAAGATAGATTAAAACCCCACCTAAATTCTGGTGGGGCTTTCTTGTATTCTTCACCTTATTGCATCGGTGGAATAAAATGATTCATTCGTAAAATACCGATGAGATGGTTGAAGTATAGTTCATTTTCTGGAAATGTAGTAGATGGTTTTACAGTAAAAGAAACCACTTTTTTTCCGATTTGTTCAGCTGTTTCTTCAAATAAAGTAATTCGTTTGCTTTTTTTATCTGTTAATACAGGGATCCCTTCTCGACATATGTATAAAGGCTGAAAATCGCCTACTGTCGTGGGGTGAAGAACAACGACAAGAGAGCATACAGCTTTGTCGTTTTTCGAAGTATTAAATTGAAGCATATGCGATACTCGATGTTTGTTTGCTTTTGCAATTTCGAGTAATTCGTATAAATCGGAGTATCCTTCTCCTAGTTCAATAAAACGTTGAATCATGTCTTTTCCTCCTCTTTCTTTTACTGTATCATTTCAGTTTCAAAATGAAAAGGAGACAAAGAAAAAACCCTGCCGAAGCAGGGCCCTTCTTATACTAGCATGACTAGCAAGAAGGCAAAGGGAGAGGAGAAACCGGAGGAAGAACTTATGGGGAAACGTAAGTCTTCTCCGCGGTTGGCAACAACATCGAAGGTGATGTTGTTATACTTATTTATCCCCAAACTGTATGAAGATATACATTATAAAATTAAATTTTCTCTTTTCCTTTTTATTTTTCTTTCGCATGTTTTATGATAGGATAAAAAAGGTGAATATACATAAAGTGAAACTTTCATCAGTGGAGGTATTATTGCCCACGAATAGCGGGATGAAGTTGAGCTTATACAAGAATGATTTATATGAACATTTGTTATATGAATCCATTTTGATTTTTCGACATATAGATTGCTGTTATGTAAAAACAAAGGAGCCTGCACTTGCCTTCTTCCTTTGTTTGAACTTCGCATGTGGCAGAAAAAGGCTCTGACCGCTTCTATGCATAGCCAGATGCCCTCGCCCACCTAATAAGAATGGTTTTATGTCGTTTTTTAATTTGGATTTATATAGAAAGAGATAAAGGTAGTGAAAAATTATGAGAGTAGTTTCGGGAAAGTGTAAAGGTCATCCTTTAAAAGCTGTACCAGGTAATACAACACGGCCGACAACAGATAAGGTGAAAGAAGCGATTTTTAATATTATCGGTCCTTATTTTGACGGTGGTTTAGCTCTTGATTTGTTTGGCGGGAGCGGTGGGCTTGGTATTGAGGCTCTTAGTAGAGGGATAGATAAGGCTATTTTTGTTGATCGTGATGGAAAAGCGATAAAGGTTATCCATCAAAATTTAGAAAGTTGCAAGTTAGAAGCGCAAGCTGAAGTATATAGAAATGATGCAGAACGTGCTGTAAAAGCGCTTATGAAACGTGAGTTATTGTTCGATCTTGTACTATTAGATCCGCCGTATAAAGATCAAAAGATTGTTTCTTTAATAAGTATAATGGATCAACATGGTCTATTGAAAGAAGATGGAATCGTTATGGCTGAACATGGGGTAGATGTAGAACTACCTGAAACTATTGGTAGACTTGTGAAGGTAAGAGCTGAAAACTATGGTATTATAGCGATTTCGATTTATAAGTATGAAGGTGAGGGGACCGAATGGCAAGCATAGCAATTTCTTCGGGAAGTTTTGATCCGATTACGCTTGGACATTTAGATATTATTAAAAGGGGTGCAAAAGTTTTTGATGAAGTATATGTTGTGGTTTTAAATAATTCATCAAAAAAACCGCTTTTTACGGTAGAGGAGCGTTTAGAATTAATTCGTGAGGCGACAAAAGACATTCCGAATGTAAAGGTTGATTCGCATAGTGGGTTATTAGTTGAATATGCGAGGATGCGTAATGCGAATGCGATTTTACGCGGTTTACGTGCGGTATCTGACTTTGAATATGAAATGCAAATTACATCCATGAATCGTAAATTGGAAGAGAATGTAGAAACGTTTTTTATTATGACGAATAACCAATATTCCTTTTTAAGTTCAAGTATTGTAAAAGAGGTAGCTCGTTATGGTGGTAATGTTTCTGGGCTTGTTCCACCAATTGTAGAACGTGCTTTAAAAGAGAAGTTTCAAACCCCGTTATGATGAACGGGGTTTTTTGTTATGAATGAGACGTAAAAAGAGTAACGTAACATATAAATATAAACAAAATAGTGTGAAAGTCGGACCGTACATAATAAGTGAGGTCCATCCTTTTGCAAACACGGTAGATTGTTCAGATAAAAAGACTGGAATGTCGTATTGAGTAGGTGAAAAAGAATGTAATTTTTCATAAAGTGGTCCCCAAAATATGTATGTATAGATTGGAGCAAGGAAACTTTGAATAATACGTGCAATAAAGTATGGTTTAAAGCGAATATCTGTTTCTGCTAAAATGCTGGCAACTTGAGCTTGGATGGAAAGACCGCTAAATGCTAAAACAAAACTTGTCATCATGGCTTGTTGTAAAAGAGAAGTGTGTTCTGTTTGGCTAATCATTTGACTCCCGAGTGTCATTTCAAAAAGGCCTGACAAAATAGGGAAACTAAAATAAGGCGAAAGTTGAAATGCAACTAATATTTGTTTCATAATAAAAGCAAGGAAAGTTGTAATATGAAACACAGTTAACATTTTATTTAAAACAGAGAATAAAATAATAAACCCGCCAATCATAAGTAATGTTTGAACAGAAGAATTAATCGCATCACCAATTAATTTGCCAATGGGACGTTTTTCTTGTAAGCGAGTTTTATGAAGAACAGAAAAAGCTTGCCGCAATGGGATTGGCGGTGCATGCCTCTTTGCTTTTGGTTGCTCGCGATTATCTTGGTAAAAGCGCATGAGTAGTCCAACTGTGAAATTACTAACATAATGGGAGGCTGCTAAAATAAGTCCTAGTTTTGGGTTGTCAAAGAAACCGATCGCTACAGCACCAAAAATAAATAATGGATTAGAAGAGTTTGTGAAAGATACTAGACGTTCTGCTTCAATTTGTGTAAGTTGGTTTTCTTGGCGTAACCGAGCACTTAATTTTGCGCCTGCAGGGAAACCCGAGGCCATCCCCATTGCCCATACAAAGCCTCCGATACCAGGTACACGAAAGAGTGGACGCATCAAGGGCTCTAATAGCACACCGATAAACTTTACAACTCCTAGCCCGATTAGAAGTTCTGCAATAATAAAAAAAGGTAGCAATGAAGGAAATACAACTTCCCACCATATATTTAAGCCTCGAATAGATGATTGTAGTGCTGCTTGGGGATGGAGTACGAGAGAAATTGTAATAAAAGAAACCGATATGGTGAGAAAGCTTGTTTTCCATTTTTCGTACATTTTGTATCCCCCTTTGTCCCAAATGTTCATTTCAGTATACGAGGATACATGGTGAAATTAGACCATAAGTATAAAAAGAGAGTGAAAAATTTTTGAGGGTGAAGAAGATGAGAGAACCGAAAATTGGATTAGCGCTTGGATCAGGCGGAGCAAAGGGATTTGCGCATGTTGGTGTTATTAAAGTGTTGCGAGACGCTGGTGTACCTATTCATATGATCGCAGGGAGCAGTATGGGGGCACTAATAGGTACGTTTTATGCAGCGGGATGTAATGTGGATCGTTTGTATCGTTTAGCGACAGTATTTAAGCGGAAGTACTATTTGGACTTTACTGTACCTAAAATGGGATTTATTACTGGAAAACGTGTAAAAGATATGATTAAAATGTTTACATATAATAAAAAATTAGAAGAGCTAGATATTCCAACAGCGGTTGTAGCAACTGATATTCTAAATGGTGAAAAGGTTGTCTTTACACAAGGTTCTATTGCAGATGCTGTTAGGGCAAGTATTTCTGTGCCCGGTATATTTGTTCCAGAGAAAATAAATGGAAGACTGCTCGTTGATGGAGGAGTGATTGATCGTATTCCAGTATCGGTAGTAAAAAAATTAGGAGCTGATATTGTGATTGCTGTTGATGTATCTCCTATTAAGGTTAATGGAGAAGTTACATCCATTTATGATGTCATTATGCAAAGCATTGAAATTATGCAACACGAACTTGTAGTAAATAGACAAATTGCATCAGATTTAATGATGCATCCAGCTGTAGAACAATTTAGTTCGCGAGCCTTTACGAATATAGAAGATATTATTCGTGTTGGTGAAGAAGAAGCAAAGCAGCATATTCAAACAATTTACACATTGATTGAGCAGTGGAAGGAGAAAAAGGATGTTTAAAAAGTTTCGGTATTTATATGCACTACTTATTGGAGTAATTATTGCAATGCTAATTGTATTTGTCCCTCTGCCATACTATATTACAAAGCCAGGTATGGCAGAGAAATTAGAGCCATATGTAAAGGTTGAAGGAGGGAATAAAGAGAAAGGGGATTTTATGCTCGTTACAGTTTCGATGGGACGAGCGAATGTTGTGAATTTTCTTTCTGCTAAATTTAACAAATATGAAGAAATTTTTAAGAAGGAAGAAATTTTAAGAAAAGGTGAAAGTGATGAAGAGTATCAATTTCGCCAAGTATATGCAATGAAAGAGTCACAAGATGCGGCTATTTATAATGCGTATAAACGAGCAAATGCTCCTGTTACGTTTGAAAATCAAGGTGTGCTTGTAGTTGGTATTGCAAATGATATGCCAGCTGCTGAAAAATTAAAGCTTGGAGATCGTATTCTTGCTGTTGATGGGCAATCATTGCAAACGGCAGAGCAGTTTATTGCATATATGAAAACAAAAAAACAAAATGATAAAGTAAGTGTTAAATATGTCCATGAAAATAAAGAAAAGGAAGAAAAATTTGTACTGAAGCCAATTCCAGAAGATAAAAGTCGCGCTGGTATTGGGGTTTCTATTATTACAGATAAGAAGCTTACAGTAAGTCCTAATGTGAAAATTGATGCGCATAAGATTGGGGGACCTTCTGCTGGTCTTATGTTTACGTTAGAAATTTATAATCAGCTCGTGAAAGAAGATATAACGAAAGGTCACGAAATAGCTGGAACTGGAACGATAAATGAAAAAGGAGAAGTCGGTCCAATTGGAGGTATTTCTCAAAAAGTAGTTGCAGCTCATAATGCAGGTGCAGAAGTATTCTTTGCTCCAAATGAGAATGGAAAAGAGAATTCAAATTATAAAGAGGCAGTGAAAACAGCTAAAGATATAAACACCAAAATGAAAATTATACCTGTAGATACGATAGATGATGCGTTAACGTATTTGAATAAAATGTCAGAAAAAAAGTAAATCCTCTCGTTTAAGAGAGGATTTTTTTATCATTCTATTTTCAGACAGCGAAAGATGAAGAAGGGAAAGCTGGAAGATTCACTTTATCCCGCTATTCGTGGGCAGTAAGACCCCCATCTTAAGGCTGAGAGAGGGGCGTTGTCTAGTCCCAATGGCTAGAATGTTCGGTTGCTTCGCTTCTTCTTACGAGGTAAAAAACGCCTCTACGTCAGAAGCTCCATCCCCCTCACTGCTGGAAGTTTCACTTTACAAAAATACATGTTGCACTTCGTTATATCGAATAGGGTGCTGCGTTATATCTCGCTTTATCATTTCACCACAAAGGGTTCCTTGTAAAATAGAGAAATAAGCAGCGCTTGCTTTTCGGTCTATATCTAGAAGAGGATGTTGTAACGTTTTTGTATGAGAAAGCAATGGAAGTGTTATTTGCTTTTTTTTTGCTGATATATACGCTTGTCCTTTTTGGGACATGCCGAGTAAACGAATATATTGTGCGTGTTGTTCTACATGGGCTTTGTGCATCTCTTCTTTTGTTGTGTTGGTTAAAATGTGTGTGCAAATGCGCTGTAGTCGTGTCCATGTGTAACGTTTTGTTTTTAATACTTCCATAAATTTTGTAAATGAAGTTGCTTCTTGGATAGAAGATAAAATCCGATGTTCCAACCCTTCCTCTACTTCATATATATTTTGTAATTGCGATGGTGACATGGTTAGGAGTTTATATTTTAGTAAGTGAAAATAATGCTCCCAATTATGTAATAGGTGATAGGAATGTTTATATTGCTCTAAAAGTAGGTTTGTTATTTTTGGAACAAAGGGAATAATTGTTGAAAAAGTTTCCGAATCATTAAATAATTGTTTGCGAATACTCGTTGCACTAGCAATTCGTTCATTTTGAAATGTTTCGTCATGATAGTGAGAAGCAAAACGCTTAATTGTACTTGCCTTCATTAAACTTTTTTGTTGGATAATGGCTTCTATGTAATGCATTCCTAAAATATTATTAGGCTCTGAAATGTCGATAGTAGCTATGTTTTTTTGTAAGGATGAAAATGCCTCAGAAGTTGCTTTCGCATAACTCATGCCTGTTTTTAAGTATCGCTGCACAAGGGAATGGAATGCCTCTTGCTCAGTTTGACGCAAAGTAACTGTATTGTAGAAATGTTCGATATTACCACTTTCACTCCCAAAACAAATCTCAGAGACACGAAGAGCATCTAATATTGAAATAGCACCGTTTGCAAATGTTTCAGCTTTTTGCGTTGCGAAGGCATATGGAAGTTCGGCGACAACGTCCACACCATTTGCTAATGCCATTTGTGTTCGCGCCCATTTTGAAACGAGAGCCGGTTCTCCGCGCTGTAAAAAGGGTCCGCTCATAACAGCAATAATAATATCTGCCTTTGTTAACTTTTTAGTTTGTTGCATATGATAAGCATGACCATTGTGAAATGGATTATATTCAACAACAATGCCGCTAGCTTTTATAAGAATCTCCCCTTTCAGTGTAGCATCTTTTTCTAAAACATGATAATCTATATATTATTTCCTATAATGACTTCATTATAGTGTAAAGAAAAAATATTGACAAATATACAATGGCTAGCTATAATTTTGTTTGTTGCCTTGAGGTGATATGAGTATGAAATGGTCGATTCATCAATTGAACAAATATCGACAAAAAGGACTAACGTTAGATGAGATGGTAGATGTTAGTGATCTGAATAATGTTGAGAAAGATGTTCGAGACGTTACTCCTGTTCATGTGACAGGTAGAGTTGATTTTGGCTCTAACAAATTTACGTTTCATCTACATATAACAGGAAGTATGGTATTACCATGCTCTAGAACGTTAGTAGATGTAACATTACCATTTGACATTGAAACAACTGAGGTGTTCTTAGTTTCGAAAGAAGATTATGAACCTGAAGCAGATTTTCATTACTTAGAAGGAGAAGTACTTGACTTACTCCCTGTAATTAAGGAAAATATACTATTGGAGATTCCAATGCAAATTTTCAGTGAGGATGTTTCAGAGGGAACACCGATGCAAGGTCGAGATTGGCAAGTGATTTCGGAAAAAAGCGAAGAAAAGCCTGTTGATCCAAGATTAGCAGGACTTGCGAAGTTTTTTGACAAATAATCAGAAGACCGTTTCGGGCCTTCGTATGAAAATAACTTTCTCTTTTAAGGAGGTGGGAAGAATGGCTGTACCTTTTAGAAGAACTTCTAAAACAGTAAAAAGAAAGCGTCGTACGCATTTCAAATTATCAGTACCTGGTATGGTAGAGTGCCCAAGCTGTGGTGAAGCGAAATTAGCTCACCGTGTATGTAAAGCATGCGGTACTTACAAAGGTAAAGAAGTAATCAGCAAGTAATTGCAAAAATAAACGCAGGAGGGAAACCTTCTGCGTTTATTTTTTTGCTTTTCTTTACATGTTATTCTTCTATCTTTTCTAGTAACTGCATATGTTTAATAAAAAATGCATAAGGAGGACTAGAGAGATGGCAACAACAAGACAAGATGCATGGACTGATGACGAAGATTTACTTCTGGCAGAAGTAGTGCTCCGGCATATTCGCGAAGGGGGAACGCAGCTTTCTGCCTTCAAAGAAGTAGGAAGACATTTATCGCGGACACCTGCTGCTTGTGGATTTCGTTGGAATTCTTACGTGCGTAAACAATATAAAGAACGCATTGAAGAAGCAAAGCAAATACGGAAAGCTGAAAATTATGAAGTGCAAGAACAAAAGAAGGAGAAAGTGAGCTCTCTTTCAATAACGTTAGAAGATGTAATTGTTTTTTTACAAAGTTATAAAAAAGAAGAAGAAGAAATGGAGTTATATAAAAAAATTGAGACGTTGCAAAAGGAAAAAGAAGGGCTGCTGCAGCAATTGTCTTTGTATGAAGAAGAATATCGTACTTTATTTGATTATATCGACCGAAAAAGAAACTCGATGGTATTAGAGCCTTCTGAAAGAGAAAGGAAACGAGAAAAAGGAATACTTGAAAAAACATCAAAATAAAAACAGCTGTCACGCAGCTGTTTTTATTTTTAAGCGGATTCACTTTTTGTAACCGCATTCAAATTTGCGTTTGGATACCAAATATAGAAATCACCATCATCAATGGTTACTTTTTCGAAGTGTAATTTCTCCCAAAAATCAGCAGATTGGACACGAGCAATCGTTTTGATAGGAAGATGCAATTGTTTTGCATAATCGACAAGCATCTTACCGAATCCTTGTTTTTGGAATATTGGTAACACTTCGAGTTTAAAAAGTTCTACATAAGGGCCAGAAAACAAATTGTTGCTGGACTGTTGTTTCGTATACAAGCTCATGCGTGCGATAAGAGAACCGCCGTAATAAATTCCATAAAAGGGGGATTCGCTATCGTTTTCGATGATATTTGCTTGTAAATCTTCCAGCATAGATAATTCTTCAGCGCCGCATCCTTTGAATTTTTTAAACTCTTCTAACGTTTTATAATTGATGAGCAAGCGCTCAACTTTCGGGAAATGCATAGAATCACATCCTTTTCTTGTTGTAAAATAAAGAAAAGTATAAATATTTACAATAATATTATAACGCATTTTTTTAATTTTATGAAGAAAAGAGATCATTCTTTCAGTATTTTTTTTAGAAGTTTGCTAAACTAATTTTATAAACTATATAAATACAAATTAAAAAATCGACATATAAACCCTCTTTCTTTTTAGGGGGCGAGAGCATCTGGCCATGCATAGTAGC
>NZ_JBAWSX010000011.1:0-48104 GCF_037104725.1 Bacillus bruguierae | reverse complement strand
AACAAGAGGGGGATGGAGCTTCTGACATAGAGGCGCTTTTTGCCTCGGCGGAAGACGCGAAGCCACCGACTGTTCTAGCCGCTGGAGCTGGATCATAAAGAAAAGCGGCGCCGACTGTTTAAGCCCTCATAGCTTAGGAGGCAGAGCTAGACAAAGATGTCGAAAATTAAAATGGATTTATATATATAGTAAAGCTTTCGTTAGTAGGAATTTTTTATTAGTGGGAAGCTTTTAACAATTGGTTTTTGTAGAAAGTTAATCATGATGTATCTTTTAAATTTTGATGTATAGCGTGATGAAAATGGGGGTCTTTTTAAAAATGGAAATTGGAATTGTTGGGCCAGGAGCAATCGGACTTCTTTTTGCGTTTTATTTACAAAAAAATGAGCAGGATGTCACACTGTATACACGAACAGTAGAGCAATCTGAGCACTTGAATAAGTGCGGGATTACATGTGTGCAAAATGGTATGAGGGAAACTGTATTTCCTCGTGTTAGCCCTTTAGAGAATATAAAAAATGAAACACATGATTATACGTTTATTGCGGTAAAACAATATCATTTAGAAGAGATATTACCGTATTTGCAAGCGGAAAAACGACTTATTTTCTTGCAAAATGGAATGGGACATCTTCATTTATTACAGCAAATTCAAGGCGCTAGTGTTGCGATAGGAATTGTAGAACACGGAGCGAAAAAGGAAAATGCGAGTATCGTTCATCATACTGGGGTAGGTAGTACGAAATTTGGACTCATACACGGAGAAAAGAAACAATTTGAACCTCTGTTACCTGCATTTTCTTCGGGTCTATTCCCAGTAGCGCTTGAAAATGATTGGAAGCGAATAATGATAAATAAGCTTGTCGTTAATGCGTGTATCAACCCATTAACTGCGCTGTTTGGTGTGCAAAATGGAGAGTTATTGACAAATCCCTCGTTTCACAAAGTGATGAAGCAAGTGTTTTCAGAAGTAATGGGAATTGTCGGCGATTTACAATGTGGAGAGTATTGGGAGCGTGTATGTACAGTATGTGAAAATACAGCTCATAATATTTCCTCTATGTTAACGGATATACGCAATAATAGAAAAACAGAAGTTGATGCAATTGTCGGTTATTTAATTCAAGAAGCAGAGAAGCAACAAAAATCAGTTCCGACGCTGTCTTTTTTGTATCATTCTATAAAAGGATTAGAAAGATAAGAGATATTCTTTGCTTTTACAACGAACATTGACTACAATTTGGTTGGTGAGAGATCAGGAGATGAAAGGAAGAAGTATATGGAGATAAAAGAAATCTCTGTCCCGCTTCAAGGAGTTGTTGCGGACTATTTAAACCATGAAAAAGATATTCAAGAATGCTTTGATTATCAAATAACAGAAGAGAGCTTTGTAAGACGTATACAAGATTTACGAAATAGACAGTATCCAAGACAAGAGTTAGTATCACATTTATTACAATATAATCAAGAATTAAATGCAGGAGAAAAAACGCTTCAAAATATTCATGCTTTGTTGGAAGAAGATACATACGTTGTTGTAGGGGGACAACAAGCTGGATTGCTAACAGGTCCTCTTTATACAATTCATAAAATTATATCTATTTTACAACTTGCAAAGGAAAAAGAAGCTTCACTTGGAGTACGAGTTGTTCCTGTTTTTTGGATTGCTGGGGAAGATCATGACATTGATGAAATTAACCATGCGTTCGTTACGAAAAACGGAAAAGTGAAAAAAACAATTTTTCATGAACGTCATCTAAATAAAGCAAGTGCTTCTGAAACGGAGATTTCCATCGAGGATTGTAAACAATGGATTGAAGAAATATTTAAAACATATCCAGAAACAAAGCATACAAAGGATGTCTTTCGTTTTGTAGAAGAATGTTTACAGCAATCACGCACATATGTTGATTTTTTTGCACACTTTATTACAAAGCTATTTGCGCATTCAGGTTTAATTCTTGTAGATTCTCATCATCCTATCCTTCGGAATATTGAAGTTCCTTTTTTAAAAGAATTATTAGCGCGCTACAAAAATGTGCAAGTAGCACTTAATGATCAACAACGTGTATTACGTGATTTGGGGTATAAACCGATTATTGAAACAAAACAGAATGTAGTTCATATCTTTATGGAAATGAATGGGGAACGTCTTTTGTTAGAGGAAGAAGAAGGGTGTTTTATTTGTAAAGAAGGGATGTATTCGTTTTCCTACGAGGAGCTTATAGAAAGTATGGAAGATCATCCGGAACGATTCAGTAACAATGTTGTTACAAGACCACTTATGCAAGAATATATTTTTCCTACACTTGCATTTATTGGTGGACCAGGAGAAATTGCGTATTGGAGTGAACTACAACAAGTGTTTCATGCAATGGACTTCCAAATGCCGCCGGTTGTACCTCGTTTGACAATTAGTTATTTAGCGCGTGATATTGAAACTGATTTACGGGATTTGCAGATTCAAGAGAGCGAAGTGTTCTGTGAAGGTATTGTTACATTACGAGAAAAGTGGTTATCTATGCAAGTTGAAGAGCCGATAGATAATCAATTTACGAATGCAGTGGAGCAGATTGGAGCAATTCATACATCTTTGCAGCAATTTGTTCAAAAAGTGAGTCCGGGCCTTCGAGATTTTGCGAAGAAAAATGAGTTGAAAATTATGCAACAACTTGAATTGTTAGAGCGGACACTTCAATCTGATTTAGAAAGAAAGTATGAAGTGCAGCTTAATAAATTCCGAAGAATCGAGCACTCATTACAACCGCTAGGTGCGCCGCAAGAACGAATATGGAACATTTGTTATTATTTAAATGGCTATGGGCTTGATTTTGTAGAGCGAGTTATGAAACAAACTTTTCGTTGGAATGGAAAACATCATATTATAAAATTATAAAATCTTGCTCTTAAGAGCAGGATTTTATTTTATTTTGTGGAATTACCTGTAAAATAAATTTATTTATTGATTATGTGTATCGTAAAGTATATGGGGTGAAAGCACTCTGTTTTTGAAGAACGGTTCTTTTTTGATAAAATGAAACAAAAAGAAGGTGAATTATTATCTTTTTCGGCATGTTTTTATGTAATTTCCCGAAAAAGATGATAAGATTTAGTATATAATAAGATAAGACTATTATTTAGTAGGGAGTGGAATTCTTACTAATTACTAACCTTTCCAATCGGAATTTTATGGACAATTATCCTGATTTCTCTTCGTTTTTGAAGTTTGGATAAAAAGATGACTCAAAAAGATTATTTTGTAAAAAAGTAGGTGCAACAATGTTTAAACATGTAACAGTGCTTTTAAAAGAAACAGTAGATGGGTTAGAAATTAAACCAAATGGTACATATGTAGATTGTACGCTAGGAGGTGGAGGACATAGTGCTTATTTACTATCTCAACTTTCTGAAGAAGGAAGACTAATTGCATTTGATCAAGATGAGGTTGCAATTCAAAATGCAAAAGAAAAATTCTCTTCTTACAATGGTCAATTTATAACTGTAAAAAGTAACTTTCGTTATTTAAAGGAAAGGTTATATGAATTAGGAATAACAGAAGTAGACGGTATTTTATTTGATTTAGGTGTTTCTTCCCCACAATTAGATACGCCAGAACGTGGATTTAGTTATCACCACGATGCTCCGCTTGATATGCGCATGGATCAAAATGCCCCGCTAACAGCATATGACGTTGTAAATAGTTGGTCATATGAACAACTTGTAAGAATCTTTTTTCAATATGGTGAAGAAAAGTTTTCAAAGCAAATTGCAAGGAAAATTGAAGCGTACCGTGAAAAACAACCAATTGAAACAACTGGAGAACTAGTGGAGTTAATTAAAGAAGGGATTCCAGCTCCAGCAAGGCGAACGGGAGGACATCCTGCGAAGCGAGTATTCCAGGCAATTCGTATTGCAGTTAATGATGAATTGAAAGTATTTGAGGAAGCGTTGGAAGCGGCAATTGACATGACAAAAACAGGTGGCCGAATTAGTGTGATTACATTCCACTCGTTAGAAGATCGGATTTGTAAAACGACATTCAAAAGATATAGTACAACACCACAGCTTCCACCAGGATTGCCAATTATTCCTGACGAATACAAGCCGAAGTTGAAACTAATTACAAGAAAGCCGATTTTGCCTTCTGATGTAGAGTTAGAAGAAAATAACCGAGCGCGTTCTTCGAAGTTACGAATTGCTGAAAAACTATAAAAAGGAGAGAGAGGTATGTCGAATTTAGCTGTTAAGTATAAAAAGCAACAAATAGAAGTACAATCTCAAGCTCCGCAGCAAGTAGTACAGCCAGCTGTAAAAACAAAAGTTAAGCGAATTACAAGAATTGAAAAATTATTGTATGTTGCATTTATTGGTTTTTTACTATATGCATGCGTAGCCTTTATTGGTAATAAAGCGGCATTATATGAAGCTGATGCTAAAGTAACAGAAATAGAAAGCACGCGCATAAAACAACAAAAAGAAAATCAAGAATTACAAGCTGAAAAGGAAAAGCTAACACGTTATGATCGCATTGCAGAAATTGCAAAAAAACATGGGCTTGAAATTAATGCCAATCATGTAAAAGGCTTAAATTAATATAATAGGTGTGAAGAAGAGATGAATATACGTAAATTTCATACCAATAAAGGAGCAGGATTCTTCATTAAGGTGTTTCTCCTGCTCTTTTTTCTGTTGTTAGCCCGCTTTCTTTATATTCAGACAATGAAAACAGTGCATGGAGTAGATTTAAAACCAATTGCAGAGCGAAAACATAATAAAAATGGAGTACTTGAAGCGAATCGAGGAACGATTTACGATCAAAATGGTTACGTGCTTGCCCAAGATGCAAATTCATATAAGATGGTTGCTGCACTTAAAGGCCAAGAGCATGTGGAAGACAAAGAAGATGCTGCAGAGAAAATATCGAAAGTACTTGAGGTAGATAAAGAAAAGATTTTAGAGTATTTAAATAAAGATGCTGCGCAAGTAGAATTCGGATCGATTGGAAAAAACTTAACGAAAGAAAAGAAAGAACAAATTGTCAATATGCATATAAAAGGAATTTCTTTTGTTACAGAAAAAGCAAGAATATATCCGAATGGGGATTTTGCTTCTTATATACTTGGATTTGCAAAACCAAATGATGAAGGAATTGCAGAAGGAAAGTTTGGACTTGAACAAAGCTTGGATAAATATTTACGAGCTTCTAATGGAAGCATGAAGTATACAGGAGATACGAAAGGTATCGCATTAGAAAGTGGAAAACAGTCTGTGAAGCCGCCTAAAAACGGAGATAATGTATATTTAACAATCGACCAACATATTCAAAGTTTTCTAGAAGATGCGATGGTAGAAGCGGATAAACGTTATAATCCGTCTATGTTAATTGGGATCGTAGCAGATCCGAAAACAGGAAAGATTTTAGCGATGTCTAGCAGACCAAGTTATGATCCGAATAAACAAGATATCCAGTATTTTTTAAATGATCCGATTGCAAATGCTTATGAACCAGGTTCAACAATGAAAATCTTCACGTTAGCAGCTGCTATTAATGAGGGAGTATACAAAGGACAAGATTACTATCAATCTGGTAAATACAAAGTAGGGAATGAGGAAATTGGAGACCATAATAGCGGTGCAGGATGGGGTTCTATTACGTTTGATGAAGGAGTTGAGCGCTCATCGAACGTTGCTTTTGCTATTTTAGGAAATGAAAAGTTAGGACCTGATCGTTTTCGTCAATATATTCATAAGTTTGGTCTAGACGAAAAAACAGGTATTGATTTACCTAGAGAAGGCGAAAATACAATTTTATTTGATAAAAAAATCCAACAAGTAACAACAGCATTTGGACAAGGTTCTACTGTAACTCCGATTCAACTTGTACAAGCAGCTACTGCAATTGCTAACGATGGGAAAATGATGAAGCCCTATGTGATTGATCAGGTTGTAGATCCGATGGATGATAAAGTTGTCTTGCAACACCGTCCAGAGGAAGTAGGGAAACCAGTTACAAAAGAGACTGCAACGCAAGTAAGGCAACTGCTAGAACGGGTTGTAACATCACCAAAAGGGACTGGAACGATGTATAAACTTGATGGATATTCCGTTGGTGGTAAAACAGGAACAGCACAAGTTCCAAATGGAAAAGGCGGTTATATGACAGGGCGAGAAAATTATATTTTCTCCTTCCTTGGTATGGCACCAATGGATGACCCGCAGCTTGTCGTATATTTAGCAATTAAACAGCCTAAATTGAAAGACACTGAAAATGGTGCACAGCCGTTATCTGAAATGTTTAAATCTGTAACGAAAAATAGTTTGGAGTATTTAAAAATCAAACCGAATGAAATAAAAGATGTGAAAAAGCAAGTACAACAGCAGCAAGCTACTGTTCCAAATGTAACAGGTAAAACAATGGAAGAAGCAAAGGGAATATTGGAAAAGGCGAAGTTTCGACCTGTTATATTAGGAGAGGAAAAAGTCGGACAGCAAGTGCCAAAAGCGAATGAAAAAACGTTAACGGGTGATCGCGTATTTTTAGTAGGGAATCAACCGAAAATGCCGAATATTAATGGTTGGGCACTTCGTGATGTGATGAATTTAGCTAAAATATTAAATCTTGATTTGAAGCTTTCAGGTACAGGATATGTAACAGAGCAAAGTGTTGCTGAAGGCACTCCGTTAAAAGAAAAAACGCAGGTAGAAATAAAACTTGAACCACCTCTTGAACCGCAGCAAGAAGCAGAGCAGGAGCCAAATAAGAAGGAACAGAAAGAGAGCACGTAACATAGAAGAGGTGTACGTGTTCTAATCAAACAAGTACAAGCATATATTGGAACAAGCTAGGTGTGAAGGAGGGGCTTGTTCCAATATGCGTGTATCGAATGTAACAGTGAGAAAACGACTTATTTTTGTGCTTATTTTTGGTATACTTATTTTTACAATTATTGATATTCGTCTTGGATATGTGCAGTTTTTTCTTGGAAATATGTTATCGGATCGTGCGAAAGATTCATGGAGTCGAAATATTACATTTGAACCTGAACGGGGGAAAATTGTAGATCGAAATGGTGTGGAACTTGCAACAAATAAAAGTGCACCAACTGTCTTTGTGGTACCACGGCAAATTGAAAAACCAGCAGAGACTGCAGAGAAATTAGCTGCAGTTTTAGGTGTGTCGAAAGAAGAGATTTATCAACGCCTTACAAAAAAAGAGTCCATAGTCAGATTAGACAAAGGCGGGCGGAAAATTTCCCATGATAAGGCGAAAGAAGTGAGAGCTTTAAGTTTAAAAGGTGTATATATTGCTGAAGATTCAATTCGATACTATCCGTTTGGGAAATATTTATCACATGTGCTTGGATTTGCTGGGAGTGATAATCAAGGGCTTATGGGACTGGAGTCATATTATGACAAAGAATTAAATGGTGACAAAGGATATGTCCGTTTTTTTGCTGATGCGAAAGGACAACGCATGCCGAACATTGGTGATGATTATAAAGAACCTGGAGATGGCTTGAATTTAAAGTTGACAATTGATTCACGTGTTCAGACAATTATGGAGAGAGAATTAAATATTGCAGAGTCTACGTATCATCCAGATGGAATAATCGCGATTGCTATGAACCCAAATAATGGTGAAATTTTAGGAATGTCCAGTCGCCCGAGTTTTGATCCAGCAGATTTCAGGAGTGTTTCACCAGAAGTGTTTAACCGAAACCTTCCAGTATGGAGTACATATGAACCAGGATCCACATTTAAAATTATTACACTTGCAGCTGCTTTAAATGAAAAATTAGTAGACTTGGAGAAAGATACGTTTTATGATGATGGAGCAGCAGAAGTTGGCGGTGCAAGATTGCGTTGCTGGAAAGCAGGGGGGCATGGCAGCCAAACGTTTTTAGAGGTTGTTCAAAACTCTTGTAACCCAGGTTTTATAGAACTTGGAGACCGTTTAGGGAAAGAAAAGCTGTTTCAATATATCCGTGATTTTGGATTTGGACAAAAAACAGGTATTGATTTACAGGGAGAAGGCAAAGGGATTTTATTTGATTTAAAAAAAGTAGGACCTGTGGAACAAGCGACTACAGCATTTGGTCAAGGAGTCTCCGTTACCCCGATTCAACAAGTAGCAGCAGTAGCGGCTGCTGTAAATGGAGGTACGTTATATCAGCCTTACATTGCGAAGGAATTTATAGACCCAACTACGAACAAAGTGATTAGTAAAAAAACGCCTGTCACAAAGAAACAAGTTATTTCCAAGGAAACGTCTGAAAAGGTGCGTTATGCACTTGAGAATGTTGTTGCAAAAGGTTCAGGTAACAAAGCTTATATTGATGGATATCGTGTTGGAGGGAAAACTGGTACAGCACAAAAAGTAAAAGATGGAAAATATTTGGATAACAACTATATCGTATCATTTATTGGATTTGCACCAGCAGATGATCCGCAAATTGTTGTATACGTCGCTGTAGATAATCCAAAGGGAATTACACAATTTGGCGGGGTTGTTGCTGCGCCAATCGTTGGGAATATTCTTCGTGATGTCTTACCGGTTATGGGAGTAGAGCCTAGAAAAGAGCAAATTGAAAAGAAATTAACTTGGGATGAGACGCCTTTAGTAGAGGTCCCTGATATAGTAGGTATGGATCGAAAGGAACTACAAAGTCAACTTGTCGACTTACAAATTGATGCCAGCGGTGATGGAAACAAAGTGGTTGAACAGTCTCCAAGACCAGGCACGAAAGTAAAAGCAGGCTCCAAGGTTCGAATATATTTTAATAAGTAAGTATGAAGGCATGTGTGTACGATATAATAACATTCAACTAACTATATAAATACAAATTGAAAAAACGACATAAAAACCGCCCTTTTTTTAGAGGGACGAGAGCATCTGGCCATGCATAGAAGCGATCAGGGCCTATTTTTGGCCACATGCTAGGTTTAAAACAAAAAGAGAAAGCGAGTAGCGGTCATTTTTTGTTTTGCAGAGCAGTGACTTATATGTTGAAAAATCAAAATGGATTTATATATAGTAGTGAGATGTTTGATTCACATTGCCTGTTGATGAAATGTATGACGTTCTTATGTATGGAGTATTTTAACGGCTCCATTTATAAGGGGTAAATAAAGAGTAGAGAGGGTTTAAAGAAATGAAGTTGCATACACTCGTATCAAGTTTGCATGATTTTCCGGTTATTCCAAAAGAAAATCCGGAAATTACATCTATTGAAGCGGATTCACGTAAAGTGACAACTGGAAGTTTATTTGTATGTATAAAAGGTTTCACGGTTGATAGTCATGAATTTGCTATGCAGGCAGCCGCGCAAGGTGCGGCTGCTATTGTTGCGGAAAGGCCTATTGATGTTGACGTTCCAGTTGTACTTGTTAAAGATACAGTACGTTCTTTAGCGATGTTAGCGGATTATTTTTATGGACAGCCAACGCAAAAGTTACATTTAACGGGGATTACAGGTACAAATGGAAAGACAACAACATCGCATATAATGAACGAAATTATGCGCGCACATGGACATAAAACAGGCTTAATTGGAACAATTAATATGAAAATAGGTGATGAAACGTTTGAAGTGAAAAACACAACACCTGATGCATTAACGTTACAAAAGACGTTTTATAAAATGGTCGAACAAAATGTAAACAGTGCTATTATGGAAGTATCTTCACATGCTTTGCATCTTGGAAGAGTGCATGGATGTGATTATGATGTAGCGGTGTTTACAAACTTAACGCAAGATCATTTAGATTATCATAAAACGATGGAAGAGTATAAATATGCAAAAGCCTTGCTATTTGCACAACTTGGTAATAGCTATCACCATAATCGTATCAAGTATGCTGTATTAAATAATGACGATGCTGCAGCAACAGACTATATGAAAAGTACAGCAGCAACAGTGATTACGTATGGTATTGATACAAAAAGTGATATAATGGCGAAAAACATTGAGATGACAAGTGCTGGTACGAAATTTACACTCGTAACTCCGAGCGAAAGTATCGATATCACGATGAAATTAATTGGGAAGTTTAATGTATATAATGTGTTAGCTGCAACAGCTGCGTGTCTTGTTTCGGGTGTAGCGCTGCAAACAATTATTGATGCTGTAAAAGAATTAAAAGGTGTACCTGGACGCTTTGAAGTTGTTGATAGAGGTCAAGATTTTACTGTCATTGTTGATTATGCACATACACCAGATAGTTTAGAAAATGTATTGTTGACAACGAAACAATTTGCAAAAGGAAATGTATATTGTATTGTTGGTTGCGGTGGAGACCGAGATCGTACAAAACGACCAATTATGGCCAGTGTTGCCACTAAATACGCAACGCATGCGATCTATACATCAGATAACCCGCGCAGCGAACATCCCAAAGCAATTCTTGATGATATGATAGAAGGTGTAAAAGGGAATAACTATGAAGTAATTGTTGATCGAAAAGAAGCGATATCTCACGCTGTTGCCGAAGCGAAAGCTGGAGATATTATTGTAATTGCAGGTAAAGGGCATGAGACATATCAAATTATCGGTACAGAAGTACATCATTTTGACGATCGTGAGGTTGCCGGGGAGGCAATTGCACAACGTTTAAGCATGAAAGAATAACAACAAGAGAGGGGGACTAAAAGTGCTTGAACAAGGATTATTAATTACAGTTGGGGTGGCATTTTTAATTTCTGTTGCGTTGTCACCAATTTTCATTCCATTTTTACGTCGTTTAAAATTTGGCCAGAGCATTCGTGATGAAGGACCAAAATCACATCAAAAGAAATCGGGAACACCGACTATGGGCGGAATTGTTATTTTTATTTCAATTATGATTACGTCTATTATTATGATGTTTAAATTTCAAAAGGGTGCTGAGATGTACTTATTGCTTCTTGTTACATTTGGCTATGGTTTAATTGGATTTTTAGATGATTATATTAAAGTTGTTAAAAAAAGAAATCTTGGTTTAACATCAAAACAAAAATTAGTAGGACAATTTATTATTGCAGTAGCTTTCTTTATCATTGCAAAAGGACAAGGATTTGATACACATTTAAATATTCCAGGGACGGAAATTAAGTTTGACTTGCAGTGGGCATACTTTATTCTCGTGCTCTTTATGCTGATCGGAGCTTCAAACGCAGTTAACTTAACAGATGGTCTAGATGGATTATTAGCAGGAACGGCTGCCATTGCATTTGGTGCGTATAGTATTATTGCGTTTGCTGAGGGACAGTACACAATTGCTATTTTTTGTATGGCTGTTGTGGGAGCTGTATTAGGATTTTTAGTATTTAATGCTCACCCTGCAAAAGTATTTATGGGAGATACAGGATCTTTAGCTCTTGGTGGTGCTTTAGCTGCTGTTTCTATTTTAACAAAAACAGAATTGTTGTTAGTTATCATTGGTGGGATGTTTGTTATTGAGACACTCTCTGTTATTATTCAAGTTGTCTCGTTTAAAACGCGAGGAAAGCGTGTATTTAAAATGAGTCCGCTTCATCACCACTATGAATTATGTGGTTGGTCAGAATGGCGAGTGGTTGTGACATTCTGGTCAGTAGGACTTTTATTTGCAGTGTTAGGAATTTATATCGGGGTGTGGATGTAATTGAAAACGATAATTGACTATCAAAATAAAAATATTCTTGTATTAGGTATGGCAAAAAGCGGCTATGCTGCAGCTGTCTTATTAAAGAAACTTGGAGCAAATGTGATTGTAAATGATAGCAAGCCGCTCGCTGAAAATCCGTTAGCGACAGAGTTGCAAGGGCAAGGCATAGAAGTTGTATGTGGTGGTCATCCTTTAGAATTATTAGAAAAAAATATTTCTGTTGTTGTAAAAAATCCAGGGATTCCATACTCTAATCCGTTACTTGTAGCGGCAAAAGAAAAAAATATTCCGATTGTAACAGAAGTAGAATTAGCATATCGTATTTCTGAAGCGCCCTTTATTGGGATTACAGGATCTAATGGGAAAACAACCACAACAACATTAACATTTGAAATGTTAAAAGAAGGAGAAAAACATCCTGTTATTGCTGGAAACATCGGTATGGTAGCATGTGAAGTTGCACAAGATGTAACAGAACAAGAAGTGGTTGTAACAGAACTTTCTTCCTTTCAATTAATGGGCATTGAAACGTTTCAACCGAAGATTGCGGTACTGTTAAACTTATTTGAAGCACACTTAGATTATCATGGTACGAAGGAAGAGTACGGCTTAGCAAAAGCGAATATCTTTAGAAACCAAACTGAAAATGATTTTAGCATCATTAATGCTGACGATGAAGATGTAATGGTGTTATCTGAGCAAAGTAAAGGACAAAAAGTATACTTTTCTACGACGAAAATGATTGAAGACGGCGCTTGTGTAAAAGATGGTGCTCTTTACTTCAAAGGCGAAAAAGTGATTGATATTCAAGATATCGTATTGCCGGGTAAACATAATTTAGAAAATATACTAGCTGCTATGAGTATTGCAAAGCTTATGGGAGTTGCAAATGAAGCAATTGAAGCAGTTTTAAAGCGATTTACAGGTGTAAAGCATCGTTTAGAATATGTAACGACGATTCAAAATCGCAAGTTTTATAATGATTCGAAAGCAACAAATATGCTGGCGACAGAAAAAGCGTTGTCTGCATTTACGCAACCAGTCATTTTATTGGCTGGTGGACTAGATCGTGGGAATGAATTTGATGATTTAATTCCATACTTTGAGCATGTGAAGGCGCTATTTACATTTGGACAAACTGCACCGAAGCTTGTCAAAGCTGCGGAAAAGGCTGGAATGAAAGTAATTACATGTGTTGATAATGTAGAACAAGCAGTACAACAAGCGTTTGTTTTGTCTGAAGAAGGAGATGTAATTCTCTTATCTCCTGCATGTGCGAGCTGGGATCAATTTAAAACATTTGAAGAAAGAGGAGACATGTTTATACAAGCTGTGCATAAGCTAGTATAAAGTGAAAGAATCATCAGGGGATTATTCCTACTGATGATTCTTTTATAGGTAGAATAATGTGAAATTTCTATTAGTGAGAGGATTTACCATCCACTAATAGAAAGCCTTCACCAAATGGGTTCTTACAGGCAGTTTTTCATACATCTCTTCTTTGATATTGCACAATTTTGCGATGGAATCAGACTGCTTGCCTGAATAAATGAGACTTCGGTTGTGAAAAAAGTATGGTTAACGAAAAGCTGCATTCAAAGAGGTGATACTCATTGCGGGCAAAGAAGACGCCTGACTTTATTCTTATTATTGTAACTTTGTTACTTTTGACAGTAGGAATGGTGATGGTATACAGCGCTAGTGCTGTATGGGCTTCGTATAAAATGGGAGATTCATTCTTTTTTGCAAAGCGTCAATTGTTATTTGCTGGAATTGGTGTCGTTGCTATGTTTTTTATTATGAAGATTGATTATTGGGTGTGGCGTACATATTCCAAAGTGATTTTACTCATCTGTTTTGTTCTCCTTATTTTAGTTTTAATTCCGGGTATTGGACTGGTGCGCGGCGGGGCTCGAAGTTGGATTGGGGTAGGAGCATTCTCTATTCAGCCTTCGGAGTTTATGAAGTTTGCGATGATTATTTTCTTAGCGAAATTTTTATCGGAAAAACAAAAAATGATTACGTCTTTTAAACAAGGATTACTTCCTTCGCTTAGTTTTGTGTTTGTTGCATTTGGCATGATTATGTTGCAACCAGATTTGGGAACGGGAACTGTAATGGTGGGAACTTGTATTGTTATGATTTTTGTTTCGGGAGCACGTATTTTTCATTTTGCCATGTTAGGATTAATAGGAATTGCAGGATTTGTTGGGTTGATTGCATCAGCACCATATCGAATAAAACGTATTACATCTTATTTAGATCCATGGTCAGATCCGCTTGGAAGTGGATTTCAAATTATTCAATCGTTACTTGCAATCGGACCGGGGGGATTATTTGGTCTTGGCCTTGGACAAAGTAGACAAAAATTTCTTTACTTACCAGAGCCGCAAACAGATTTTATTTTTGCGATTCTCTCTGAAGAATTAGGTTTTATTGGTGGTTCGTTTGTGTTATTATTATTTAGTCTGTTGTTATGGCGTGGGATTCGTGTAGCGTTAGGAGCGCCAGACTTATACGGTACTTTTTTAGCAGTTGGGATTGTGGCGATGATTGCGATTCAAGTGATGATTAACATCGGCGTTGTAACTGGATTAATGCCAGTTACAGGAATTACCTTACCATTTTTAAGCTATGGTGGGTCTAGCTTGACCCTTATGTTAATGGCGGTTGGTGTGTTACTAAACATAAGTCGTCATTCTCGCTACTAAACCCTGTTTTTTATGACAGGGTTTTTCGTATGTAAAAATGGAAACTAAGTGATTGACATATGAATAGCATACAGTGAAATTTACTATCAGTAAGGTTAGTTAAATAAATCGGACTTTTATTGCCCGGCAGTAGCGGGATAATAGAAAAAGAAGTGGAGGAATAGGCAGTGCGAGTATTAGTCAGTGGTGGCGGAACAGGTGGGCACATTTATCCAGCTCTCGCGTTAATTCGAGAAATCAAAAAAATTCATCCTCAAGCAAGATTTTTATATATTGGTACAGAAAATGGTTTGGAGAGTAAAATTGTTCGCAAAGCTGGCATATCGTTTCAATCCATTGTTATTAGTGGGTTCAAGCGAAAGGTATCAATTGATAATGTGAAAACGGTGATGCGTTTTGTGAAAGGTGTACAGGATAGTAAACGGTACATACGTCGTTTTAATCCAGATGTTGTCATTGGAACAGGTGGTTATGTATGTGGTCCAGTTGTATACGCAGCAGCTAAACTGGGTATTCCAACAATTGTACACGAACAAAATAGTGTACCTGGTGTAACAAATAAATTTTTGAGTCGCTACGTAAATAAAGTAGCAGTTTGTTTTGAAGCGGCAGTAGAACATTTTCCGCAAAATAAAGTTGTGATGACAGGGAATCCTCGTGCTTCAGAAGTGATGAATCAAAATGGTATGAAAGGCAAGCGTTCTGTCAGTTTATCTCTCTCAAAAAAATCAGTGTTAATTTTTGGCGGAAGCCGAGGCGCTAGACCAATTAATGATGCGTTTTTAGAAGCAATTGAACAATTTGGTAATAAAGCTTATGAAGTATTGTACGTTACAGGTGAAGTGCATTATGATAAAGTAATGGAATTGGTGAAACAAAAAGGGAATCCACACAATGTTATCATTAAGCCGTTCATTGATAATATGCCAGAAGTACTTACTGGGGTGGATCTTGTTGTTTCGCGTGCAGGTGCCACAACGTTAGCTGAGTTGACAGCTTTAGGAAAACCAAGTATTTTAATTCCGAGTCCATATGTAACAAACAATCATCAAGAGAAAAATGCTCTTTCTGTCGTTGAGAAAGGGGCAGCGAAAATGCTTCTTGAAAAAGATTTAACAGGTGAAACGCTTCTTGGTGATATTGATGAAATTTTATTGGATACACAAAAATTACAAAATATGAAACTAGCTGCAAAACAATTAGGAATTCCGGATGCAGCAAACAAATTATTTGAGGTTATGAAAAAACTTGTAGAAAATAACGTTAGGTGAATGCCCTGCATACTACTGTAGTACGGAGATTTAATACGGGGGAGATCATCATGAAACAATTAGTAAAAGAACTTATGGAAGCACAGGTAGGAAAAGTATTAGAAAATGAACCGTTAGCTCGTTATACAACAATGAAAATCGGTGGTCCAGCAGATATTTTAGTAATTCCAAGTAGCGTGGAAGGTATAGAAAAATCGCTAGAGCTTGTGAAAAAGCATGGAACAAAATGGACCGCAATTGGTCGTGGTTCAAATCTGCTTGTATCAGATAAAGGAATTGAAGGTGTTGTCATTCGATTAGGAGAGGGTCTGGATCATTTAGAAGTGATCGGAATGAACGTTCGTGTAGGGGGAGGATATCCTCTTATCAAGCTTTCAACTTTACTAAGCCGTCAAGGACTTGCAGGATTAGAGTTTGCTAGTGGAATTCCAGGAAGTGTAGGCGGAGCCGTTTATATGAATGCAGGTGCTCATAAATCGGATATGTCTGAAATTTTGAAGAGCGCTCGTGTGATGTTTGAAGATGGAAAGATTGAATGGTTAACGAAAGAAGAACTAGAATTTTCTTATCGTACATCTGTTTTACAAAAGAAACGCCCTGGTATTGTACTAGAAGCAGAATTGCAGTTGAAAGAAGGAAATCGTGACGAAATTATTGGGATCATGCAAAAAAATAAAGATTATCGTCGTGATACACAACCTTGGAATCATCCTTGTGCAGGAAGCATTTTTAGAAACCCACTACCAAACTATGCTGGAAACCTAGTGGAAAAGGCTGGGCTACGCGGTTATCAAGTTGGTGGTGCGAAAATTTCAGAAATGCATGGAAATTTCATTGTAAATACGGGGACAGCATCAGCGCAAGATGTTCTTGATTTAATTGCTTTTGTAAAGAAGACAATAAAAGAACAGTTTGGGGTAGATATGCATACTGAAGTAGAAATCATTGGAAGATAATAGTTGTCTGTCCCGCTTTGTATCATTTATGATATAATAAGAAGAAGAACGGCATGCATAACATGCCGTTCTTTATGTTACATAGGGGGAGCGTACATGAAGAATAGTAAAGTTATTAAGTTACAAGATCGTGTACCAAAATTAAAAAATCAAAAGAAGAAAAAACAAGTAAATAAACGATTAATTTTATATGTATCGATTTTATTTTTATTGGTGCTTTTTTTAATTTATTTTCGATCTCCGCTTAGCAACATAAAGGGGATTACGGTTCATGGTAATCATTATATGACGGATGAACAAATAATGGAGCAATCAGGGATTGCATATAAAACAAGCTATTTTAGTGTTATAGGACATCAAGCGGAAGCGAAATTAAAGAAGAAAAAGGAAATTAAAAATGTCCATGTGAAGAAAGAATTTCCAAATAAAATAGTCATCAATGTTGAGGAATATGTAACAATTGGCTACATTAATAAAGAAGGAAAATTATATCCCCTTTTACAAAATGGGAAATCATTAGATGCTCTTCCAAATGGGAAATTACCAGTTGCTGCGCCGATTTTTGTTCCTTTTGAAGAAAAGAAAATGAAAGAATTGATTGCTGAACTAGAAAAGTTAACACCAGCTGTTCTTCGGTCCATTTCTGAAATTCATTACAAGCCAACAGACTTGTATGCAGATCATCTTACACTGTATATGAATGAGGGATACGAAGTAAGTACAGTTATTCAAGATTTTGCAAAACGCATGGAAGCTTATCCTCTTATTGTTAAGAACTTGTTGCCAGATAAAAAAGCAATTATCCATTTAGAGGTAGGAGCTTATACTGAATATGTTAATTAATTGATTGATAAAATCGGGGTAGAGTGGATATTTTAACTGTAAAGGGTGCTTGGTTAAGGAAAATAGAAACGTATTCTTAAAAATTATGTAATTAAGTCATATTTTCCCTTATTTTCTTTTTTAATATAATCTTAGGTGCAAGTTTCACTTTTCTAGAAGTACATCTTAGTGTAGACTTATATTTGGCGGTAATCTTTGTAGTTAGATAAGATTGTTTCAAAATATAACAGTGATTCGCATGTAGTTATTATAAAAGTGAATAAATGCCAAATGAAAATAAGAAAAATATAGTGTTAAAAAAGGGAAACGCATAAATACGTTGAATATTTTTCTTATAGCATAGTAAAACAATGATTGTTGTTCCGGATATTGAATTTTATGGTATAAATAAAGAAGGAGGTGCCAAAGAATGAACAGCAATGAAATATATGTGAGTCTTGACATCGGTACATCCAATGTTAAAGTCATCATTGGCGAGATGGTCAATGACGCTTTAAACATTATTGGTGTTGGAAATGTAAAGTCAAATGGTTTGAAGAAGGGCTCCATTGTTGACATAGATGAGACTGTGCAATCGATTAAAAAGGCGATTGAACAAGCTGAACGCATGGTAGGAATACACATTGAACGCGTTGTTGTAGGTGTAAATGCAAATCAAGTACAGCTTCTTCCTTGTCATGGAGTAGTCGCTGTTTCAAATGAAGACCGTGAAATTGGAAACGAAGATGTGCTTCGGGTACTTGATGCAGCACAAGTTGTGTCAATTGCACCAGAGCGTGAGTTTATTGACGTGGTACCTCGACAGTTTATCGTAGATGGTCTCGATGAAATTAATGATCCGCGTGGAATGATTGGCGTACGTTTAGAAATGGAAGGTACATTAATTACAGGCTCGAGAACATTGTTACATAATTTACTTCGATGTGTAGAAAAAGCGGGTCTTGAAATAATTGATATTTGCCTTCAGCCATTAGCAGCATCAGCAGTTGCTTTATCAATCGATGAAAAAAATCGTGGAGTCGCTCTTGTTGACATTGGTGGAGGCTCGACGACATTATCAATTTTCCAAGATGGAGAATTACAAACAACAAGTATATTACCGATTGGCGGAGATCATATTACAAAAGATATCGCCATCGGATTGAAAACATCAACTGAAAATGCCGACCAAATTAAACTAAAATATGGACATGCTTTTTATGATACAGCATCTGAGGAAGAAATATTTACTGTTTCAATGATGGGCAGTGATCAAACAGAGCAATATTCTCAATTAGAGTTAGCTGATATCATTGAAGCTCGTGTAGAGGAAATTCTTATGCTTGTACAAGATGAGGTACAAAAACTTGGCCTGAAACAGTTACCAGCTGGTTATGTACTTACTGGTGGTGTTGTTTCTATGTCTGGTATTCTTGACCTTGCAAATGACATTCTACATCAAAATGTTCGTATTGCAACGCCAGATTATATTGGTGTACGTGAACCACAATATACAATTGGTGTTGGACTTATTAAAAATGCATACCAAAAAGCTAAGTTACGAGGAAAGAGTGTGCAGGAAAAGCAGGAAAACTATGAGTTACAGCATACACATGCACCAGTACCTGCTGCAGTGCAACAACCGGTAAAGCAAAAGCCTCGTAATAACAATGATAACAATGATAACAATGAACGAATGATGTCAAAAGTGAAGCGCGTATTCCGATATTTATGGGATTAGATTTAAACGCGAAAAATGAGGTTCTAGGGGGATTTCGACATGTTAGAGTTTGATACTACACAAGATCAATTAGCAAATATAAAAGTTATTGGTGTTGGCGGCGGAGGAAACAATGCTGTCAATCGTATGATTGAAAATGGCGTACAGGGCGTAGATTTTATCGCTGTAAACACAGATGCACAAGCACTGAATTTATCAAAAGCTGAAACAAGAATGCAAATCGGTGGTAAATTAACGCGTGGACTTGGTGCTGGAGCAAACCCAGAAGTAGGAAAAAAAGCTGCTGAAGAAAGTAAAGAGCAGATTCAAGAAGCACTTCGCGGTGCGGATATGGTCTTTGTCACAGCTGGTATGGGCGGTGGAACTGGGACCGGGGCAGCTCCAGTTATTGCACAAATTGCAAAGGAGCTAGGGGCATTAACAGTTGGGGTTGTAACGCGCCCATTTACATTTGAGGGTCGTAAGCGTGCAACGCAAGCTACATCTGGAATTGCTGCGTTTAAAGAAAATGTAGATACGATCATTGTTATCCCGAATGATCGTATTTTAGAAATTGTGGATAAAAATACACCAATGCTTGAAGCATTCCGTGAAGCAGATAACGTATTACGTCAAGGTGTTCAAGGTATTTCTGACTTAATTGCAACGCCTGGTCTTATTAACTTAGACTTTGCAGACGTAAAAACAATTATGTCTAACAAAGGTTCTGCTTTAATGGGTATTGGTATTGGAACTGGTGAAAACCGTGCGACAGAAGCAGCGAAACGTGCGATTTCTAGTCCGTTGCTAGAAACATCTATTGATGGTGCACAAGGTGTTATTATGAACATTACAGGTGGCACGAATTTAAGTTTATATGAAGTACAAGAAGCGGCAGATATTGTAGCTTCAGCTTCAGATCCAGAAGTAAATATGATTTTTGGCTCTGTTATTAATGAAAACTTAAAGGATGAAATTGTTGTAACAGTGATTGCAACAGGTTTTGATGATAGCATCTCAATGCAACCACCTAAGCCAATTACTCGTTCTACAGTAACTGCTACTAAAAGTGTGCAGCAACCAGTACAACCAGTTAAACAACGTGAAGTAAAGCGTGAAATAAAGCGTGAAGAGCCGGTTGGAAATGATCGTCATACAGATGTAGATGATATTGATATTCCAGCATTTTTACGTAATCGTCGCAGACGCTAAGGGAGCGTTTGTAAAGTGAAACTTTAAGCAGTGGGGAGCCCCCACTGCTTATTAGTTGAATCAATCAAGTTCTTACTGTCCATAAGTATCGAGATGAATTTTCGTATTTCATGGAAACATAAAAAAGACAATCCTCTATTATGAATAGATGGTTGTCTTTTTTATTTCCTTTATCCCGCTATTCACAGGCAGTAAAATCCCCACTGATGGAGGAATCACTTTATATTGATGCCAATTCCGTTACTTACTCAAAGAAAGCGCTTTTCCAGTAGCTTATTTTTAAAGAGTCTTCTTTTTCTACATGACAAATTATTCCTCAAAGTTTCAAAATAACAAAAAATCCCTTCCGTGAATTGACACACTTTTCCATTGGATATGCATTATACTAGTCTCAACTTTATAAAAAAGAGGTGAACCGTTTGATCGTTTACGCCGACATTATATGGTTATTAAATGTCTGCATTGATTTTCTTTTACTTCTATTAACAGCAATTGTTTTAAAACGGAAAGTGAAAAGATGGAGACTTGTGCTTGGCGCATGTATCGGTTCAACAATTGTTATTTTTGCATTCACGCCGTTAGCATCGTTGATGACACATCCTGTAATGAAATTAATATATTCATTTTTTATTGTTTATGCTACATTTGGCTTTATTCGTTTTCGGACATTTTTACAGAGCGTTTTAATGTTTTATTTTGTGACGTTTATGGTAGGAGGAGGCCTTGTTGGCACACATTTTTTTCTTCAAACGAATGACATGATGAATGGACTCATTTCGATAAAATCCATTTCGTATGGTGATCCTGTAAGTTGGTTGTTTGTAATAATCGGGTTTCCTATTATCTACTATTTTTCTAAAAAGAGAATTGCAGATGTAGAAGTAACAAAAATTCATTATGAGCAAATTGTGAAAGTAGATATCAAAATTGATATAAATGATATTCAACTGGAGGGATTGATTGATAGTGGAAATCAATTGTATGACCCGCTTACAAAAACACCAGTTATGATTATACATGTTTCTTCTTTGGAACATGTGCTACCCAAGTGGCTAATAGAACAAGTTCAAATGAAAACAGCAATTCCTCATATACCAGATGAAGAATCAAAGTGGGCAACACGTTTGCGCTTAATTCCCTACCGAGCTGTAGGGGTTAACCAACAATTTTTATGGGCGTTTAAGCCTGACTTTGTACAAATTTATCATGAAGGTACAAAGGTTACTGTAAATAAAGTATTAATTGGTTTGAATGCACAGCAGTTATCAGCGAATGGTGAGTATCAATGTATTTTACATCCAAAAATGTTATTGTCACAAAAAATAACAATTGCTTAATACAGAAACGGAGGGATTAGATTGAAACTGAAATTTCGGTTAACTTATCTTTGGTATAAGTTATTACTAAAACTTGGAATAAAGACCGATGAAATTTACTATATTGGTGGAAGTGAAGCGTTGCCACCGCCATTAACAAAAGAAGAAGAAGAAATTTTGTTGCAAAAACTACCAAAAGGGGATGAAACAGCAAGGTCACTTTTAATAGAACGCAATTTACGTCTTGTTGTATACATTGCCAGAAAGTTTGAAAATACAGGAATTAATATTGAGGATCTTATTAGTATTGGAACCATTGGTTTAATTAAAGCGGTTAATACATTTAATCCAGAAAAAAAGATTAAACTTGCAACGTATGCTTCAAGGTGTATTGAGAATGAAATATTGATGCATTTGCGGAGAAATAATAAAAATCGTTCAGAAGTGTCATTTGATGAGCCTCTTAATATTGACTGGGATGGAAATGAACTATTGTTATCAGATGTTTTAGGAACAGATGAGGACATTATTACAAAGGATTTGGAAGCAACTGTTGACCGCCATTTACTTATGAAGGCATTGCATCAATTAAATGATCGAGAGAAGCAGATTATGGAACTTCGTTTTGGGTTAGATGGTGGAGAAGAAAAAACACAAAAGGACGTTGCAGATATGCTTGGGATTTCCCAGTCTTATATTTCACGTTTAGAAAAACGGATTATTAAAAGGCTTCGTAAAGAATTTAATAAAATGGTATGAGATGAGGCTAAACGGCCGATTGTCTCGTTATAAAGAATGTAAGTTTCATTTGATAAAGTGAGATAAATAAATATATGCATAAAATTCCCTCCAAAGGAGATACTTTACACTGTACAGCAACTCCCGATAGGAGGGAACACTTTGACGAGAAACAAAGTAGAAATTTGCGGTGTTGATACATCTAAACTTCCAGTACTAAAAAACGAAGAGATGCGACGGCTATTTCGAGAAATGCAAAGCGGTGATATAAGCGCAAGGGAGAAACTAGTAAACGGAAACTTACGTCTTGTACTAAGCGTCATCCAAAGATTTAACAACAGAGGGGAGTTTGTTGATGATTTATTTCAAGTTGGCTGCATTGGACTTATGAAATCCATTGATAATTTTGACTTAAGCCAAAATGTTAAATTTTCAACATATGCTGTACCGATGATTATCGGAGAGATTCGAAGATATTTACGTGATAATAATCCAATACGAGTATCGCGTTCCTTGCGAGATATTGCTTATAAAGCATTGCAAGTACGCGAAAAACTTATTGCTGAAAATTCGAAGGAGCCAACAGCAATGGATATAGCAAAAGTACTTGATGTGACGCACGAAGAAATTGTATTTGCCCTCGATGCAATTCAAGATCCAGTTTCATTATTCGAGCCAATATACAATGATGGTGGGGATCCAATTTTTGTTATGGATCAGTTAAGTGATGATAAACAAAGGGACGAACAATGGGTCGAAGAGCTAGCATTAAAAGAAGGAATGAAGCGATTAAATGAACGAGAAAAGATGATTATTCGCAAGCGTTTCTTTCAAGGGAAAACACAAATGGAAGTGGCTGAGGAAATTGGGATTTCTCAAGCGCAAGTGTCACGTCTTGAAAAATCAGCAATTAAACAAATGAATAAAACAATTCAAGGCTAAGGTCTCATCATTTATGATGAGACCTTTTATAGTTTTGAGGGGAAATTCTGTTCATAGGAAAGATGGCGTATTCATATAATGGCTATAAAGAAAAAGTTTTGTACGTGAAGGGACATATTCTCTACTAATGAAGGCGCATTAACGGTCCGCACCTCAAGATGCAGAGAGAAGCGAAGAAGATAGGTGAGGGCTTTCCATCAGTGGGGGATGAAAAAAACCCCCAATGATGGAAGTTTCACTTTATTTTTTACTTGAGGTGAAATTGCGATTGTCAGTTAAGTATGAGGAAAAGGAGAGGGTTGCAATGATACGCATTTCAGAATTTCAAATGAAAGATGTTGTCAATGTGTCAGATGGAAAGAAACTTGGAAACATTGGAGATATTGATATTGATATGAGGACAGGGAAAATTCAGGCAGTTATTATTACGAAACAAGGGAAAATGTTGGGGTTATTTGGAAAAGAAGAAGAATCTGTAATTCCTTGGAAACAAATTGTAAAAATAGGGGAGGATGTTATTTTAGTTCGAGCAGATCATGTTCCTACAGTTACAGAAACATTACAAACACCAACAACTTTTTGAAAAATATTACAAGTTTCTCTTTTTTTTAATGTTGTCATTATGGAAAAATAAAAGTATGGTAAAATAGACAGGAAGTACCATACTTTTTATGTTATTTTATTATAAGGAGCCTTTTTATGAGAGAACCATTTACATATAAGGACGGTATGTTACATTTACATATGTGGGAAGAACTTGGACCCATTATAGCTGGATTTACCACAAAAGAAGGTGGAGTGAGTACTGGGCCGTTTTATACAATGAATCTGGGGCTACATGTCCATGACAAAGTGGAAGATGTTCATGAAAATCGACGTCTTTTAGCAGAAAAATTACACGTTCCATTAGAGACCTGGATTTGTTCTGAACAGGTTCATGATCATCATGTTGCAAAAGTGGGCAAACAAGAGAGAGGAAAAGGTGTCTTTTCCTATGAAGACGGTATCCCGAATACTGATGGCATATATACGAAAGATACAGATGTGCTATTAACATCTTGCTATGCGGATTGTGTACCACTCTATTTTTATGCGCCATCTTATAGAATGATTGGACTTGCACATGCTGGCTGGAAAGGAACTGTAAAAGGAATTGCGAGTGAAATGATCGGTAAGTGGAAAGATGAAGGTATACCGCTTGGTGATATACATGTTGCTATCGGTCCGTCTATTGGCGCGTGTTGTTATGTTGTGGATGAACGTGTATTATCTGCCGCTAAACAAGTGCTTCATGGTTCCGTTCCATATGACATGGTTTCTGATGGACAATATGCAATAGATTTAAAAGAAATAAATCGGTTGCTATGTTTACAAGCCGGGATTAAAGAAGAGCAGATTGCCATGTCATCTCTTTGTACAAGCTGTGAAACGCAATTATTTTTCTCACATCGACGCGACCATGGGAAGACGGGAAGAATGCTTAGTTTTATTGGTTTTAAGGAGGATGAAAAGCAGTGACAGTACAAGGGAATTTAACATATGTTAGGCAAGAAGTTGAAAGAGCATGTAGGCGAGTGAATAGATCTATAGACGAAATTACACTTGTTGCTGTTACAAAAACAGTAGGGATTGAAAAAACAAATAAAGTGCTACAAGCGGGGCTTGTACATCTTGGAGAAAATCGCAATGAAGGTCTTTTACAGAAGTATGAGTATTTTGGAAACAAAGCGACGTGGCACTTTATCGGTTCCTTGCAATCTAGAAAAGTAAAAGAGATTGTAAATGAGATTGATTATTTGCATTCACTTGATCGTCTTTCACTTGCAAAAGAAATTCAAAAACGAGCAATGAAACCGATTCGTTGCTTTGTTCAGATAAAAACCTCAGAAGAAGAGTCTAAACAAGGGCTAAACATAGAGGAAACGGTTGAGTTTATTTGCAGCTTACAACAATTTGATAAAATTGAAGTTGTCGGACTGATGACAATGGCACCTTACACAGACGATGAAATGCAAATTCGTAGCTGTTTTCAAATGTTGCGTAAACTGCAAAAACAAGTACAAGATTTAAACCTATCGCATGCTCCGTGTACGGAGTTATCAATGGGAATGTCGAATGATTATACAATTGCAATTGAAGAGGGCGCTACATTTATTCGTTTGGGAACGATTTTAGTGGGAAAAGAATAGAGGGAAGGAGAGTTTGATTATGAGTTGGTCAAAAGTAAAGTATTTCTTTTTTGACACACCAGAAGAGCGAGAAGCACACTATGCTTACGAAAAGGAGCAAAATGAAATGAAAAAACAACAGGAACCAGAGTCAGATATTCCTCTTGCAAAGGTACAACCGAAACAAAACGTAGTAAGCATTGAAACAGCGAAACAACCTTCGAAAGTTGTTTTATTAGAGCCTCGTACGTACTCAGAAGCACAGGGGATTGCTGATCATTTGAAAGGTCGTCGTGCAGTTGTAATTAATTTACAACGTATGTCTACAGATCAAGCGCTGCGTATTGTTGACTTTTTAAGTGGAACTGTATATGCGATAGGCGGAGATATTCAAAAATTAAGTCCCAAAACATTTATATGTACGCCGGATAATGTAGATATTGTTGGAGCAATTTCTGAATTGTTTGGTGAAGAAGAAGAGACAAATATAAAAAGGTGGTAGTGCGCTATGACGCTGGTTTTACAAATTTTGCTTTATCTATTCGAGTTATATTCATATGCGCTTATTATTTATATCCTTTTGACTTGGGTTCCAGGAGCAAGAGAGTCGACATTTGGTGATTTTCTTGCCCGTATTTGTGAGCCGTATTTAGAACCGTTCCGGAGGTTTATTCCACCACTTGGTGTAATTGATATTTCTCCAATCGTGGCGATTCTTGTACTACGTTTTGCAAGTTCAGGATTAGTACGTATATTCGAATTATTTTTAAGGTAATCAAGTATAGATGAGCATTTATGAACATTTTAGACCTGAAGAAACAGTTTTCGTTGATAAAGTATTAGAATGGAAGCATGCAGCAGAAGAATACCATCAAGTGAAACTTACTGATTTTCTTGACCCGCGAGAACAACAGATTGTTTCTATGATTGTTGGACATCAAGGAGATGCTGCCTTTCAGTTATACGGGGCTGCTCCGAGTGCAGAAAGAAAACGAGCGTTAATTTATCCCAATTATCTTATGCCGAATGCAGAAGAGTTTCAAATAGAAATATTAGAAATTGACTATCCTTCTAAATTTTATACGCTGGAGCATCGTCAAATATTAGGAGCATTTATGTCTCTTGGTTTAAAGCGAGAGAAATGCGGAGATATTTGGCCCCAGAACGATCGTGCCCAAATTGTAGTTGCAAAAGAAGTTGTATCGTATATAGAAATGAATTTACAATCGATTGGAAAAACAAAAGTATCTTTATCACCTGTGTCAATTGATCATGCATTACATATACAAGATCAGTGGGATGAAAAGTCAGGGACTGTCTCGTCGCTTCGATTAGATGTACTACTAGCAGAAATGTTCCATCTATCTCGGCAAAAGATACAGCCGTTCATTAAAAATGGTCTTGTGAAAGTGAACTGGAAAGTAGTTGAGCAATCTGCTTATGAATGTTTTCCGGGAGATGTATTTTCTATAAGAGGTCATGGTAGAAGTAAATTACTCACTGTTGAGGGAAAAACAAAGCGCGATAAATGGAGAATTTTGTATGGTATTTTAAAATGATTTCTTTTTTTAGAAGGAAAATCTCCCATTTTGTCGAAGAAAAGATATAATTAAAAAGGAAAATTTAGATAACCTACTTGGAGGTGGCGTTTGTGCCGTTAACACCGTTAGATATTCATAATAAAGAATTTAGTCGCGGCTTTCGTGGCTATGATGAGGATCAAGTAAATGAATTTCTTGATCAAGTCATTAAAGATTATGAATTAGTAATTCGTGAGAAAAAAGCATTAGAAGAAAAGGTTGCACAACTAGAAGGGAAATTAGAACATTTCTCCAATATTGAAGATACATTAAATAAATCTATCGTTGTAGCACAAGAAGCGGCAGAAGAAGTAAAGCGTAATGCACAAAAAGAAGCAAAGTTAATTGTGCGTGAAGCAGAAAAAAATGCGGACCGTATTGTTAACGAAGCGTTAGTAAAATCAAGAAAAGTTGCATTTGATATTGAAGAATTGAAAAAGCAAGCAAAGGTGTTCCGTACACGTTTCCGCATGCTATTAGAAGCGCAGCTTGAGATGTTAAACAATGATGATTGGGACAAGCTAATTGAGTTAGAAGAAGAAGTAGATGAGCTTCTTAAGAAAGAAGAGACAGTGTAAGCTTGACGTTTTTCTCATTATTACATATAATTCTATACAACATAATTTTTTAGAAAAACGAAGATAGGGATAAGTACTTTTTTCATACCTTATATAGCGAACTGAGGACGGTGGAAGCTCAGGATAAGGAGAGAATGGGAATATCACCCTGGAGTTCCTCGCTGAACAACAAAGTAAGCAGAGGCGTGTATTCGCGTTAAGAATATAAAGAGGATTGCTACATATAGCAGTCTACTAGGGTGGTACCGCGGGAGACCTTCTCGTCCCTTTTTTGGGATGAGAAGGTCTCTTTTTTATTCCATTTATTTAGAAAAATGTCTTTCTGTTATATATTCAAGGAGGAATTAAGTATGGAGTACAAGGATACATTATTAATGCCAAAAACAGAATTTCCAATGCGTGGAAATTTACCGAAGCGTGAGCCTGTAATGCAAGAAAAATGGGCTGAAATGAACATTTATGAAAAAGTACAAGAACGTACAAAAGGACGTCCGCTATTTGTACTACATGATGGACCGCCATATGCGAACGGCGACATTCATATGGGACATGCGTTAAATAAAGTATTAAAAGATTTTATTGTCCGTTACAAATCGATGACGGGATACTGCGCGCCATATGTACCAGGTTGGGATACACATGGATTACCAATTGAGCAAGCTTTAACAAATAAAGGTGTTAAACGTAAAGAAATGACAGTTGCTGAATTCCGTAAACTTTGTGAAGAATACGCATATGAACAAGTAAGCCGTCAGCGCGAGCAATTTAAACGTTTAGGTGTACGCGGTGATTGGGATAATCCATACATTACATTAAAGCCAGCATATGAAGCACAGCAAATTAAAGTATTTGGTGAAATGGCGAAAAAGGGTTATATCTATAAAGGACAAAAACCGGTGTACTGGTCTCCAACGAGTGAATCTGCATTAGCAGAAGCAGAAATTGAATATAAAGATAAAAAATCTGCATCTATTTATGTAGCATTCCCTGTAAAAGATGGAAAGAATGTTTTAGAAGGCGACGAAAAATTCATTATTTGGACGACGACACCTTGGACGTTGCCAGCTAACTTAGGTATTTCTGTTCATCCAGAACTTGAATACAGCATTGTAAAAGTAGCAGATGCGAAGTATATCATTGCTTCTGAGTTATTTGAAACAGTTGCCAAAACATTAGAGTGGGAAAATACTGAAGTTGTGAAAACAGTAAAAGGTAGCGAACTTGAGTATACAACGGCGAAACATCCATTCTATGATCGTGATTCTCTTGTTATGCTTGGTGAGCATGTTACAACAGATGCTGGTACAGGCTGTGTACATACAGCACCTGGACACGGGGAAGATGACTTCCTTGTTGGAAAGCAATACGGTTTAGAGGTTCTTTGCCCAGTTGATGATAAAGGTGTATTAACAAGCGAAGCACCTGGATTTGAAGGATTATTCTACGATAAAGCAAATAAACCAATTACAGAAAAATTAGAAGAGGTTGGTGCGTTATTAAAATTAACATTTATTACGCATTCTTATCCACATGATTGGAGAACGAAACAACCAATTATTTTCCGTGCAACAGCACAGTGGTTTGCATCTATTGAAGCGTTCCGCACAGAATTATTACAAGCAGTAGAGGAAACAAAATGGGTGCCAGCTTGGGGTGAAACACGTCTTCACAACATGGTTCGTGACCGCGGTGACTGGTGTATTTCTCGTCAACGTGCATGGGGTGTGCCGATTCCTGTATTCTATGCAGAAAATGGTGATCCGATTATTACAGACGAAACAATTAACCATGTAGCAGCGCTATTCCGTGAACATGGTTCAAACATATGGTTTGAACGTGAAGCGAAAGACTTATTACCAGAAGGGTTTACACATCCATCTAGCCCAAATGGCGAATTCCGAAAAGAAACAGACATTATGGATGTATGGTTTGATTCTGGTTCTTCTCATCAAGCTGTATTAGAAGAGCGTGATGATTTGCAACGTCCGGCTGATTTATATTTAGAAGGATCTGACCAATATCGTGGTTGGTTTAACTCTTCATTATCAACAGCAGTTGCGGTAACAGGTAAAGCACCATATAAAGGCGTTTTAAGTCACGGCTTTGTACTAGATGGTGAAGGGCGTAAAATGAGTAAGTCTATTGGAAACATTGTTGTACCGAAGAAGATTATGGACCAATTAGGCGGCGATATTTTACGTTTATGGGTATCCTCAGTTGATTATCAATCTGATGTACGTATTTCTGATGATATCTTAAAACAAGTAGCAGAAGTATATCGTAAAATTCGTAATACATTCCGTTTCTTATTAGGAAACCTAGCTGATTTTGAACCAAGTAAAGATGCGGTATCTGCTGCAGAACTTCGTGAAGTTGACCGCTACATGTTAGTGAAATTAAATGACTTAATTATAAAAGTAAAAGATGCTTATGAGACGTATGAATTCGCTGCTGTATATCATGCGATTCATAACTTCTGTACAATTGATTTAAGTTCATTCTATTTAGATTTTGCAAAAGATATTTTATATATCGAAGCAGAAAATAATCACGATCGCCGTGCAATTCAAACGGTATTATATGATGTACTTGTTGCATTAACAAAACTCGTAACGCCAATTTTACCGCATACAGCAGATGAAGTATGGCCATATATCCCTGGCGCTGTAGAAGAGAGCGTCCAATTAACTGATATGCCAGAAGCTGTAGAAGTAGAAGATGCTGAAGAATTAAAAGTAAAATGGGATGCATTTATGACACTTCGCGATGATGTATTAAAAGCGTTAGAGGATGCACGTAATGCAAAAGTGATTGGTAAGTCATTAAATGCAAGTATCACACTTTATCCAACAGCAGAAATGAAAGAATTATTACAATCTATTACAGAAGATGTGAAACAATTATTTATCGTTTCTGAGTACCATCTTGGTGGAACAATGGAAGAAGCGCCAGCTGATGCGCCGAAATATGAACATACAGCTGTTGTTGTAACGCAAGCAACTGGTGAAACGTGTGAACGATGCTGGGTTGTCTCTGAAACAGTAGGAAGTAATGCGGACCATCCAACATTATGTAAGCGTTGCGGAGAAGTTGTAACAGAACATTATGTAAAATAATGAGATGAGAGAAATCGACTGTAAACAAGGCAGTCGATTTTTTCTTCCTTCGAAGGAAAAATGTGTGTGCAGTAATCGTTTTCTTTTCGGATAAACTAACGATACATTCCAGCCGGGAGGGACGCGCTTGTGACTGACACATACATGGAAATCCAAGAAGAATTACAATTAATGCAGCGGGAATTACAGCAGCGATTAGCAAAAGAAGAGTTGTATGCGTATGAGGTAGAATTTGGACAGGAATTGCTAGCTATGGCCAAAACAGATGTGAAAAATAAATTATTATTGCATGATATAAGAGAAGATTTAAAAGATGTAGAGCGAGCACTTTGGAAAATAGAAATAGGCATGTATGGAATTTGTGAGGAAACCGGACAAAGAATGACACTTAGGCAATTAAAAAGCATGCCAACAGCACGTACAGTTCATGAATGTTTCTATGAAAAAGTAAAAACAATTTAAAGACAACAATATTATATTACCTAATTCAATTTATTTTATGCTCCCATGCGATGCTTCATTGTGAAAACATAGCAGCTATGCTAAAATTTTGAGGTACACTGTCATTGTGGGGGAAATGAAAATGATATATTATTTAATAGCATTATTCGTGATTGCCATTGATCAAGTATCAAAATGGATTATCGTAAAGGAAATGGAATTAGGTGAGAGCATTCCAATTATTGATAATGTGCTGTATATAACGTCTCACCGCAATCGCGGAGCTGCATGGGGCATTTTAGAAAATAAAATGTGGTTTTTCTATGTTATCACCGTTATCTTTGTTATTTTTATTCTGTTTTATATGAAAAAATACGCAAAGACAGACAAGCTTCTCGGCATTTCACTTGGGCTTATTTTAGGCGGAGCCATTGGTAATTTTATTGATCGTGTAGTACGAAAAGAAGTTGTTGATTTTATTCATACGTATATTTTTTCATACAACTTCCCGGTATTTAACATTGCAGACTCGGCGCTATGTGTTGGGGTTGCATTAATTATTATTCAAACATTATTAGAAGGAAAGAACACAAAGGAGTAAATAATGAGCGAAGTAGTACAAGTAACAGTTATAGAAGAGCAAAAGAATGAACGGATTGACAAATTTGTTGCTGGGGTGAACAATGAATGGTCTCGTTCACAAGTACAGCAATGGATTAAAGATGGTGTTGTAACGGTAAATGGTAAAGACGTTAAAGGGAATTATAAAGTAAAAACAAATGATGAAATTACAGTTACCATTCCAGAACCGGAGTCATTAGATATTCTTCCAGAAGATATGAATTTAGAGATCTACTATGAAGATAGTGATGTGCTTGTTGTAAACAAGCCACGTGGCATGGTTGTACACCCAGCACCAGGGCATACGAGCGGTACGTTAGTGAACGGCTTAATGTATCACTGTAAAGATTTATCAGGTATTAATGGCGTAATGCGCCCAGGGATTGTGCATCGCATTGATAAAGATACATCTGGGTTATTGATGGTGGCAAAAAACGATATGGCACATGAGGCACTTGTCAATCAGCTTGTAGAGAAAACGGTAACGAGACGTTATCAAGCGATTGTTCACGGTGTTATCCCGCATGACAAAGGAACAATTGATGCTCCAATTGGTCGTGATAAACAAGATCGTCAAAGTATGACCGTTGATGAAAAGGGAAAACATGCTGTGACTCATTTCCGTGTACTAGAACGTTTTAATAATTTCACTCATGTGGAGTGTCAATTAGAAACAGGCCGCACGCATCAAATTCGTGTACATATGAAATATATTGGATATCCACTTGCAGGTGACCCAAAATATGGCCCAAAGAAAACATTTGATATAAATGGTCAAGCACTGCATGCAGGTATTTTAGGTTTCATTCACCCGCGCACAGGTGAATATTTAGAATTTGAAGCACCAGTTCCACAACTCTTTACAGATCTTCTAAATGATTTACGAAAATAATATTGACAATCGTTATAAAAACTGACATAATAACAGCAGTTGAATAAGTCCTTTAACACAACCCCGTGAGGTTGAGAAGGTAACGGTTTGAAATAAGTAGGGTATTTGTACCCTTTTTCAGAAAACCCTCTCGCACACGACGAGAGGGTTTTTTTATACCATTCCTCTCACGCAAGAAAAAAGCCTGGAGGTGAAGAACATGAATGAAAAAGCAGTGGTACTAGATGATCAAATGATTCGCCGCGCTTTAACACGCATTAGTCATGAGATTGTGGAACGCAATAAGGGTGTTGAAAATTGTGTTCTAGTTGGGATTAAAACACGCGGTATTTTCATTGCACAGCGCTTAGCAGAACGAATTGGGCAAATTGAAGGAAAAGAAATAGCTGTCGGTGAATTAGACATTACATTATATCGTGATGATTTGACTTTGCAATCTAAAAATAAAGAACCGCTTGTAAAAGGTTCAGACATTCCTGTTGACATCACGAATAAAAAAGTTATTCTTGTTGATGACGTATTATATACGGGAAGAACAGTGCGAGCTGCTATGGATGCATTAATGGACATCGGTAGACCATCACAAATTCAGCTAGCTGTTCTTGTAGATAGAGGTCACCGTGAACTGCCAATTCGCGCTGATTATGTAGGAAAAAATATTCCAACATCAAGCGAAGAACGTATTGAAGTAGACCTTCAAGAAACAGATAAACAAGATCGAGTAAGCATATACGAAAAATAAAGCCCTTTTAAATGTAGTCCTGTGAGGCTGCCAAAGGGTCTTGACTTTCATATGTCTAATTTGACATACGTAAGTATAGGACTCTTTGTGCATAGGCGCAAAGAGTTTTTTTATTGTAAGTTTCCAACATTGGAGGAGGAGATAACAATGGAACAAAAGCCAGTGTTAGACATTCATGAAGTACCGAAACCAGGGAAATGGTTATTGTTAAGTATACAACATTTATTCGCAATGTTTGGGGCAACGGTGCTTGTTCCATTCTTAACAGGATTAAGTCCAGCAGTTGCTTTAATTTCAAGTGGATTAGGAACGCTAGCATTCTTGCTTGTGACGAAAGGACAAGTGCCTGCTTACCTCGGATCATCGTTTGCATTCATTGCACCGATTATTACAGCAAAAGCAGCAGGTGGCCCAGGAGCAGCTATGCTCGGCGGAATGCTAGCCGGTCTTGTCTACATGTTAATCGCACTTGGAATTAAAAAGTCTGGATCAAACTGGATTATGAATCTCTTACCTCCAATTGTAGTTGGTCCAGTTGTTATGGTAATTGGACTTGGGCTTGCACATACAGCGGTAAATATGGCAATGAATAATGCAGATGGAAAATATAGCTTTACACACTTTTCCGTTGCACTCGTAACATTAGCAATTACAATCATCTGCTCGATTTTTGGAAGAGGCTTCCTTAGCATCATACCAGTTTTAATTGGAATTATAGGTGGTTATATCTTTGCTTACTTCCAGGGCTTAGTCGATTTGAAACCAGTGGTAGAAGCAAAGTGGTTCGAAGTACCGGACTTCGTAGTACCATTTGTCACATATACACCGGAGTTCTCGTGGAAAATCGTACTAGTAATGGTACCAGTTGCAGTCGTAACAATTTCAGAACATATCGGACATCAAATTGTACTTGGAAATGTTGTAAATAGAGACTTGATTGAAAAACCAGGTTTGCATCGCTCTATTATGGGGGACGGCATTGCGACATTTATCGCGTCCACAATTGGAGGACCACCAAATACAACGTATGGTGAAAATATTGGGGTACTTGCGATCACTAGAGCATACAGCGTGTACTTGTTTGTCGGATCAGCAATATTTGCAATTATCTTCGGATTTATTGGGAAAATCTCAGCACTTATCCATTCGATTCCAACGCCGGTAATGGGCGGTGTATCAATCTTGCTCTTCGGTGTTATTGCATCAAGCGGTTTACGTATGTTAGTAGATGAGAAAATAGATTTTGGAGATAAACGTAATCTAATGATTGCATCTGTTATACTAGTCATTGGCATCGGCGGTGCAGTGCTTCATATTGGTCAGTCTTTTCAGATGGAAGGTATGGCTCTTGCGGCAATGGTGGGAGTACTGTTAAATCTAGTTTTACCTGAAATAAAAACGAAAAAACAATCAAAGCAAATTGCTTCATAAAGACAGCCTTTTAATTCAGTCCTGTGAGACGGAAAAGGGTGTGTAGTTTGTTACACCCTAGTCTCACACGGCTAGGGTATTTTTATGCAGAAAATTTTATATAAATTCAAAGGTATTATTATAAAAATCAGAAAGATGAGGGATGACAATGAACCATTTGTTAACGATGAGTGAGTTATCGGAGCAGGAGATTTCAGAAATCCTAAAAGATGCAGAAGATTTCGCAAACGGAAAGGGTATAAAAGCGACAGAGCAAACATTTGTTGCAAACTTATTCTTTGAGAATAGCACGAGAACACGTTTTAGCTTTGAAGTAGCAGAGAAGCGTTTAGGACTTGATGTTCTCAACTTTTCAGCAGAATCTTCTAGCGTACAAAAAGGAGAAACATTGTACGATACGGTAAAAACACTAGAATCGATAGGAACAAGAGCTGTTGTCATCCGCCACGAACAAGATCGTTATTTCGACGAGCTTAGAGAACAAGTAAATATTCCAATCTTAAATGCAGGTGATGGATGTGGAAATCATCCAACGCAATGTTTGCTTGATCTACTAACGATAAAACAAGAATTTGGAACATTTGAAGGACTGAAAGTGGCAATTGTTGGAGATATCAGTCATAGCCGAGTAGCACGTTCAAATGCAGAGGCGTTAACGAAATTAGGAGCAACCGTTTATTTTGCAAGTCCAGAAGAATGGAAAGACGAAACGAACACATTTGGAACGTACAAAGCATTAGACGAACTAGTTCCAGAAGTAGATGTAATGATGCTACTACGCGTGCAGCATGAGCGTCATAATCATTATGAAACAGACATTATGAAAGAGTATCATGAAGAGCACGGTTTAACGATCGAACGTGAGAAACGCATGAAGCCAGGTAGCATTATTATGCACCCAGCACCTGTGAACCGTGATGTAGAAATTGCGAGTGAGCTTGTCGAGTGTGAGCGTTCACGCATCTTTAAACAGATGGAAAACGGTGTTTATGTAAGAATGGCTGTATTAAAACGCGCACTACCAAATGTATTAGGAGGAATGAAACATGAATTATTTGTTTAAAAATGGTCGCTATGTAAATGAAGAGGGAAATATCGTCACAACAGACCTTCTCGTACAAGATGGTAAAATTGCGAAAGTAGCAGAAAGCATCACTGCTGAAAATGTAGAAGTAATTGATGTAACCGGAAAATTAATTGCACCTGGGTTAATTGATGTACACGTACACCTTCGCGAACCAGGTGGTGAACATAAAGAAACGATTGAAACAGGAACCCTTGCAGCAGCAAAAGGTGGATTTACAACAATTTGTGCAATGCCGAATACGCGCCCTGTACCAGATAGTAAAGAACATATGGAAGATTTGCAAAAACGAATTCAAGAAAAAGCACATGTAAATGTACTGCCATATGGCGCTATTACAGTACGCCAAGCAGGTTCTGAAATGACTGACTTTGAAACATTAAAAGAACTTGGTGCATTCGCGTTTACTGATGATGGAGTAGGAGTACAAGATGCAAGTATGATGCTGGCAGCAATGAAGCGTGCAGCAAAATTAAATATGGCAGTTGTTGCACACTGTGAAGAAAATACGTTAATTAATAAAGGTTGTGTACACGAAGGGAAGTTTTCTGAGAAACACGGATTAAACGGTATCCCATCAGTATGTGAATCTGTACATATTGCCCGGGACATATTACTTGCGGAAGCGGCGGATTGCCACTATCACGTATGTCACGTAAGTACAAAAGGATCTGTACGAGTGATTCGTGATGCAAAACGTGCTGGAATTAAAGTAACAGCAGAAGTAACACCGCATCACTTAGTATTATGTGAAGATGATATCCCATCAGCTGATCCAAACTTTAAAATGAATCCACCACTTCGTGGAAAAGAGGATCAAGAAGCATTAATTGAAGGATTATTAGATGGAACAATCGATATAATCGCAACAGATCATGCACCGCATGCAGCGGAAGAAAAAGCACAAGGTATTGAAAGAGCTCCATTTGGAATTACTGGTTTTGAAACAGCATTCCCACTACTATATACAAACCTTGTGAAAAAAGAAATTATCACATTAGAACAGTTAATTCAATTCTTAACAGAAAAACCAGCTGACACATTTGGTTTAGAAGCAGGCCGACTGAAAGAAGGAAGAGCGGCTGATATTACAATTATCGATTTAGAACAAGAAGAAGAGATTGATCCAGCAACATTCTTATCAAAAGGAAAAAATACGCCATTTACGGGCTGGAAATGTCAAGGATGGCCGATGATGACATTAGTTGGCGGTAAGATCGCATGGCAAAAGGAGAGTGCATTAGTATGAAAAGACAGCTTATCTTAGAAGATGGAACACTATTAATTGGAAAAGGTTTCGGAGGAGAAATCGAAAAGTCAGGTGAAGTTGTATTTACAACTGGAATGACTGGATATCAAGAAACACTATCTGATCCATCATACTGCGGTCAAATTGTAACATTTACGTACCCATTAATTGGAAACTACGGCATTAACCGTGATGATTTCGAATCAATTCATCCATCTGTAAATGGTTTAATAGTAAACGAAATTTGTGATCACCCATCTAACTTCCGTAATGAAATTTCGTTAGATGATTATTTAAAAGAAAGAAACATTCCAGGATTAGCAGGAATTGATACAAGAAAATTAACACGAAAAATTCGTCAATATGGAACATTACGCGGACGTCTTTGCAACATGGATGCGGATGTAGAGTACATCGTTAGTCAATTAAAAGAGACAGTCTTTACAGATCATGTGAAAAGAGTATCAACAAAAGATCCATATCCAAGTCCAGGCCGTGGCCATCGCGTTGTACTTGTAGACTTCGGTATGAAGCATGGTATTTTACGAGAACTAAATAAACGTGACTGTGATGTAATTGTTGTACCATACAATACAACGGCTGAAGAGATTTTACGCCTTAGCCCAGATGGAATTATGTTAAGTAATGGACCTGGGGATCCTAAAGATGTACCAGAAGCAATTGAAATGCTAAAAGACATTATCGGAAAAGTACCATTATTCGGGATTTGTCTTGGACATCAATTGTTCGCTCTAGCATCTGGTGCAAATACAAGCAAGTTAAAATTCGGTCACCGTGGTTTAAATCATCCAGTAAAGCATCTTGCAACTGGAAAAGTAGCCATTACTTCTCAAAACCATGGTTACGCAGTAGAAGAAGAATCAGTTAAAAGTACAGATCTTGAAATTACACATGTAGCTTTAAATGATGGAACAGTAGAAGGTCTTCGTCATACGAAGTTCCCAGCATTTACAGTGCAATATCATCCAGAAGCATCAGCAGGACCAGAAGATGCAAACAATTTATTTGAAGATTTCTTAACAATGATTGAAAACTTTAAGAAAGAAGGGGAAGAGTTATGCCAAAACGCCTAGACATTAACACAATTTTAGTAATCGGATCAGGACCTATTGTAATCGGGCAAGCAGCTGAGTTTGACTACTCTGGAACGCAAGCTTGTCAATCTCTTAAAGAAGAAGGTTACAAAGTAATTCTTGTAAACTCTAACCCAGCAACAATTATGACTGATACTGCAACAGCAGATAAAGTATACATTGAACCATTAACATTAGAATTTGTAAGCCGCATTATTCGTAAAGAGCGCCCAGATGCAATTTTGCCAACACTTGGCGGACAAACAGGACTAAACATGGCTGTTGAACTTGCAAAATCAGGTGTACTTGAAGAGTGCGGAGTTGAAATTTTAGGAACGAAATTATCAGCAATTGAGCAAGCGGAAGATCGCGATTTATTCCGTACATTAATGCAAGACTTAAACGAACCAGTACCACCAAGTGAAATTATTCATACGCTTGATGAAGCATATGAATTTGTAAAAGAAATTGGCTATCCAGTAATTGTTCGCCCTGCATTTACGCTAGGCGGAACTGGCGGTGGTATTTGTCATAATGAAGAAGAGTTAATTGAAACTGTAACAAGCGGTCTAAAACATAGCCCAGTAACACAATGTCTATTAGAAAAAAGTATCGCTGGTTTTAAAGAGATTGAATATGAAGTAATGCGTGATGCAAACGATAATGCCATTGTAGTATGTAATATGGAAAACATTGACCCAGTTGGTGTGCATACAGGGGATTCGATCGTTATAGCGCCGAGCCAAACATTAAGTGACCGCGAATATCAAATGTTACGTAATACTTCATTAAGAATTATTCGTGCACTTGGAATTGAAGGTGGATGTAACGTTCAGCTTGCGCTTGATCCGCATAGTTTCCAATACTATGTAATCGAAGTAAATCCACGTGTAAGTCGTTCATCTGCATTAGCATCAAAAGCAACAGGATATCCAATTGCAAAATTGGCAGCGAAAATTGCAGTCGGCTTAACGCTTGATGAGATTGTAAACCCGGTTACACAAAAAACATATGCATGTTTCGAACCAGCATTAGACTATGTTGTTTCTAAAATTCCACGCTGGCCATTTGATAAGTTTGAATCAGCAAACAGAACGCTTGGCACACAAATGAAAGCGACTGGGGAAGTCATGTCAATCGGTCGTAATTTAGAAGAATCGCTATTAAAAGCGGTTCGTTCTTTAGAGCTTGGTGTTTATCATTTAGAGCTTGATCACTTAAAAGAACTTGATAAAGACACAATGAAAAAACGTATTATGAAAGCAGATGATGAGCGTCTGTTTGTTGTAGCAGAAGCGATTCGTCAAGGTGTAACGAAAGAAGAAATTAATGCATGGTGTGAAATGGACTTCTTCTTCTTACAAAAAGTTGAAAACATCGTAAACATGGAGCATAACGTTAAAAACCATATAGGCGATATGGAAGTATTACAAGAAGCAAAAGCAATGGGATTCAGTGATCATTATATCGCAGCTGCTTGGAATAAAACAGAGCGTGAAATTTACGATATGCGTAAAGAAAACAGCATGACACCAGTATTCAAAATGGTAGATACATGTGCGGCGGAATTTGAATCTGCAACGCCTTACTACTACAGCACATATGGCGATGAAAACGAATCAATCGTTACAGAGCGTAAAAGTGTAGTCGTTCTTGGTTCTGGTCCAATTCGCATCGGTCAAGGTGTCGAGTTTGACTATGCAACAGTTCATTCTGTATGGGCAATTAAAGAAGCTGGTTACGAAGCAATTATTATAAATAATAACCCAGAAACAGTTTCAACAGACTTTAGTATTTCAGATAAATTATATTTTGAACCACTTACAATTGAAGATGTAATGCACATCATCGATTTAGAACAACCAGAAGGCGTAATCGTTCAATTTGGTGGTCAAACAGCAATTAACTTAGCGGCAAAATTACAAGAGCGCGGCGTGAAAATTTTAGGTACATCCCTAGAAGATTTAGACCGTGCAGAAGATCGTGATAAATTTGAGGCAGCTTTAACAGATTTAGGTATTCCACAGCCAGTTGGAAAAACAGCAACAACTGTAGAACAAGCGGTAGCAATCGCTGAAGAAATTGGCTACCCAGTATTAGTAAGACCATCTTACGTACTAGGTGGGCGTGCGATGGAAATCGTATATCGTCAAGAAGAACTACTGCACTACATGAAAAATGCGGTTAAAGTTCATGCGGATCATCCAGTATTAATTGACCGCTACATGGTTGGGAAAGAAATTGAAGTAGATGCAATTTCAGACGGTGAAAATGTATTCATTCCAGGTATTATGGAACATATTGAACGCGCTGGAGTTCACTCTGGTGACTCAATTGGAGTATACCCACCGCAAAGCTTATCTGCAAAACTGAAAGAACAAATTATCGAAAATACAATTGCACTTGGAAGAGGATTAAACATTGTTGGATTACTGAATATCCAGTTTGTAGTATTCAAAGACGAAGTGTATGTAATTGAAGTAAACCCACGTGCGAGCCGTACAGTACCATTCTTAAGTAAAATTACAGGTGTACCGATGGCGAATATCGCAACAAAAGTTATTTTAGGTCAAAATCTTGTAGAACAAGGATATGAAACTGGATATCGCCCAGAAGAGAAAGAAGTGTATGTAAAAGCACCGGTATTCTCTTTTGCGAAACTACGTTCTGTTGATACAACATTAGGGCCTGAAATGAAATCAACAGGGGAAGTAATGGGTAAAGACTTAACGCTTGAAAAAGCATTATATAAAGGACTTGTTGCTGCTGGAATCAATATTCCAACGCACGGATCTGTAATCATCACAGTAGCAGATAAAGATAAAGAAGAAGCAATGGAAATCGCAAAACGATTCCATGAAATTGGCTATAACTTATTAGCGACAGCAGGAACTGCGAAATCATTAACAGACCAAGGCGTTCCAGTTCAAGTTGTAAACAAAATTGATTCTGAAGACTACAACTTGCTTGATATTATTCGCCAAGGAAAAGCGCAATTTGTTATTAACACATTAACAAAAGGAAAACAACCAGCGCGTGATGGCTTCCGTATTCGTCGTGAGTCTGTAGAAAATGGTGTAGCATGCTTAACATCATTAGATACAACAAGAGCAATTTTACGCGTACTTGAATCTATGACATTTTCAGCTCACGCAATGAAAGAATTTACGGGGGCTGAGCGTCACGAGGTGGTACATGCATGATGCAAAAGCAAAATATGATCGTCGTTAACCAAAAAGAAATCGCAAAAAATATTTACGAACTCGTACTTCAAGGTGATTTAGTACAGCACATGAACGAGCCAGGGCAATTTGTACACATTAAAGTAGCAGAGGGCAATGCGCCTCTGCTGCGCCGCCCGATTAGTATTTGTAATGTAGATCAAGAGAAAAACGAATTTACAATGCTATACCGTGCAGAAGGACAAGGAACAAAAACGTTGTCACAAAAGAAACAAGGTGAAATGGTTGATGTATTAGGTCCATTAGGCAACGGTTTTCCGGTGCAAGAAGCAAAGTCGGGACAAACAGCTCTTTTAGTAGGGGGCGGAATTGGTGTACCACCGCTATATGAATTATCACAGCGTCTTACAGCAAAAGGCGTTCGTGTCATCCACATCTTAGGTTTTCAGTCAAAAGATGTCGTTTTCTACGAAGAAAAATTTGCAGAACTTGGTGATACGTACGTTGCGACAGTAGACGGTACACATGGTACAAAAGGATTTGTAACAGATGTAATTGATGCATATGGAATTGACTTTGACATTCTTTACTCATGTGGACCGCTGGCAATGCTACGTGCACTAGAAGGGCGCTATAAAGAGAAAAAAGCGTACATTTCACTTGAAGAACGTATGGGCTGCGGCATTGGAGCATGTTTTGCGTGCGTATGCCATCTGCAAGAAGATCCAACTGGCTATTCCTATAAGAAGGTGTGCAGCGACGGACCAGTATTTCCAATCGGGGAGGTTGTACTATGAACAACAGATTGCAAGTTGACTTACCAGGCTTAACATTAAAAAACCCAATCATCCCAGCATCTGGTTGTTTCGGATTTGGCCGTGAATTTGCAAAGCTCTACGATTTAAGCGTACTTGGATCAATCATGATTAAAGCGACAACAGAACAACCGCGTTTTGGAAATCCAACGCCGCGTGTTGCTGAAACACCTGCTGGTATGTTAAATGCAATTGGTTTACAAAACCCAGGGCTAGAAAAAGTTGTGAACGAAGAATTACCATGGCTTGAGCAGTTTGATGTACCTATTATTGCGAACGTTGCTGGATCACAAGCTGAAGACTATGTGGCAGTTGCGAAAGAAATTTCAAAAGCACCGAATGTTCATGCATTAGAGTTAAATATTTCTTGCCCGAATGTGAAGACAGGTGGAATTGCTTTCGGTACAGTACCGGAAATTGCAGCAGATTTAACGAAACGTGTAAAAGAAGTATCTGAAGTTCCGGTATACGTAAAGCTATCACCAAACGTTGCAAACATTGTTGAGATTGCAAAAGCAATTGAAAACGCGGGGGCAGACGGATTAACGATGATTAATACATTGCTTGGCATGCGTTTAGATTTAAAAACAGCAAAACCAATTTTAGCAAACCGTACGGGTGGATTATCTGGACCAGCAATTAAGCCAGTGGCAATTCGTATGGTGCATGAAGTGAGTCAGGCTGTTAACATTCCGATTATCGGAATGGGTGGTATTGAATCGGCAGAAGATGTAATTGAATTCTTCTACGCTGGTGCAAGTGCAGTAGCAGTTGGTACAGCAAATTTCGTTGATCCATTTGTCTGTCCAACAATTATTGAAGAATTACCAGCGCTTTTAGATGAATTAGGATTTGAACACATTTCGGAATGTCAAGGAAGGAGCTGGAAGTAAATATGTCACAGTCTTTAATTGTTGCACTGGATTTTCCAGATAAGGCAGAGGTAGAACAGTTTTTAAGCCACTTTGAAGGGGAACAGTTATTTGTCAAAGTTGGTATGGAACTGTTTTATAAAGAGGGACCTGCTATTATCACATATCTAAAAGAAAAAGGACATCAAATTTTTCTAGATTTAAAACTTCATGATATTCCGAACACAGTAAAAAGCGCAATGCGCAATTTAGCTAGTTTAGAAGTTGATATGGTAAACGTTCATGCTGCTGGGGGAAGCAGTATGATGAAGGCTGCGCTTGAGGGATTAGCGGAAGGTACGAAAGAAGGAAAAGAGAGACCGATTTGTATCGCAGTTACACAACTAACAAGCACATCGGAAGAAGTAATGAAAAAAGAGATCGGCATTGAGAAAACGTTAGAAGAAGCTGTTGCTCACTATGCGAGGTTAACAAAAGAAAGCGGTTTGGACGGCGTTGTTTGTTCAACGCTTGAAGTACCAAAATTACGTGAAGTATGCGGAGACGCTTTCGTAACAGTAACACCGGGGATTCGTCTTGCAAGCGACGATGTAAATGACCAAGTGCGCGTAGCAACGCCAAAGCGTGCGCGTGAACTTGGCTCTAGTTATATCGTAGTAGGACGTAGTATTACAAAAGCAGAAAATCCGCGCGAGGCGTATCAAATTGTAAAAGAACAATGGGAGGGTGTAACAGTATGAAAAAACGAATAGCATCTCATTTATTAGATATCGGAGCAGTATTCTTACAACCAAATGATCCATTTACATGGTCTTCTGGCATGAAATCACCAATTTATTGTGATAACCGTTTAACGTTATCCTACCCAGAAGTACGCGGGGCGATTGCTGCAGGATTAGAAGAATTAATTCAAACACACTTCGGGGCTGTAGAAGTTATTGCAGGTACAGCAACAGCGGGTATTGCACACGCTGCTTGGGTAAGCGATCGTATGAACTTACCAATGTGCTATGTACGCAGCAAGGCAAAAGGTCATGGTAAAGGAAACCAGATCGAAGGTAAAGCAGAAAAAGGCCAAAAAGTTGTCGTAGTAGAAGATTTAATCTCAACTGGCGGCAGTGCAATCACTTGTGTAGAGGCACTTCGCGAAGCTGGTTGTGAAGTATTAGGAATCGTATCAATCTTCACATACGAACTTGAAGCAGGAAAAGAAAAATTAGCAGCAGCAAATGTTGCATCATACTCTTTAAGCGACTACAGTGCGCTTACTGAAGTAGCAGCAGAAAAAGGTATGATTGGCGAAGCAGAAACGAAGAAACTACAAGAATGGCGTAAAAATCCAGCTGACGAGGCACAGTGCGCTTACTGAAGTAGCAGCAGAAAAAGGTATGATTGGCGAAGCAGAAACGAAGAAACTACAAGAATGGCGTAAAAATCCAGCTGACGAGGCTTGGATTACAGCGTAATGATAAAGAAAACACGACCGTGGGGGGAAACTCGGTCGTGTTTTCTTTATATTAATACAAATTAAAAAACCGACATAAAAACTCTTTTTTAGGTGGACGAGAGCGTCTGGCCATGCGTAGAAGCGGTCAGGGCCTTTTTCTGCCACAAGCGATGTTCAAACAAAGAAAGTGAACGCAGAATCATTTTTCTGCATAGCCGCAATCTATATGTCAAAAAGTTAAAATGTATTTATATATTCATAAAGTATAGCTACTTGTCCCAAGATTCAGAAAAAAAGAGAGGTACAGAAATCATTATCTGCCTATCTTATTATAAAAAATAAGGTAGGTAATAAAATATGCCAACACCAATACTTACAGTTGATAAAATAATCGTTCCTAATACAGGAGGATTTAAAGAAAGACGGAATACTGCTACTGATCCTAACTCCACACCACCGCTATGATATTTATCTGAAATTCTAGCATTGTTTCTTTGAATCGTAACGAAATAGGGAATGAGCCAAATACAACATAATAATAAAATACTTCCCATCACTAAACTTTCTAAGGCAGATACTTTGAAAAAAATTGAGAAGCGCCAGATTACGAGTAATTCGAATAGGATGGTCATGGTTGTTAAGATGACATTTCTCCACCTTTTACTAACCTTTTTTAAAATGGTTGTATTAAGAAATTGCTCGGTTTTATCCCATGCAAATGCTAAAAAGAAGATACAACAAACAAAAATGAGAGGGACTAGAAATTCTAATAATAAGGACATATGCTTGTTCCTTTCTTTTATTGTTTTATAATAGATAGTCTAAGTATTCGTACTAGAGCGTTTATGTGAGTATGTGAATTAGCTCATATAAGGATTTTATGGTAGGAGAACTACATTGTTCTTGTTTATTACATCGATCTAACCATATTCCATGCATACCAGCATTTTTACTGCTTAGGGCGTCTGTTTCTAACCTGTCTCCTATATAATAGCAATCTTGAACTCGGCACTTTGCTTTCATACTAGCTATTTGAAAGATAGCTATATTTGGTTTTGCCACCCCCACTCTACTAGAGGCGATGACTGGGTTAAAATAATGTAGGATATTTAAACGATGTAGTTTTTCAATTTGTTGTTCATAATTCCCATTACTAATAATTCCTAATGGATAACCTTTTCGTTTTAAGTCCTCTAATACATCGATTACATCTGCATACACTGTCCAATTTTCTCTATATGAGGATAAATATAGGTTGAATTTCTGATCAGCTTCTTCATTAGTTAAATGAATGCCGTATTGCTGAAAAATGCCTTTCATTCGTAACCTTTTTTGTTCGTGAAACGATAGTTCATTAGATAAAAATTGATTGAAGTATTGTTCTGAGAGTTGATTCCATAGTTTGCTAGCTTCGAATTCTTTACCAGAAAAAATAGGATTATGCTCGCGAAAGAAGTCAAGAATACCATTTTTTTCAGCAAGCTCATAATTAAGTAAAGTACCATCAATATCAAAGAAAATCATGAATAATGCCCCTTAAAGAAAATGGACTAAAAATTATATATAAATCCAAATAAAAAAGCGACATAAAACCATTCTTTTTCAATGGACGAGTGCATCTAGCCATGTATAGAAGTGGTCAGGGCCTTTTTCTGCCGCATGCGAAGTTCAAACAAAAGGAGCAAGTGAGTGTAGAATCCTTTTGTTCTACATAGTCGCAATCTATATGTCGAAAAATTAAAATGGATTCATATAGTTATTGCTTTTTATCTACTTCCTTTTCACCCTTTATAAATAATAGCGTTATATAAGAAACAAGAAATGAAAAAATACTATACATCCCTACCCAAAAGAAAAATGATCGATTAAACAAGGTTACTGCCAATATAAGAAAAATCGCAAACGTTATAATAGGCATCGTATAATACGTTTTTGTAACCCGTGTACCAATAACAGAGAAAATAAAGACAAGCAATGGACAAACAAGTAATGCGAATATAAATTCACTCATGCACTGTCTCCTTTTCTATCAATGTATTATTTTCCTGTTAAACGTTTTTCTGTGCTCGTTTCTTTGCCTTCTAATCGTTTCGTAAATGTATTTTTCCAGCTTTCTGATAAAGAATCAACTGTTAATATGCGTTGTATGCCCTCTATATTATGTTTATCGTGGTGCATGATTTCATTTGCGAAGGATATTGTGATGTGATGTTTATTTTGTTCTATTAATTTCATTTCATCAGAAGGGGAAACAGTTCCTTCCTCTAATACTCGTACGTAAAAACCTGTAAATCCTGTATTTTGCACGAGAAGCGGGAAATCTTTTCGGTCATAGCGATAAGATAGCTTATAGCAAGGTTGTCTTGGCTGCGTTACTTGAACGAGCGCTTCTCCTATTTTATATATATCGCCAATACATACATCAGATTCTAGTAATCCTGTAATTGTTAAATTTTCTCCAAATGCTCCGTATGAAAGTTGCTGTGATAGTTCTTGTTCCCAATATGGATAATGTTCAAATGCATATACACAAACAGCTTTGTCTTTACCACCATGGTGCTTTAAATCTGCTTGGCCATCACCTTCAAAGTTCAGTGTTGTTAAATATAAAGGTTTGTTAACACTTTCTTTAAAGAGGCCGGTTTCGACTTCTTTCCCTTGAAACTGGAATTTTTGCGGTGTTCCGATATTGAGAGAAATGATGTGTGGCATAAGTATAACTCCTTTCTGTCTTCGTATATGGTTTATATTACCATAAAATGAGATAGGGATTACGGATTTTGTGGGAAAATTCATGCATTTGCAAATTGATTATAGCAGAGGTCATAAGTGGCATGAAGAAGTATGAATCCCCCAGTAGGGTGGTTAACTGTTTAAAACAGGAGAACAATTTCACTCACTGTAATGGAATAAGTACGACATACAGAAAACATAATGAGTAAATATTATAATAAAAGCAATCCTAAATATGGAAAATAAAGGGGCGTTCATGGCGAAAAAAATAGGTTTTTACGGTTTAATTGGTTGTTTTATATATTTGTAATTTTAATTGTTTCTGGGATGATTGTTTCCACAGTGAATAGAAAATTATTATTACATGACGATACTTATGAATATAGTTAACGGATGAGAAAGTTAAAGGAATAAAAAATATTGCTTTTTCACCTTATTTATTATAGGATAATCATTAAGTAAATAAGACAAGCGATGAATGGAATTAAGTAGTGTATGTTCTCCCTGTTAAAGAGAGCTGACGGTAGGTGTAAGTCAGTACATAGAACAACATGAATTACAGTCCAGGAGCATCTTCTTCGAGCGAAATGTAAGGGGAAGACGGTGAAGAGCCGTTATGGAGAATGAAGAGATTGACATATAGGATTTGTCAATAATTAGGGTGGTACCGCGAATAAAATCGTCCCTACTGATTAATTTCAGTAGGGATTTTTGTATTTTCATAACAACTAAATAATAGATAAGCG
>NZ_JBAWSX010000010.1:0-188604 GCF_037104725.1 Bacillus bruguierae | reverse complement strand
ACAGGTGGTTCGCCAATAGAAGTAGTGAAACAGTATATTGAAAAACAAGGTGAAAAGTGAGGTGAAATGATATGAAAAAGCATAATAAAGCATACAAATTCCGTTTGTATCCAACAGAAGAACAGGCACATCTTATTCGAAAAACTTTTGGTTGTGTGAGATTTGTATACAACAAGATGTTAGCAGAACGAAAAGAAATGTATGAAGAATACAAGGGGAACAAGGAAGAACTAAAGAAGCAGAAGTTCCCTACCCCAGCGAAATACAAAGTAGAGTTTGACTGGTTGAAGGAAGTCGATTCATTAGCTTTGGCAAATGCTCAATTAAACTTGCAAACTGCCTACAACAATTTCTTTAGCGGTCAAAATGATTTTCCTACATTCAAAAGTAAAAAAAGTAGAAAATCGTATACAACAAATATGGTAAACGGAAATATTATGCTTCTTCATGGTCATATCAAATTACCGAAACTTAAAATGGTTCGTATCAAGCAACATAGAGAGATACCACAAAATCATATCATCAAGTCATGCACTATTTCTATGACACCAACTGGTAAATATTATGTGTCTATCTTGACTGAATATGAAAAAGAAATCATTCAAAAAGAAATAAAAATCGTTGTTGGATTGGACTTTGCAATGGCTGAATTGTATGTTAGTAGCGAAGATGAGAAAGCCAATTATCCTCGCTTTTATCGTCAAATATTAGACCGATTAGCAAAAGCCCAACAAGTATTAGCAAGACGTGCCAAAGGATCTGAGCGTTGGAAGAAACAACGGATTCGTGTAGCTAAATTACATGAAAAGGTTGCAAATCAACGTAAGAATTTCCTTCATCACAAGTCTAAAGAATTAGCTACTAATTTTGATGCTGTAGCAATAGAAGACTTGAATATGAAAAGTATGTCACAAGCACTCAACTTTGGTAAAAGTGTTGCTGACAACGGTTGGGGAGTGTTCACGACCTTTTTAGCATATAAGCTACAAGAACAAGGAAAACAACTTGTAAAAATAGATAAGTGGTTTCCTTCTACAAAGATGTGTAGTAGTTGTAGAAACATAAAAGACATGTCATTATCTGAACGTACTTATGAGTGTTCTTGTGGACTAAAAATAGGTCGTGACCATAATTCGGCACTCAACATTAAAAATGAAGCAATACGCTTATTATCATTAGCATAAGTAATACCAAAAACCTTTGGAACAAGGGAGTTAGCTCGGTGGTCTTAGACTAATTCGTTAGCTATCAAAAGTAACGACTAACCGAGAAGCCCCCACTTCAAACAGCCCGTAAGGACGTTAAGTGGCGGGTAGTTCACCGGCCTTATTATTTGTAGTGTTTTTTCGTACTTATGTACATTTCTCTTTACAAGAAATTACATACAAAATGCCGCTTGTTCTTTCGTTTTTTTTGATTGGTTTTTTCATTTGGATTGCAGAAAATATCGCAACCTTCTTTGGAGCGTGGCAATATCCAAATCAACATGGAACGTGGAAACTCGTTCACATTGGAAAAATTAGTTCATGGTTTTTACTCGTTGTCATTAGCATAATGATTGTGGGACAATTAAAACAACTTAAAATTAAAAAAAGCAAAAATTCCTATTAATATAATTATCTTCATTCTATAGAAAAGAGGGCGATCTGTTTTGAAGAAAAAAAGAAGAATAGCCTTTTTTGTATGTATTGTAATAGTTATTTTTGGAATAGGGGTTGCTGTATATAATAAAATAAGTGATGAAAATAATCTAGATTGTAGGGCAAGTGCTGTTCAAATCAAAGCTGTTGCGGTAGATCATACGGATCAACCGCTATCTGATGTAAAAGTGTATGAAGATTCAATTGCCAATAAAGAACGAGCTGTCACAAATACAAAAGGAGAGTTTCAATTTTACTCCGGTGTTTGCGGTAAAATTACTTTAGTATTCGTTACTCCTGATGGAAATACATACACCAAAGAATATGACAGAGAAAACGTGCCTAATATAATAAAATTAGAGTAGTAAGTCATATATAAATTGAAAAACCAACATAAAAACCCTTTTCATTAAGAGAGGGCGAGAACCTCTGGCCGTGCGTAGAAGTGGTCAGGACCTATTCCTGCCACATGCAAGGTTTAAAACAAAGGGTAGTGGTTATGTTGTATTCGGCATATTAGCGACTTATATGCAAAAAAATTTAAGTGAATTTATATTGAAACCAAAAAGAGGTGTACATCTGAACACCTCTTTTTGGTTTCAATATAAAAGGTAATATTAAGTTTGAATTTTCTCAACTTTTATAAAATCCAATGCGTTATAATGGTCATTAGGTGCTATGGTCACCAAATATTTCTAAAGACGGAGGTTAGCGGTATGTCTTCAAATAACGAAATGAATCGTAACACATTACCTGAGATCCAATTAACTTCTGCTGCGTTTAAACATGAAGCATATGACATTTACAAAGAGTTACGTGCATCTCATCCTGTTTATCAGGTATATCCTAACGCCTGGCTTATTACAAGATATGAAGATGCAGTAAGTTTATTAAAAGATACACGTTTACTGAAGGATGCTAAAAATGTATTTAGTAAAGAAGAGTTTGAGGCCTATTTTACACTAGAAAATGGAGAGTATTTGAGAAAACATATGTTGAGATCTGATCCACCTGACCATAGTCGCCTACGATCCCTTGTTCAAAAAGCGTTTACCCCGCAGATGATTTTACAGCTAAAAGATAATATTCAATCCATTGCTAATACTTTATTAGACAAAATAGAACATCAGCACACTATAAACCTCGTAAATGATTATGCTTTCCCACTTCCAATTATTGTGATTAGCGAGATGCTTGGTATCCCTCAAGAAGACCGAGATAAATTTAGAATTTGGTCACATACGGTTATTGATTCTCCAGATACACTAGAAGCTATTCGAGAAACTGATAAAAAGTTAGGTGAATTCATTGATTATTTACGAGATTTAGTAGCTAAAAAACGAAAAAATCCTTCAGACGATTTAGTGAGTGCATTAATACAAGCAGAAAGTGAAGGAACAAAATTAAGTGTTCCGGAATTAAATTCAATGATTATGCTACTTATCGTCGCTGGACACGAAACAACTGTCAATTTAATCACCAATATGACTCTAGCATTGCTTGAACATCCTAATCAATTGCTACTTCTACGTCAAAATCCAGATTTGATTGACTCGGCAATTGAGGAGTCATTACGATTTTACAGTCCAGTTGAAATAACGACTATGCGCTGGGCATCGGAATCATTTACATTGCATGGTCAAAATATAGAGCCGAAAAATGAGGTGATTATTTCCTTAGCCTCTGCTAACCGCGATGAAAAAATATTTCCAAACGCTCATACTTTTGATATTAGAAGAAAAAATAACTGTCATATTGCCTTTGGTCATGGCATTCATTTCTGCCTTGGTGCATCGCTTGCTCGTTTAGAAGCGAAAATTGCAATTCCTACTTTATTACATCGTATGCCTAATCTTAAAATAAAAGGAAGAAGAGAAGACATAAAATGGAGTGGTAATTATTTGACGAGATCATTAGAAGAATTACCATTATCTTTCTAGGCGAATGGATACGAAATAGTATGACACCTCTCAATACTGTTCATACTAAACAAAAAAGGAGGTGTCATACTATGGCTCAAGATGTTCTTTGTGAAGTAAACAATTGCCAATATTGGGGAAATGGAAATAAGTGCAATGCTGAATCTATTTATGTAGTAAGTCATACAGGGAAACAAGCATCTGATAGTAAAGAAACAGATTGCAAAACATTTATACCAGAAGTTTAAGTCTCTAAGGGTAGCCCAATGTGGTTACCCTTGTTTTATGTATATTATTAATAATAACAATCATTTTCATACTTTTTTTACATATAAAGAAAACAAAAATTTTTTCTGTAATAAGGAGTTCAGCCGATATACCTGTAAAACTAGGTTATATCGATACATTTTTCACTAATATGTGTAGTATAAGTGTTCATTTTTGTTACGTTTTGAATTTGAAAATATGAAATGTCTTAACCGTTCTCACCATATAATTGTTTCATAACTTGAGGAAAGAGATAATAACTGAACATAATTTTTTTTATGAGTTTTTGAACATATTTACCCTTGAAAATTGTACAAATAACTATCTATCATTGTGTGTTCAAAAAATAGTGATTTTCTGGACAACACTGATGTTTATTCATAATTCATTGTAATCATTTTTAACCTCAACTTTCATTTATACATTTATGGTGATGCAAATAATGAGACATACTAATACGATTAAACTAAAAAGACGTTTAATCAAATTGTCCTTTTTAGCAAGGTGCTTATATCCATTTTGGAACTTTTGTACAAAAACTTTGTAATATTGTTTTTAATGGGAAATGGAACAAATGGAGCTGTTACCGTGTCTATATAGTAGATCAATTATAAAAAGTGAGGAAAATTTTTTATGTTTATTCAAATGAGCTTGAGGTACCAAAATGGAACATAGGGGTATTCAAAATTGTAATCATGATGAATTTGATTATGTTATAAAAGAACATTGGAAAGATGTATGGAATTATTCATTTATTATTTCGAAAGACACACATTTATCTGATGATATAACGCAAGATGTATTTATAAAAGCATTTAAAAATTGGCATTCATTTCGGAATGAATCATCTGTTAAAACGTGGCTATTAAAAATTACAAGGAATACAGCGTTAAATCATTTGAAGTCTTCCTACTTTAAGAGAATTTCTTTAGTGAGTTTTTTTAGAGACGATAAGGAGTATTTATCAGCAGAGCAAGAATTTTTTAACAAAGAGGAAGTCGATGAAATTTGGAACATAGTATTAAATTTACCAAAGAAATATCGTGAAATATTAATACTAGATGCAAAATATGAATTATCCTATGATGAAATGGCCGAAACATTAGGAGTGTCCATTGGAACTGTGAAATCCAGGTTACACCGAGCTCGTGCACGGATTTCAAAGATATTAGAGGAGGATAAAAGGTATGAACAGTAACAAAAAGCCAGATTGGTATAAAGAATTAAAAAGTGGACCAATGAGACAGCTTCAGGATGAGGAGGAATTCATTTATAAGATAAAACAATCTGTATACCAAGATAGGGAGAGCAATCAATTTAAATATAGCCGAATATTTCGTAAAAGGGTACTAGCTGTGGCAGTTGTTTTTATTTTTACAGTTGTACTGTTTAACTCTCAACAATTTTTCTTTGGAAAAAACGAACCTCCTGTACAGAGTAGCACCCAAATTGAAGTGAAGATGAAAGATGAATCGAATCAAGATCAATTACTAAAACAATTTATAAATCAATTAAATACAATAACGAGTGTAAAAAGTGAGAATGATTTATACGGAGCTCTGGATGAAGAATTTGTTTTTAAAGGAGAAAAGTATAATAAAAATGAGTGGAGGTTTGATGAAGATATCTTTCATGATTTACAGGTAGCCCTTGCAATGGGGGGAGAATTTGTGAATGATACGAAAACATTATATAAAATACCTAGTGGGTTGTCAGAAAGTAATCAAACAAAGCAAGAACATTATGTATATGCAACAGTCATTGGTGAAGGGACAAAAATTTTCGCTAAGCCAAAACCTGATTCACAGGTTTTAAATCAGGTGTCTAATGAAATGGTAAAAGCTTGGATTTCGGACAAAACGAATAATGATGGATATATAAAAATAACTACAATGAGTGGTTATACAGGTTATGTGAAGAAAGATTATATTTCAATTGATATTAAGTATTCTTTTGTTTTTGAAAAACAAAATGATGGTACGTGGAGGATAAAGAGTATAAATTCTATATGGTAAAAGAGAAAAAAGGTTCACTTCATTGAACCTTTTTTCTTTATTTTTTATTCTCCTTTTGAAGTACATCCCAATTGTATAAAATCTTAGATGCAACAAGAGCAGCATGATTTGTTCCAGAATCTCCGCCAGGAATCATGACAGAAATAGCGACTCGAGGATCTTTGGTAGGAGCATATGCGATAAAAAGAGAATGATTTATAATTTTTCCTTTTTCATTTGGCGAACCTGATATTCCTGTTTTAACTAAAATCGTAAAAACAACTCCTAGAATGGAAAGGATCACTAAAATCCCCCATCTTTTTGTTTTTGTATGTAACATAAAACCCTTCCTTCTACAGACTCTACTTTATCTTAAAATTAATTATTTTTTTGTAAATGTGGAACAACGGTAGTACTTGCATTGTCTATTATATATAAATCCAAATTAAAACCCTGACATAAACCCCTTTTCTTTTTGGATGGTCGAGAGCGTTTGGCCATACGTAGAAGTGGTCAGGGCCTTTTTCTTCCACGTGCGAAGTTCAAACAAAGAGAGAAAGAAAGTAGCAGGTTATTTTTTGTTTAGCATGGCCGCGACTTGTGTGTTGGAAAATCAAGTTGGATTTATATATATCATAGCATTTTTAGAAAAGAAAGAAACAATCATCATAATACGAGACAGCATAGTTGCCGCAGTATAAAAAACGTATTTGGAGGATGTATGAAAAAACAAAAAAGAAAGAAATTAAAGACACATATATCTCCTCGGTTAAATATCCTATTTTTTTGTGTATTTCTATTATTCTCGTCCATTATTGTTAAGCTAGGAAAAGTACAAATCGTAGATGGAGAGACTTATAAGAATCAATTGCAAAAAGATGGGAGTATAACAAGTATTTCAGCTCCTCGCGGAAAAATTTTTGATCGAGAAGGTAAACCGGTTGTCGATAATAGGCCCGTTCGTATTATTACGTATACAAGATTAAAAGGAGGAAGTTCCGAAGACATTTTAAAAACTGCTAAAGATCTTGCAAATGTACTTGAAATACTAGAAGAAGAGATAAATAAGCTAACCGAAATAGATAAAAAAGATTTTTGGATGCAATTAAATAAAAAACGTGCTGAAGCAAAAATTACTAAGCAAGACGAGGATCATTTGAGAGAAAAGAACATGCAAGAGAAAGAGTTATCCAAGAAAATTGAAGAGTTAAGAAGAAAACGTATTACAGAAGCAGAATTGGCAGAATTAACATCACAAGATTTAAAAGTATTAGTTATTAAAAATAAAATGAGCTCTGGTTATCAAATGACACCACAAATTATTAAAAAAGACGCGACAGAGCAAGAGTATGCGAGAATAAGTGAAAATTCAGCAGAATTTCCAGGTGTAGATGCAACAGTTGACTGGGAACGTAATTATGTAAATGGTGACTTATTCCGTTCGGTGTTAGGGAATATAACAAACTCTGAAGTGGGACTGCCAAAAGAACATTTAGACTCTTATTTGGTACGTGGATACAATCGTAATGATCGCGTTGGAAAAAGTTATATTGAACAACGCTATGAAGATGTATTACATGGAACAAAAGGAGAAGTTAGAAATCATACTGATAAAGCAGGAAACATTATTCAGACAGAAACCGTTTCTAAAGGAAAAAGCGGTAATAATTTAACATTAACAATTGATATGGAATTACAGAAAAAAGTGGAAGAAAGTATAGAAAAAAATTTAAAAGCCTTTCAAGGTTCAGAACCATTAATGGATCGTGCTTTTGTTGTCATGATGAATCCGAAAACTGGAGAAATTTTATCCATGGCTGGTAAGAAGTTTGTAGAAACGGATGGAAAAAAAGAGATAGAAGATTTTGCATTAGGCAACATGGTAACTTCTTATGAATTAGGTTCAGCTGTAAAAGGTGCTACCTTATTAACCGGATACCAAACAGGAGCTATACAACCAGGAGCTCAATTTTATGACACACCTATGAATTTTAAAGGTACGAAAGCGAAAAAATCATGGAATGTATCCGGATTTGGGAATATTAATGATTTAAGAGCTTTACAAGTATCTTCTAATGTATATATGTTCCATACAGCTTTGCAAATAGCTGGAGTCAATTATGTACCAAATAGTTCGCTAGATATTAAACAAGAAGCATTTGATACAATGCGTTATTATTTTAAACAATTTGGTTTAGGAGTCCCAACAGGGATTGATTTACCAAATGAAATAATTGGGCAAACGAGACAGAAAGATAGTCAACCTGGATTTTTGCTAGATTTTTCTATTGGGCAGTACGATACGTATACCCCACTGCAATTGGCACAATATATTTCAACGATTGCAAACGGTGGATATCGAATGCAGCCTCAAATTGTACAAGAAATACGAGAACAATCACCCAAAAAAGAAGACATTGGTAAAGTCATACACTCTATTGAGCCTGTTATGTTAAATCGAGTTGATATGAAGACAGAATATATTGATCGAGTAAAAGAAGGGTTTAGATGGGTATTTCAAGAAGGCGACGGAACAGGTGTAAAGTACTTCAAAAATGCCCCATATCAGCCAGCAGGTAAGACAGGAACAGCTCAAACAGTATATGGTGGGGAGAATGAAATTGGAAGGAATGCAAAAGGTGAGCGTATTGAGTGTTACAATTTAACATTAGTTGGATATGCTCCGTATGATAATCCAGAAGTAGCATTTTCTGTAGTGGTTCCATGGATTTATAATGATAAAGGTGGTATTAACTCATTAATTGGAAAAGATATTTTAGATATATACTTTGATTTGAAAAATCAACGAATAAATGGTGGTGCTACCAATACAGATAGCCCTAATCAAAAACAGTAATATATATCTAGAAAAGATTATGATTATTAGCATTTAAGAGGTTCATGAACAAGAGAATAAAAGAATGAGATTTGGGGCGTGGAATAGCAGCTATTATTTATTCCGCTTTAACGGGTAGTAGGTCCCTCATCTTAAGATGCAGAGAGAAGCAAAGAAGATAGGTGTGAGATAACTCTTGGCATGCACCAAATCCGTAAGAGCTTTCCATCAGTGAGGAATGAAGAAGGCCCCCACTGATGGAGGTTTCACTTTATGTCATTTTTATTTCATAAAAAGGAGAAGATTAAATTGAAAAAAATATGGGGACTACTTTTCTTTTGTTTACTTCTTGTATTGGTAGGATGTAATAAAGAAGAAACACCAGAACAAGCATTCAATATATATATTAAATTATGGGAAAATAAAAAGTTTGCAGATATGTATGATCAGCTATCAGAACATGCGAAAAAATCTATTTCTAAAAAAGACTTTATGGGGAAATATGAAACAATTTATGAGGGTATTGGAGTTGAGAATGTAAAAGTTAAAATAGAAAAAATAAATAACGATAAAAAGGATAATAGGCTCATTCTTTTTAAAGTTAGTATGGATACTTCGGGAGGAAAAATCTCCTTTTCACATGAAACAAAACTTGTAAAAGAAAAAGCTAGAGATAAAGAAACTTGGAAAATAGATTGGACTCCAGACTTCATTTATCCAGGTATGAAAAAAGATTATAAAGTACGTATACAGACAGAGCAAGGAAAACGCGGTGAAATCTATGATAGAAATGGAAAAGAACTTGCAACGAATGGCAATGCAATGGAAGTTGGAATTATTCCAGAAAAATTAGGTGAGGCTGCAATGCAAAAGAAACAAACAGTAGCGCAATTACTGAATATGTCTGTAGACGAAGTTGAACAGAAGCTTGCAGCAAAATGGGTGAAACCAGATTCATTGGTGCCAATTGGTATTTTACCAGAAGGGACACTGCAAAATGATTATATTTCGTTGGAAGGTGTTTCGTCACGTCCGGTAAAAGTTCGTACGTATCCATTAGGAGAAGCAGCGGCACATTTAATAGGATATATAGGAAAAGTAAATGCTGAGGAATTAAAAACACTTCAGAAAAAAGGATATCAAGCAGATGATTTAGTAGGTAAGACAGGCTTAGAGAAAGTATTAGAAGATAAATTGCGTGGTGAAAAGGGTGTTCGCATATTTATGGAAGATGCGAACGGAAAAGTGATTGAATACTTAGCAAAAAAAGAACCGAAAAGTGGAGAAAATGTTACGTTAACAATTGATGCTTCAATTCAAGAAAAAATCTTTAATGAAATGAAAAATGAAGCTGGTGCTAGTGCGGCGGTTAATCCAAAAACAGGTGAAGCAATGGCGCTTGTCAGTAGTCCTGCTTATAATCCGAATATAATAGTTAGAGGAGCATCAAAAGCTCAACGTGAAGCATGGAATAATGATTTGAAAAAGCCAATGATAAATCGTTTCACACAGGTATTTGTACCCGGTTCTGTATTTAAAACAATTACAGGTGCAATTGGTCTGGAAACGAAAGTTATAAATCCGAAGGAAGAATTTAAAATTGAAGGATTAAGGTGGACAAAAGATTCATCGTGGGGAAATTATTATGTAACACGAGTGAAAGATACTAGTCCAATTGATTTCGACAAGGCTATGAAGTACTCTGATAATATTTATTTTGCACAACAAGCTTTGAAAATTGGTAAAGATCAGTATTTAAATGAACTTAAGAAGTTCGGATTTCATGAAAAGTTACCAATCGAATACGAATTTCCTACTTCAATAATTGCAAAAGATGGGATAAAAAATGATATTCAATTGGCAGACACAGGATACGGACAAGGACAAGTATTAATGACGCCTCTTCATTTAGCACTGACTTATGCACCAATTGTCAATGAAGGTGCTATCCCATCACCTTACCTTATAAAAGAAAAGAAAGAAAAGAAAAATTGGAAAGAAAATGTGATTTCTAAAGAAAATCAAGAAATATTAAAAAATGCATTAATAAAGGTCATTAATGATTCTGATGGTGCGGGGAGAATTGCTAAAGTTGATGGTATGACCCTTGCTGGTAAAACGGGAACAGCAGAACTGAAAGAATCAAAAGATGCGGAAGGAAAAGAACTTGGGTGGTTTGCTGCATTCGATGCAAACTCACCGGATATGATTGTTGCAATGATGATTGAAGATGTAAAAGGAAGAGGAGGAAGCAATGTCCCAGGTGAAAAAATAAAACATGTTTTTCAAAAATAATACTTAGAGGAGCATCGCTATACTGCTATCGACTTAAGCATTTAGGTTCTATTTTTAAAGATAAAAGCACGTTACTATTCTCTTATACGAATGAGAATAGTAACGTGCTTTTTATGAATGGGCTACCGTCAGCAAATCGGTCCCCAAGCTAAGAGCATGTCGAATCAAAAATACCTAGAATGAAAAGGAGCACTAAAATCCTCCATCTTTTTGCATGCTTATCATTTCCATTATATATGTCTGATTAGTATTTATATAGATAAGTTCATCCATATCTTTTATGTTCCATCTCTAAATTTTATTATACCTGTAGTAATCATGATACAACACTCCAATTCACTATGACCCGAAGTAACACGTATCTTTCCTGAATCCCGATACATGTTTACTCTTGACCTGAAATGCGTTTCATACATTATAACTAAGATGTTGCAGGTGAGAACGATATCATTTATCGCATATATAGAAACGAAAGTAGGAGATAGGAATGAAACTTATCGCAATTGATTTAGATGGAACGCTTCTTACATCACAGAAAGTAATTAGTGAAGAAAATGTAGCAGTTATTAAGGAGTGTCAAGAAAAAGGACATGTTGTAGCTATTTGTACAGGGCGCTCTATGACAGATGTTCAAAAGCTTTTGCAAGAAACAAATTTACAATGTCCAATCATTGCAGAAAATGGTGCGATTTTGTATTTGGATAATGAAATGTTACAACGATATCCAATTGCAAATGGACATGCAGAAGAAATCGTTGATTATTTAGAGGAGAAAAGTATATTTTATCAATTGTATACAGATCAAGGTGTATATATACCAGAATACGGAGAAAAAAGCATTCAACTTGAGATGGATTTTATCATTAACTCCGATATGCATGCTGATGAAGAAGAACTGAAACAAATCGCAGCATTATATTTACAACATACTGAAACGAAAACAATCGAAAGTTGCAAACAGCTATTTTCAGAGCCCATTCATATTCATAAAATTCTCCCATTCTCGTATCAAAGGGAAAAATTAAAGCTATTAAAGAAGCAATTCATAGATAACGAGCAGCTATCGATTACGGCATCATACTGGCACAATCTCGAAATAAATCATATTCATGCTCAAAAAGGGAACGGCTTATATACACTAGCAAATCATTTAGGGATATTAAAAGAACATACCGTTGCAATCGGTGATGGTTTAAATGATATGTCTATGATGGAAAAGGCGAATATATCAATTGCAATGGGGAATGCAGTGGAAGAAATTCAAGCACTTTGTCGTTACAAAACACTTTCAAATGATGATCACGGTGTTGCGCATGCACTTCGCCATTATGTTATTGGATAAACTTATTTTGCTATTTAGACCACGGCTGAAAAAGCAAAGAAGGTATGAGAAAAAATTATTTTTATAAGTTTAATTACTTTAAATATGCAAAAAAGAACAAATTATGTCGAAATTTGTTCTTTTTTGTGTATTTTTATCCACTTTTCTTCTCTATCGTATTGAAAAATAAAAAAATTCCTAGATAACACTATTTTTCTATGTACCTTGATGAATTTAATTCGTATAATGGAAAAGTTGAGTAAATTTACAAATTAAACACAATTGAAAAATCAATATATACATGTGAATTACAGATATAGGAGTTGGCGGATATGTATCGGCTTACAGAACTTATTGATATACAAGAAATACAAACAATGGCAGAACAATTTTATTTTTTAACACATATTTCACATCAGCTTCTTGATTGCGATCAAGAGATAATATTTCATTACGGCACACAATCCAATGATACACATTTACATACAAAAATTCATATCCCGATTATAATCAATGAATACGCGATTGGTGACTTTATCATTTTTTCTCCACAAGATCATATTGATTCTTGTACAATATATTTCAAATCTCTTGTAGCACTTATGACCAATATAGGAATGAATAAATTGCAACAACTTCAGGAGAAGCGATCAATACCTACCGAAAATTTATATACGATTTTACAAAACATGCCCGTGATGGTTGATGCATTTACTGAAGAAGGTACGTTTTCGATATGGAATCGGGAATGTGAACTCGTAACCGGGTATAGTGCAACTGAAATTATTAACAATCCTCACGCATTAGAACTGCTTTATCCTGATGAAGAATATCGAAATCAAGCACTAAATGAATTTTCCGTTCGTGGTAAAAACTTTCGTGATTGGGAAATGACGCTTACTTGTAAAAATGGTGATAAGAAAACGATTATGTGGTCAAACCTATCAGAAGAATTTCCTGTCCCTGGATATAGCCACTGGGCAATTGGTGTCGATATTACACATCGAAAAAAGATTGAAGAAGAGCTCATCCAAAAATCCTCAGAGTTAGAATTACTCTTTAAAGCACTTCCAGATTTATGCTTTTTAATAAATCTTGATGGAACGATTTTTGATTATAAGGCTGGGTGTTCAGAGAAATTTTATATGCCTGTTGAACAATTTATGGGCAAAAGGTTTCAAGATATCTTACCTTCCGATGTTGCCGAGCAGCTACATGAAGCAATTATAAAAGTACAAGAAAATAATTCTATAGAAATTGTAGACTACTCCTTACCGATGCATGATAGTATATATTATTTTGAAGCGCGATGTTTACCGCTTTTAACAGATAAAATTATGGTTATTGTTCGTGATATTACGGAACGAAAAAAGACAGCTGAACTATTGAATAAATCAGATACATTAGCCGCAGTTAGTCAACTTGCTGCAGGAGTTGCGCATGAAGTAAGAAATCCTTTAACTGTTATTAAAGGATTTATACAATTATTACAAATTCAAATGAATAATGATACAGAATATTTTCAGCTGATGCTTTCTGAAATTGAGCGTATTGAATCTATTATTCATGAGTTTTTATCGATTGCTAAACCTGAAATTATTTCTTTTGAAAACAAGAATCTTTGTTTTATATTAGAAAATGTTGTGTCATTAATTAACACAAAAGCAATTATGACAAATATTCATATCACATTCCAAACAGATCCTGATGTCTTGCATATTGATTGTTGTGAAAAACAGTTAAAGCAAGTATTTATTAACATTTTACAAAACTCTATTGAAGCCATGCCAAATGGAGGGGAAATCATAATTACCGCTAAGAAAGTAAACGACACTGAAGTGATGATTTGTATTTCAGATGAGGGGATAGGTATTCCGGAAGAAAGGATTATAAAACTCGGAGAACCTTTTTATAGCACGAAAGAAAAAGGAACAGGTATTGGTTTAATGATTAGCTATAAAATTATTGAACGTCATCAAGGAAGAATTCATATAACGAGTAAAATTGGAGTAGGGACTTCGGTGAAAATTTACTTACCAATTTCACAAATTTCTTAATTGAAAAACGAATAGAACCCTTTTTAGGTGAGAGAGAGGGTCTGGCCATGTATAGAAGCGGCCAGGCCCTTTTCCTGTTTTCATAAGTAATTCTGTATTTTCTCATCTAATTTTAATCTTTCTTTCATTGTCTTTTCCATTTTAATGGTTAGAATATAAACGAACAATTACTTTACATAATTACAGATAGAGGGAGAGGGATCAAAATGTCAAGAAGCCTATTAAATCAAATTTTTCATGTGTCTATAAAAATGATAGGAGCTTGTATTATTGCATTTAGTGTTACGATGTTAGTATTAGATTTTATGGTAGGAAATCAAATGACATTAAAAGGTCTGAATAAAAATCTTGGATCCCTTGCAGAATACGGGGCAATTGCGGCCGCTTCCTTATGGTTATTTCGTAATATTTGGTTGTATTTGCATAAGAAGAAAGTAACGGTTGCCAAGTACACAAAAGAACTTTATATACTATTAAAGCAGTATCATACGTTTATCGGGTATGCAGTTTTTGCAGTCGCTATTAGTCATGGGATATATTTTTTAATAGTAGGTAGCCGTCATATGATTCGAATTTATAGTGGAATTTTCACTTTAATAGGATTAGTTCTTGTTGCTATAGCTGGTATACTATTACACAAACTAAATGATAAGAAAAAATATGTAACCTATCGTAAAGCTCATCAAATTGTGACTATTATATTTGGAATTGGATTACTCGTTCACCTTGTTGTATAGGAGTGATAATATTGCAACGTATTTTAATTATTGAAGATGAAGAAAGTTTAGCGGAATTTTTAGAGTTAGAACTAAAATATGAAGGATATGTAGTAGATGTTGTGTATGATGGGAGAAAAGGATTAGAAACAGCACTTGAGCATAATTATGACATCATTCTTCTTGATTTAATGCTTCCCGGTCTTAACGGAATTGAAGTATGTCGCCGATTACGTGTAACAAAAGAAACACCTATTATTATGTTAACAGCTCGTGATAGTATTATGGATCGTGTAACCGGATTAGATAGCGGTGCGGATGATTATTTACCAAAGCCTTTTGCCATTGAAGAACTATTAGCAAGAATGCGTGTGATTTTGAGACGAAATCAAAAAGAAGAGCATAAAAATAAACTTCTTTTAAGATTTAAAGATTTAGAACTTGATGTAGAGTCTCGAACTTTGCAAAAAACAGAAGAGATAATTGAATTAACAAATAAAGAATTCGAGTTGCTTATGATGTTTATGAAAAATATTAATCGTGTATTGACAAGAGACATGCTTTTAGAGCAAGTTTGGGGCTACAATGTAGTGGTAGAGACGAATATAGTAGACGTATATGTTCGTTATTTACGTAATAAATTGAATAGCCAAGACAAAGAAAATTATATACAAACTGTTAGAGGCGTAGGGTATGTGATGCGATGATGAAGCAAATAAAAAATCACATCCGTAACTTACCTATAAAGTGGAAATTAACACTATGGTCCAGCGCATTATTATTTGTCTTGTTTTTTTTATATAATATTTTACAATATATTATTATTGACCAATGGACACTTGATTATGAGAAAAAACAAATTAGCAGACAAGTAACGGAAATAGAAGCTTATTTTAATAATGAGAATACAAATTTTTCGGCAGATACGATTGAACACAGCAGGGATTTTCTTGCAACTATAAATGATAAACATCAAATGATTCGAATTTTGGATACAAAAGGAAAAGCGCTTGTTACGGTTTCACGTGACTTTAATTCAAACTTGGTTATGCCAAAGCATGTCAATCAATCTGAAACTTCTATGACAAGGCATTATGAAGATAGAATATTTGTGCAGCGCATGCCGATTACAACACGGACTTTTACTGGCACAATTGAAGTTGGGCAAAACTTTGAAGCTTTTGATCATTTAATGAAGCTTATTTTCCTCGTTATGATAGCTGCTGGTATCGGCGGATTACTACTTAGCTTTTTAGGCGGTACCATCCTTGCAAAGCAACTTCTATTAAGTGTGCAAGCTATTACAGATACGATGAACAAAATTAAGACAAATGGATTAAAAGAAAGAGTGCCAATTCACGAAAACAATGATGAATTTGCCAAACTCGGATTGCTTTTTAATGAGCTAATGGACAATTTAGAAACATCTTTTGTGCAACAAAAGCAATTCGTTGAAGATGCATCTCATGAATTACGCACACCACTTGCGATTATACAAGGACATCTTTCTATGTTAAATCGTTGGGGAAAAGATAACCCTGCTATCTTACAAAAGTCGCTAGATTCTAGCTTAAAAGAAGTAGGTCGCCTTAATAAACTTGTATCAGAGTTATTAGAATTATCCCGAGCAGAATCAGAACAAATGTATCCTATTGCAGCCGAGCCTGTATATGTAAATTTAGTAATAGAACAAGTTACACAAAACTTCGAATTGCTACATGCGGACTTTTACTTTGATAGACAGTTACATGCACATCACGCATGTATTTCTATTCCCGCTTCTTACCTTGAACAAATTTTAGTTATTATATTAGATAACGCGATTAAATATACAAAAGAACATGAAAAATACATTTGCTTGCAAAGCGATGTAGAAGAAGAAAAAATTAAGATTACCATTACAGATCACGGAATCGGAATACCAGAGTCTGATTTGCCATATGTACTAAATCGTTTTTACCGAGTCGATAAAGCAAGAAGCCGAAAACAAGGTGGAAACGGATTAGGACTTTCCATTGCAAAGCGCCTTGTAGAAAAATATAATGGACGTATTATGATAGATAGCAAAGAACAAGAGGGAACAACAGTTACCTTATTGTTTTATTGTGTAGAAAGCGAGAGGTAGAGTATATACCTCTCGCTTTTGTTTGTGGACTTAGCATGAAATTTTATCAATGCTAAAGAAAAATGAGAAAAAGATGAGAAAAATTTAAAGAACATTTCATATTGCTAGTGTATATTGATTAAATCAACGAAATACGTAATCACTAATGATTTATAATCGGTGATCACGTACTGAATGTAAACAAGGAGAGACTTATATGAATTACACAATATTCCACTGGATTAATAATTGGGCAGGATCCTCCGCTTTGTTAGATAAGGAGATGATATTTATTACAAACAGTGCCCCCTATGTTGCAATTATCTTGATGTTTTCTTTATGGTTTAGCAACGGTCAAAAAGAAACAGCTATTCGTAAGCAATATACAGTTTTGTACACAGCTCTTTCTGCTTCTGCAGCACTATTTTTAAATGTTTTGATTCATGCACTTTATTATCATCCACGCCCGTTTGTCACATATCATGTACACAAATTAGTACCACATGCTGCTGATTCTTCATTTGTAAGTGATCATGCTGTATTTGTATTTTCTATAGCATTTACAATGATTTTACGAGGAGAATCTTGGAGAAATATCGCGTTGCTTTGGGCTATACTTGTTGGTATTTCACGTATATATGTTGGAGTTCATTACCCAGCAGATATTATAGGCGGAGCTGTTTTATCTTTCGTAACAAGTGCTCTAGTCATCAAATATACAAATAAAATAGAACCTTTAGCACGTCTCATGTTTCAAATTTATGCTAAAATAACAAAACGAATTCCATTGCTGTCTAAGTCCAATCATACAGCTTAAATTGTCCACCGCCTATATCCTACTTTTAGGTTAGTACGTGAATAAATGGTCATAATAATATCATGCACATTAATTTAAAAGGATGATATGATGATTTATATTTATACTGATTATGGCGGGACACATACAACTTCACTAGCAGCAGCGTATCATTTAAAAAAACTACCAACCAATCGGAAACTCACGAAAGATGAGATATTAAATGTTGATTATTTTAATAAACTAAAAACTTCTGATATGGGAAAAATTATTTTTCACGGACGAGATGAAAATGGAGATTCCGTTTATACAGTCGGCCATGGTGCATCTAAAGTTGTAGTTCCAGCTTTAAAAAATTTAAGTGTACTGTTACAAGAGAAATATCAAAACCATGAAAAAATTGTGTTCTCTAATACATCACCAACCGTTCCATTTGCTATGACAATTGGTGGTTTATTTTCGAGAAGATTAAAAATTGATTTTATTGGTGTACCGTTGTTAATTTTCGGGGCAAAACAAGCTTGTGATAATATTATCAGGCTCGTAGAATATACAAAACAGGGCGGAAGGTTAACAAATGAAGATGTTGTAGTATTAGAAAATGAAAATTTTAAATAATAGTTATAATAAAAAGGATGGCTAATCATATATTAACCATCCTTTTTGTTATAATATCTCAACTTTTTTTCGAATGACAATCTTATCAATGTCTTCTTCTTCATCACCAATATATAAACCGCGTTCTCTTAAATACATCTCAAAATATAAATCAGCTTCAGCGCGTTCATCGTATGGCTTTACAGATAAAACAAATCCCAATTTATGTTGCTCTTCCAATTCAACAGTAGAAATATAAGCTGGAATTTTATTACGTAAAAATAACTCCTTAACTGGAATAATCATGTCTTTCATTAACTTTGATAAAAGGTTCATTTCAAATTCGAAATTAAAGCGATCAATGCTTGATAAATCTGCAAAAACAACACCAATGAAACCAGTATTAAAAATTTCTTGATAATTTTCTTCTATATTTCCGTTGTAAAAATTCTTTTCAATTAAGTAATTTTTAAAATAAGCAACGCCTTCAGCTTCTTTGAAAGGTTTCGTAGAAAGAACAAAACCAATTTTCTGTTGTTTATGTAAATACGCACATGATAAGTAAGCAGTAACATCATGTTCAGCGAAAAGAGAACTTGTTGCTTGCGCAAGACCATCTAACACATGATGCACAATATGTAGTTGTTTACGAGAGAAGTAATATGATTTTTTTTCAAGTTCCAATGTATCGATAAACACAGAGCCAATAAAGCCTGTATTTGAAATGGTAGGAGTATGCTTTTTTCTTCCTCTGCGTTTATTTTGAGCCAATGAAATCCATCCTTCCTAGTACCTGTCCCATAGGGGAGAATATATAAACGAACGTTTGTTCTTATATTTATATTGTACTATGTATTAGTTGAAAAGTAAATGTTTTATTCGCAAAATAAACAAAAAGATGCCTTAAAAAGGCATCTTAATTAAGAATAGGGAAGAGTACTTACCCCGTAATATTATGTATATTTATATTAAGAAACAGATACAAATTCTTCTGCATCTTCAACATCTAAATGGCAATCCATTGTACGTACATCTTGATCTTCATGGCTTCCAAAATAAATAGTAATTTTCATATGTATCGCTCCTTTATTTTAGGAATACCTAAAATAATCATTTATTGTTTTCTATTATATACCACTTTACACATTCCTACAATCTTATCATTCGTTCAAAAAATGTTTCTTTAATATTAAGAAAATTGCTATAATAGTTTTATCTATATTGAAGGAGGAAATAACATGCAAAAAACATTAAAAATATTTTCAAATATGGGAAGAGGAGTGAATATTAACTAATGTAATATAGCACTCCTGCTTCCTAAAATCATTATGAAAAATGAATAACGGAAAGTAGGAGAATAATTGAAGAAACAAACAATCGCAACGCATAACATTTCGATTTTATTTTGGGTACAGTTTTTTGGAACGATTAGTTTTTTACAGCCGGTAATGACACTTTTTTATATGGAAAGAGGCTTAACAGCAGCAAATATATTTATTGTGATGATGTGTTGGAGCGGTGCAGTACTTGTTGGGGAAATTCCAGCAGGTGTTTTTGCTGATCGCTTCGGTGCAAAATTATCGTTTTTGACAGGATCTATCATAAAAACGTTTAGTATTTCTATCTTGCTATTTGCAGATAACCTATGGTTATTTTGTCTATACAGTTTATTGAACGGTTTGTCGGTTACATTTTTCTCTGGCGCAGACGAAGCGCTAATTTATGAGTCTTTAAAAGAAAACAATGAGCAACATGTAATGGATCAAGCAATGGGGAAAATCCAATCAGCGGGATTTATTTCTATGTTAATCGCCGTAATCTTCGGTTCGTATTTCGCTAAAGATCTACGAGAAGAACAATTTACACTATTAATTGTTCTCGGAATAATATTTCATTTGGTAGAACTTGCTTTACTATTTTTCATTAAAAGTCCAAAGAAACTATCATCTTATCGGGAAGAATCTTTTTCACAAGTAATCGAAGGGATAAAGGTTATTCGTAAAGCGCCACAATTACTCGTTATGTTTTTAAACGTTTCTCTTGTATTCATTCCTGCAAGTGCAGTATATGATACATTTAATCAACCATTATTTACAAGCGCAGGCCTTCCTGTATTTGCAATTGGTATTATGTACGCCTTAGCTGCCATTCTTGGATACTTTTCTTCGATATCAATTGGCTGGCTTACAAGCAGATTTCCACGTGCAATTTTAATGAATGTAACAGGTGGTTTAGCTGTTGGTGGTCTATTGTTATCAACATTTTTCGGAGATACATTGTGGGTTATATTAGGAGCGTTCTTTATGTTACGGTTCGTACGTGCCATTCGATATCCGATATATTCACAGCTTAGTAATGACATAATCCCGTCTCATGTACGTGCAACAACGATTTCGTTATTGTCTGTGCTAGATTCGATATTAGATCTTATTATTTTCGGAACACTATCATTCGTAGCCGTTAAATCATTACCATTTGTATTCGCCGGCTGTGCATGTATTGCATGTATCGGGACGTTTTTACCGATCCAAAAAAATGCTGTGGGCGTTACGGCGCAGCGTAGAATGAGTCGAAATATAAAATAAAATATTCCCCCAAAGTGTGCTATAAACTTTGGGGGACTTTATGTTTACAACATAAAAAATATCAGTAGGTAATTTAATAGTTTGAAATATATGGAGGTCAATCTAATGTTACATATAGAGAAAGCAAAACTTGATGATTTACAATGGATTAATTTTCAATACGAAAAGATTGATTTTATCTCATCTCATTTAGACAATGAAGAGATTGGAATTGCATATTTTAATGGTCAAAAAGCAGGCTTAGGAAGGTTAGTAAAAGTTGATGAAAACACCTTTGAAATGGGTGGGATATATACGTTAGAAGACTATAGAGGAAAGAAAATTGCTGATAGTATCGTTGCATTTCTTATTAAAGAAGCTCGGAAACTTCAAATTCAAAATGTATATTGCATTCCATTTGAACACTTAAAACCTTTTTATAGTAAACATGGATTTCAAGAAGTAGTAGATTTAGCTGCAGTTCCTAAACAGGTTATAGATAAATATAATTGGTGCTTAGAGCAATACGATATAAAAACATTGTTAATGAAATTATAAATTTGAAAACACACATAGCGTGTGTTTTTTCTTTTGTCAAAAAACGTTTAGGGAATAAAAAGCATGAAAATATGCATTGTTTTACAATTATTCACTCCTTCGTAATCTCCGCTAGTACTCCTGATAATTTATACTTCTTTCCCGGTGTTAATATATTTATATTTCTCATTTTATTTTTAGTAGATACTTTTAGGGGTTTTTATGTTTACAAACCTAGAACTATGATTACTTTACACGATCCAAAATTAGGCATTTGAACAAGTTACAATACCTAATTATAGGTCATACTTTGTTGAAGAGTGCATTCGAAAAAATCTATTGTCTTATCTATTGCAGGACGTATTTTCATTATGGCTTGCTAATTATATACATGGAGGTAATGAAATGAATAATTTTCAACAAGAACTTCAAACGTTAAATTTAAATGATTATAATGCTGGAAATGTTGTGTACTGGGATAGTCAAATTCCTTCTCCATACTACATTGATGACGACTATACTCGTCGTTGCGGAGGATGTGGTCGTTGCGGAGGATTCGGTCGTTGTGGAGGATTTGGTCGTTGCGGAGGATTCCGTTGCTTTGGATGCTTTGGATGCCTTGGATGCGGCGGTTGTGGCGGTTGTGGTGGTTGTGGCGGTTGCGGAGGATTTGGCGGTTGTGCTGGATTCTGCGTGGACGGAGTATGCTTTATTTAACTCTTATTTTTTAATTGAAACTTTACTTAAAGAAAAGCGTTTCTACATGAATTTTATTGTAGAGACACTTTTCTTTAAGTATGATAAACCACTCTTCTTCTTTCCGTTTGACATAAGAAAAAATAGTATACATAAAATTGTTATGACGGAAGTTATCATGCTCATTCAAGAACAATGAACAAAGAAGGAGGAGTACAATGACAAAATTAAACGCTTCGACACGTTTGAAAATGAAAAGAGATACTTTTTTTCTCTCTGATCCAAAAGGGGAAGTGTATTTTAGAAATAATGCCAGTTCATTTCGAATGGAAGGAAAGTCTATCAATCAATGGATCGAAAAATTAATACCAATGTTTAACGGAGAACACACATTAGGAAATTTGACAGCTGGCTTACCTGATCCATATCGAAAGCGAGTATTTGAAATAGCAGACATACTGTACCAAAATGAATTTGCAACAGACATAAGTCAAGATTATCCACACCAATTGCCAGAAAATATTCTCAAAAAATACGCATCACAAATTGAATTTTTAGATAACTTCGGCGTGTCTGGGGCATACCGTTTTCAAACGTATCGTCAAATGAAAGTATTAGCTATCGGTTCTGGTTCTTTTTTTGTTTCCCTTATTTCCGCATTACTTGAATCAGGATTACCACAATTCCAGATGCTAATTACTGATTCCGTACAAACCAATAGAAGAAGATTAAAAGAATTAATAGCATATGCACAAAAAACAGATCCTGAAGTGGCGATTGAAGAAATTTTTTTACAAAAAGAAAAAAGAAATGGTTTGAAAGATGCGGTGCAGCCATTTCAGGCGATTTTGTATGTATCACAAGGAGAAGACATAGAGGAATTAAAAATTTTTCATGCTATTTGTAAAGAAGAAAAAAAGATTTTCATCCCTGCCATATCTAAGCAAGGAGTCGGATTAGCCGGGCCACTCGTACACCCAGAAAGTGATGCTTGCTGGGAATCAGCTTGGCGACGTATACACAAGTCTGCATTTTCTAAAACTTCAGGGGAACACGCTTTTTCTTCTACAACGGAAGCAATGTTAGCAAATGTAGTGGTATTTGAACTGTTCAAAAAGGTTACAGATGTAACGAAACCCACGCAAACGAACCAATTTTTTCTGTTAAATTCCGAAACGTTAGAAGGAAACTGGCATTCCTTTTTACCTCATCCTTTAGTAACTGAGAAAATGGAAATCGAATGGGTCCAAGATTTTAATACGAGAATCAAAGAGAGCTCAAATAAAAATGAATTGAATGAATCTACTCTGAACTTGAATTACCTTGTATCAAAAGAAGCAGGGATTTTTCACATTTGGGAAGCAGGTGACTTAAAACAGCTACCAGTGGCTCAATGTCGTATTCAAACAGTTGATCCACTGTCAGAAGGCCCTGCTGAATTATTACCAGATATGATTTGTACAGGTTTGACGCATATGGAAGCAAGGTACGAAGCTGGATTAGCCGGAGTTGAGACATATATATCGCGAATAGCTAGTTCAAAGTTTTCTGAACATGGGCAATTTATAGGAATTGGAGCCGGGGAAACGATTGCAGAATGTGTATCTAGAGGATTACAAAAATGTTTAGATGAAGAATTTCATAAGAGACAGATGAGTCAAAATATTGTTGTTTCTCGAGTAGAATTAGACGCAATAGAAGATGAGCGCTGCCGCTTTTATTTGCAAACACTTACTACTCTGCAAGGAGAACCTACAATTGCTTTTGGTGAAGCCATTTTCGATTTCCCTGTTATATGGATTGGCACGAATAATCGCTGGTACGGAAGTGTAGGGTTAAATAGAACAATCGCGTTACGTAAAGCATTACAACAGGCACTTACAGAAGCGCAAAATTGTGATGATTGCTACGCATCACAAGCGCTAGAGGCTTCATCAGTTTTATTACAAGATACAATGCCATTACACTCCGCTATTTTTCCTTGTGAAAACATGACGCAAGAAGAAATATTACAATCTGCTGAACAGACATTAACACAAAATGGAAAACGGCTCTGCGTATTTGAAATATCACTAGAAGCAATCTGGAAGGAGGAACTAGCAGGACTATTTGGAGTATTATTGGGAGAGGAGGAATCCCATTGAGCGCTTCGATTCTAATTATTGGAGAGGGGCTATTGGCAAATCGTGTATATGAAGAATTATCAGTCCAATATGAAATCACCAGGTACACGGATTTTAATCGAAAAATACCAGCAACAACCGATTTAGTTCTCGTATTACACGATACTTGGAATCCTTCATTTCATAAACAGGCAGAAAGTGTACTTCAATCAACGAATATTCCTTGGCTGCGAGCTTTCGTTTCATTTGGAGAAGGAATAATCGGTCCGCTAGTTCGCCCAGGCACACCAGGATGTTCAGAGTGTGCAGATATACGCCGTACTTTCGCAGGAAATGATTCTAAAGAGATGTGGGGGATAATGCAGATTCTAACAACAAATAAGGAAATACCTCGAGACATATGGGCATCAAGTAATGGATTATTACAGATGACACATCTTCTGCTAGAAGAAGTGCAGTGCATTTTACAAGGTGATCATGCACGATCAGAAGGACACATGTTTTTCGTTAATTTACAAACATTGAAAAGCTCATATCATTTTTTTCTACCTCATCCCTTATGCTCAAATTGTAGTCAATTGCCTAATGACTCATCACATTCAGCTAAGATTTCATTGCAATCAAGCCCGAAGATTAGCATAAATGATTATCGTTGTCGTTCCATCTCTGAACTGAGTAAAGTATTAGCCAAGGATTATCTAGATTATGAGACTGGGTTTTTAAATGATAAAATGTATAACCTTACACCTCCTTTTGCCGAGGTAAGTGTAAATCTTCCGTTGCTCTTTGGAAATGAAGGAACAGCTGGGCGTACCCATTCATATGCAACTAGCGAATTAACTGCTATTTTAGAAGGATTAGAACGATATTGCGGTCTAGAACCTCGGGGGAAACGTACAGTTATTCAGGACACATTCCGCAATTTAGCTCATCAAGCACTTAATCCCCTTGAAGTGGGTGTACATGCAACGGAACAATATATGCAACCTAATTTCCCGTTTAAACCGTTTCATCCAGATCGTCCAATGAACTGGGTATGGGGTTATTCACTTTTGCAAGAACGTCCAATTTTAGTTCCAGAACTACTTGCTTATTATAGTTTAGGCGGTAGAGATGGTTTTGTTTATGAGACTTCCAATGGTTGCGCATTGGGTGGCAGTTTAGAAGAAGCAATTTTTTATGGCATTTTAGAAGTGATTGAGCGCGATTCATTTTTGTTAACTTGGTATGCCGAGCTTCCTCTCCCGCGTCTTGATCTTTCTTCTGTCAATGATCAAGAGTTGCAGTTGATGGTAGAACGCGTGCGTACAGTAGGGGGATATGATATACATTTGTTTAACTCGACAATGGAGCACGGCATTCCAAGCGTCTGGGCACTAGCAAAAAACCGAAAGGAGAAAGGATTAAATATTATCTGTGCAGCTGGAGCTCATTTAGATCCGATACGAGGGGCGAAAAGTGCAATATATGAATTAGCTGGTATGATGTTAACGCTTGATAAGGAATTTGAGATGAATCGCAAGAAATATGTACAGATGTTCCATAATCCTTCCCTCGTGAAGCAAATGCCTGATCATCCTAAGGTATGCGGTTTGCCAGAAGCAGAAGAACGGTTTCAGTTTTTACTAGATAATAATCGCCCGTTACAAACGTTTACTGAGGCATTCAAACAGAAAACAAGACATGAGGATTTGACAGATGATTTAAGAGAAATACTTCAGGTGTTGCACCAGTTGAACCTCGATGTGATTGTGGTAGATCAGACGACACCAGAAATAATGCGAAATGGATTACATTGTGTGAAAGTACTCATTCCAGGAATGTTGCCAATGACATTTGGGCATCATCTTACGCGCTTAACAGGTCTAGAGAGAGTATTACGGGTGCCAATGGAACTTGGATATACGAAGAAACCGCTATCGTTTGAACAACTCAATCCACATCCGCATCCATTTGCGTAAGTGATGATTAGGAGGGGGAAGGATGGGTTTAGAGACATTTTTGAACAATTTACATTTTCATACTAACGAAGCAACCTCTTCGACTTGGGAGGTGAATTGGGAAGATGGACCACTTTCATATAAACTTTATCAGGACTTACCAGGAATTCCGTTATCTTCAGAAGTAACATTAACACTCAAGAACCTCGAAGTATCAACAGAACCTAATCTTCGCGAAATCGGTCATTTTCTCTGGTACGTATTTGGGATTACTCAATTCTGTCAGTCAACCTTACCGACACCAGAAATAAATTTTATGCAGTCGTATCGAAGGTTTGTTCCCTCGGGCGGAGGCTTATATCCGAATGAATTGTATATATATTTAAAGATGGAAAATGTACCTACCGGAATTTACCACTATGATGTAGCGCACCACCGCTTAGTGTTATTAAGGGAAGGGCATTTTGATTCATATATAGCCCAGACTCTTGGAAATAGCTGTGACACATCGGCTTGTTTTGGTGTTATTTTTGTATCGACAATGTTTTGGAAAAACTTCTTTAAATATCATAACTTTTCTTATCGTCTGCAAGGACTAGATGCAGGCGTATTAATAGGACAATTGCTAGAAGTAGCAAAACGATTCCACTATACATCAGGTGTGCATTTCCAATTTTTAGACCGTGCCATAAATCATTTACTCGGGTTATCCGAACAAGAGGAGAGTGTATATGCAGTTATCCCTCTATCAGTAAATTCTGTAACCCCGCAGTCTAATAATGAGAATGATGCTACGGATAAAGAAGTCTCTGCAACTCAATTATGCGAAGAATTACCAGTTATTCATCATAATCACTATGTCCGATCACGAAAGATTGCACAGTATCCGATGCTGATTCAAATGAATGAAGCATCTATGCTTGAATCTACACGATCGTTTCACAAAATCAAGAGTGAAACGAATAGAATGCGTGATGGTCAAGCGTTAGTTCTTCCTCGTATAAAGCGAATGTCGTACGACTTAACAGCCGCATGCCAAAATCGATTTTCACCGGAAATGGATTTTACTTTTAGGAAAATAAGTCAAGAACAATTGACTACGTTACTGCATGAGGTAACTGCTTCTTTCGCCTATCAAAACGATTTAGATACAAATCTTGAAGAACCTGCATCCCGCGTTTCCATATACGTATGTTTATTTGGCGTTGAAGGTATCCAAAACGGCGCTTATCATTATGACAATGATGCTCATGCATTACGACAAGTACATCTTGGAGATCATCGATTCTTACTGCAAAGCGGGATGACATTCCACAATGTGAATATCTTCCAAGTACCACTTTGTCTGCATGTAGTAGGGGATAAAAATCATCTTAAAAGAGAACTTGGATATAGGGGATATCGAATTCAACAGATGGAAGCAGGCATACTTGTACAGAAATTATTGTTAGCAGCTTCTGCTCTTGGGCTAGGAGGACACCCGCTTCTTGGGTTCGATGTCAACTTGTGTGATGAGCTTTACAGGTTGGATTCAGAAGAAAAAACGAGTCTTATCCAAATTCCGATTGGTTTCTATCGTCAACGTCCTTGGTTGAAAGGGAGTTTGCATAGTTAACAACCATGTAATTTATATGGAATATGAGGTAGCTTGGATTCAATTGAATTCAAGCTTTTTTAATGTAATCTGATTGAAAATGAGTTGTTGTCAAAAACTAAGACTAATTTCATTTACCGTATTTTTACATTTAATAATATTAATTCATGTCTCATGGTTCCAATAGAGTAAAAAGAACAATATAGGGCATGACTACATTTAAAAAGATGTGAAGGAGATAACCAAAATGAAAAAACAACCTAATGATAATAAAAAACCAAACATTAAAAAATTAAACACAGAAGAAAATGCTATTTATAGCGATCCAAAAGATGCGAGTAATATGCAACCAATACCACAACCAAAAGATTATGATGAAATAGAGTATTAATACAGTAGAAAAAGGAACAGAAACGCTATTATTTCTGTTCCTTTTTAAGTTACTGAGCAGCTAGTGATTATTCACTACATCCACTTTTTCGTGCTATTCCTTATTGGAAGGCGGAAAAGAAAGAAAGATTAATGAATCAATAAGTTCGACAGAAATGTTGAAATCATCATGAATGGTAATTTCTACACATGTAACTAATGGTAACGTAATAATAAGTACGTCACCATCAATGATAACTCCTGATGAACATGTATCGTAGTCACTTATAGACAGCTCTATGTTTATACCTGGAGAAATTAAAATTTCCAAACATATATTTATGCATTGTTCGAATACGTAAGCGATTGTAGACCTCTCCTTTCTACATATCCACAATTTATATGTAGATAGACGTTTAAATTCCATCTCTAAAAGTAGCTCTCATACCATACTATTTAAAAATTTAGCTTCTTGATTGGACAGGTTATCTATTTATAAAAAATAAATTTCTGTAGTAAAGGGTGGATCTGGAGAATTATATAAAAGCATTTTCTAGGGGCAATCGGGGACTACCACAATAATAAAATCGAGATTTCTATCCTTTTGTATCATTACTTTCATGAATATAAAAAGTCCGATATAACTTTAATGAAGTTACAATCGGACTTTTTATGTCAAAATTATCTTAATGTAATTGTTCATTAGCGAACGTTATTTAAAAATTTTCATACCTCATCCATCCATTTTCAGATCGTTCCGCTTTATATTTACCGTAAGACAGAAGCTTCATCGCTGAACGATTGGCCGCGTGAAAAACTAAGCTCAGCTTCCGTTCTTCGTCCATTTCACTCGGATAGGTCGTAGATTCATAAACATAATAAGCTGCCATAATACAGGGGACTACTTGTTCCGGTTCAAATTCATATGCAGTTGCATCATCGACAACGAAATCAATAAGACATCGGTTTTCATCTAACATTTCTTTTTGGAGTAACTTTTTTACCGGTTCCGGTACTAATTCTAATATTTTATTTCTCAGAACAGTCATTTTTTCGTTCTTTCAGCACGAAGAATTGCATCATTTGTTGGTGTGTTAGGTACAAAATTCCCATGACTATCAATGCTATGCGCTTCCTTATCATATTGTCCGTTAGCATTACGTTTCTTTATTGTGAACGGGTTTTGATTGTTTCCCATACTTGTCACCTCCAATAAATAGTATGTGCAAATCAGAAACTATTTTGTCTAAAAGGTGTTTTACAAAAAGTGGAATAGGAATAACGATTTACCCTGTATGAAATAGTTCCTTTCGTAAAAAATAGGTACAAACCTTAACAAAAGGAGGGGAAATTATGACGAACCGAAATGATAATCGAGAACGTAAAAACAAATATCCTAACAATCAAAAAAACGATACTGAATTCTCCAAAGATGTAAATATTAGAAGCGAAGTAACAAAAAAAGATTTAAAAAAATAATGTTTTGAACCATTAAATATTGAAAAAGCTTGGATTCAATCAAATCCAAGCTTTTTCAAATGATAGAAATCCAACCATATTTCTCATAAAAAAGGATGAATTTCACTTACCGTATTTTGGAAATAAAAATTAAAACAAACCATTAAATCATATTTAATGGTTTGTAAGCACTCCTAAGACACATGTATTAAAAAATTGTAGGATGGAACTATATTTCATAAAGAGTTTGTCAATCATTATTGAATATAAAAAAAAGGGGGCATTCACCATGAAACTAACACCAGAGCAGAGAATTCAATTACACGGATTTAATAATCTTACAAAATCATTAAGTTTTAATATGTATGATATTTGCTATACAAAAACAAGAGAAGAACGAGAAGCATACATAGAATACATAGATGAACAATATAATGCAGACAGATTAACAAAGATTTTAAAAAATGTATCTGATATTATAGGTGCACACGTATTAAATGTTGCGAAACAAGACTATGTTCCACAAGGAGCGAGCGTAACAATATTAGTTTCAGAAGGCCCGATTGTAGAAGTTCCAACTGAATCATTTAACGAATCACCCGGTCCTCTTCCTGGATCAGTCGTTATACAATTAGATAAGAGCCATATAACAGTTCATACGTATCCGGAATATCATCCAGATGAAGGAATCAGCACTTTTAGAGCAGACATCGATGTATCTACATGCGGCGAAATCTCGCCTCTTAAAGCACTAAATTATTTAATCCACTCATTTGATACGGATATTATGACCATTGATTACCGAGTTCGTGGCTTTACAAGAGATATAACAGGTAATAAATTATTTATTGACCACGAAATAAACTCCATCCAAAATTACATCCCAAAGAATGTAAAAAAAATGTATGACATGATTGATGTCAATGTATATCAAGAACATATTTTTCATACAAAATGCAAATTAAAAGAGTTTGACTTAAATAATTATTTGTTTGGATATACACAAGAAACATTGTCTGCAGACGAACAAGAAAAAATTACAAAGCAATTAAAATTGGAAATGGACGAAATATTTTATGGAAAGAATATGAATCGTGGTTCTATTGAAGAAGGTTCAAATGAATAATAAATACACAACATCAGTTGGAAATCGCAAGTACTAATGAGAATCTACTACTTACTAAAAACAGGGAGATAATTCCTGTTTTTTTATATGCTACATGTAAAGAAAGGTATTCTTCATTTTTTGTCGAAATTAAAATTTGTCATAGATCTGTTAAAGGAAGGTAAAAAATGAAAAAATACGAACAATTAATTTCATGGGTAGAAAACATAAAAGAACGAAACCACAGCTCTTCTGCTGCACTTTTTATTATGAAAGATAATGAAGTTGTATTGGAGCATTATAGTGGAACCTACTCTAATATAAAAAATAGTTCTCCTATTACTGCAACTTCACAGTTTAACGTTGCTTCTGCAAGAAAAAGTTATTTAGGACTTGCGATTGCCTACGCGCTTTATGAAGGTAAAATTAAGAGTTTAGACGATTATGCTGTGGATTACTTTGAAGAGTGTGACAAAACTTTACTTGGTAAGACAACCTTAAGGCACTTAGTCACTCATTCGCACGGTCTCCATATGAGTGACAGCGGGATTATGTACCGGGAATTTGAACCTGGGGAAGAATGGGCTTATAGAGGTATTAATGTTGAAATGATGACGCAGCTAATTTATAAGTTATATAATAAAAGCTTTCCGGAATTACTGAAAGAACGAGTCTTTATACCTGCAGGTTTTACGGAAACAGCTTGGCAAACAACAGATCATGAAGATTTAGTAAAAGTAGTCATAAATCCAAATGAAGAAGCTGTAAGTAAGATAGGAGTATCAGATGACGGGACAGAATCGAATCTTTTTGTCTCCGCTAAAGAGTTTGCATATTGGGGACACCTTCACTTAAATAAAGGGTATATGAATGGAAAACAAATTGTACCGGAAGAAGTTATTGAGATTGCAACACAAATTCATTCTCCTTATTATAAAAATACAAATTTACCACAAAACGGATTGTTTTGGTTTGTTCAGAATGCACCAGCACTGCAAAGTGAAATAGGAGAAAGAGTTCCAAAAGGATCTTATCAAATATTAGGTATAACAGGACCAACAATTTTAGTTATTCCTGAATATAATGTCGTTGTCGCAAAGATGTATAACAAAAGATATAACTATGGAGGAGACAATTATCTACAATATTTAAGAGAATTTAGCAATTTAGTGGCTGATATGTTTGCTTATTAAATCCTCTATTCATGCAAAGTAAAAGCATCTGAATTAGGGAATAATTACATTTTTAAAAAAGTGCATTCTTATAAATGGCAACAAATACATTGTTTGATATGGTATGTACATAAATCATTAGAAGATACATTATGTTAGCACAGCTTTACTGCAAAAATCGAATATATTTAATTAACAAAAAGACACTTCATTGGTAAGTGTCTTTTTGTTAATTAAAAACGATAAAGTCAAAGGTAGTACACCATATTCATTTTTATCTTCATATCCGTATCTCACGGAGCATTGTGGTTATAATAAACATCGTTAGACCATTATTGAAAAGAATTGAAATAAGAAAAGAGAGGGAAGGATGGTATGAAACATTCATCTGTTAATCCATGGCTTGTTGTCCTTGGTACATCTGTCTCTTTATATGGCACGGGCAGTCTAATTATGTAGAACACAACATGTTCTACACTCGCTTGCTCCCTTTGTTTTAAACCTCGCATGTGGCAGAAAAAGTCTCTGACCGCTTCTATGCACGGCCAGATGCTCTCGTCCTCTCCTAAAAAAGGGGTTTTTATGTCATTTTTTAACTTGTACATATATATAGCTAGTGCAATTCTTATATATTTCTATAAAATTTATAAATAGAGGATGGCATATAAAGAGAAATATAAGGTAATATAAAAACTATGGCATAAAAACTTTAAGAGAGGAGAGAAAATATGATGATGGATCAACATGATTTGAAACAAGAACTGCAACAAATCAAAAATAACAATTATGCCGTCCCAGAAGATGTGGACGCATATCCATATGCACAATGGATGCTGGATTATATCGGGTCACCCGATGCCGAGCTGCGTGATGAATTGATTTACAGTACGCTCGAACGATGGATTACAGGTGAAGTGTTTAGACAAAAAGAGTTACGCGGGCTACTGCTGCAGGCGCTTAGTCCTGATTACTTGTTTTATAAAATCGGCGAGAAGGGAACAGACTCTGTTTTTAAACGTGCTTTCTCAATTCTAATCCCACCGCTTATTTTATCTGTTCATGAAAAAGAACCGTTTTTATCTGAAGAACAGCTCTACAGCGTGGCAGAACAAGTTCTTGAATATGTGTATCTTGAGCAAGATGTAAGGGGCTATGTAGATGGAAAAGGATGGGCTCATTCTACTGCACATGCCGCAGATGCGCTAGATGCTTTAGCACGTACGATACGAAGTCGCGAATTTTCACATGCAATCCTTACTGCTGTTCGTCATAAGGTTCGTCTGCACGATTACCTATACATAAACTTTGAAGATGAGAGATTAGTGACGGCGGTAATCTCTTTATGGAACCAAAATATATTAGCCCAAGAAGAATGGAACAATTGGCTTTATAGCTTTACAATCATTGAAGAAGCTTCAGCTTCTCGAAATGATATTTTAATACAAAACATGAGAACCTTCTTAAGAAGCTTGTATTTCCGAGCTTTAGAACAAGAGGGAAACTCTGCGCTTACAATTGCTGCATTGGAGACCTTAAAAAATTTGCGTTAGTTTTAAAAGTCACTTTATTATTAAATTCATCATGTTATTTTTCACAAAATTAATAAACTCGAGGTAAAAGAAATGAAAAAAATTTCAGCATTCATGTGTGTTTCCCTACTCTTACTAGGAGCATGTGACAAAAAAGAAACTACTGAACCTAAGAAACAAACAGAAAAACAACAAGAATCCCGTACAGCGAAACAAACGGAAAAACAACAAGAGTCTCATGCATTGAAACAAAAAGATGTGTTTGCAGCCACTCGAACAGCTTTAACAGCAAAAACAAAAATGAATATATTCTTACCAACAAAAATCCCTCTGTCTACTGAAAAAAAGGTTTTATCTGCATACACAGAGGGACAAGATAAAGGTTACACTGTTACATTTTTTGAAAGTAACAGTCCATTACCTGTTGATTCCTCTGCACTTTCGGATTCTAATCAAGCTAAGCAAATCGCAAAACTATTTGTCAAAAAGTATGAGACAAAAGAAGAAGCCGGTAAAAGTTTATGTTCAACATTTAAATTAAATCCTGATTACGAAAAAGATGTCCCGAGCAAGGATGATCCTAGTGCAATAGATTTAGGGAATGGAATTAAAGGTTTTACTGAGGGAGCAGCAGGAACAATGTATTTGAATTTTGTTAAGGATCATTGGGCAATTTTTGTAAAAAGTCCATCGACAAATAAAGATGACAATATATCTGTAGCAAAATCCATAGTGAACCAATTAGAGAAAGAGCCACTACCAACTCCAAACTCTTACGCAGTTATAGAAGTGGATAACAGACTGAAACAAAATCGTGTATATTGGCAAAATGGAGATACTTTATATGGTATAGAAACAAGTGGCTCTATCCAAGATGCATTAACTATTGCCGCTCACTTTGAGTCTACGTCTAAGTGATTAAAAAGAAATACAAATTGTTTATCAAAAAAGAGTCTTAATCATTAAGACTCTTTTTTGAATGTTTAGCATAGCAGTGTAAACAAAATAATCTCCATGTTGGCTCAGTTCCAAATTTGAGTAAAAATGAACGTTTATGTTATATGTAGTATTTAAAAATAATGAATGCGCTAATTGGAAATAACATGCATATTATAACCGAAGATTGCCTAGACCGAACCCTACTTCATGGCTTTTTAAAGAAAAAAGATGTATATCGTATACACTATATGCAAAATCCCCTCTGTTTCAATATGTTTAGTGGTGATATAATGTAACAGGAACATAATGATGTTATATATAGAACTCATCAAAAAATAGAATAGATGACTAAAAAGTAGGGTATTTTAATTTAGGCTATATTTTGAGGAGGATTCTATGCAACAAAAGAAAAGATTAAATCTTGTTCAAGCCTCTAGGGCCATTGTTCCTTTGCTAGTTTTAATGTTTCATATGAGCTTTGTAGCAGATGAACACTTTAATTATAACTTTTTAAATTTAACAAAATTAGAGCGTGTTGGAGGAGCAGACTATTTCTTTGTATTAACTGGGTTTATGATATTCTATGTATATTTTAAGGATATAGGAAATAAAGAAAAGTTTCGTCCGTTTCTGATTAAAAGATTTATCGGTATATATCCTTTTTATTGGATTGTTACTTTTATAGTTTGTGTTTTCTTCTTCTTTATTCCTATTGGTTACGGTTATTCACAAAGTATTAAAACTATTTTAGGGTCGCTTTCTTTATTTCCGTGGCAAGAAGAGCCCATTATTTATAGTGCTTGGTCTTTAAGACACAATATTTTATTCTATTTGATATTTTCTTGTCTTATTTTAAGTAAAGGAAAAATGTTCAAGTATTTAATTGGTTTATGGATCATGCTCATTTTATTTATTTATTGGAAGGATATAGAGGTAAGTAATTATTTAATAAGTTTTATGTTTGATAAAATAAATCTGAATTTTATTTTAGGTTGTTGCTGTGCATATATTTCTATGAACTTTCCAATTAAGCATGGGAAATTATTTGTTACATTGGGGATTTTAGGTTATATATTTACTTGGATAACTGTTTTATATGATCTAATGAAGTTAGATACAAACATAATGTATGCGATTTCTGCTATGTTTTTAATTTTAGGATTAGTGTCTTTTGATATGAATAAAAAAATTCGTATCCCTAAGATATTTAATTATCTAGGAAATGCTTCCTTTTCTATTTACCTTACACATCCTCCATTCCTTGGATTAATAGCAATTATAATAAATAAGTCAGGTATCCATGATTTGATTGGAAATCTATTATCCACATTATTATGTATAGTGATTGCAATGATAATGGGGTGTTTGGCTCATTCTTTCATCGAAAAACCGTTGTTAGTGAGAATGAAATCTGTTTTCTTGAAACCTATAAAGAGACAAACTAGCTTATCCGCTACTATATAATGAGACTAAAGAGTTACTCGACAGGCTTTCTCCTTGTAAAGTCTGTCTTTTATTATAGAATTTTTTTCTACATGCCATTAAATCATTACTCCGCGTTCCCTATATCGAATATGTAGTAAAAAGCTGTAAATGGATAGCTAACATTTTATTAAATACAAATGTTACTTCAGGTAAATATAAAGTGAGGACTGTAACATTACGTGATAATGCCGAACATACTAAACATTATTGGGGAAATCAAGATTTAGTGTTGAGTTTAAAATTATGTAAATAAAAATTTATCTTTTTAAGACTTTACGTGCAAAAAAGCATAAGATTGGAAGGGAAATTGCTTATTGTAGTGAATTTTATCAAGTACCTGATGATGGAGGACTATATGAAATGATAGAATATGTTATAGATACACTGATTTAGATGAGAGAATGGGGAGAGGGTTAGCGTGCAATTACAAGAACAGAATCGAATTAAGCTGAAGCAACAATTGGAGGATAATGGTTTTGAACATGCGATAAACTATTTGATGGAGACATCGCGGCAAGGGGTGCGTTGTGCAAAAGCAGGCGAGACAGATTACACAAAGCTGGGGCGTTCTCGTGTTGGAGGCGATCCAGATCTGCCTCCACAATTTGCATGGCCGCTTACAACAGATGGGACACCAATGACCTTCTTAGTTCAATTGAATATGTGTGATGTAGCGAAGCACGATGATAATGCATTATTACCAAAGACAGGGATGCTGTCTTTTTTTCTCGGAATCGATGAGCCAGCTTACAATATTGAACATCGAGTTATATGGTTTGATGAAACAGAGGTACTATCAGCTGTCCGCCGTGAACCGCCAAGTGAGACTGCGTTAGAAGATACTTATGTTGGCTATGACCTGGAAGCGCGCTCATCACTAGAGCCTCCAAGCTACGCTTACATTGATAATGAGCAGATAGAGAGTAATAACGTCACCTTAGACGATTATGATGATTTACTTTATGAGATTCGAGACGTAGAAGATGATGATATTATTCAATTGTTTGGTTATCCGATAGGACAGCATGATGATTCGGAATACGAAGCAGCATTGATGTTGCTGACTGGTGAAGAATATGAATATAATGAGGATAAGGCATTGGAGAAGATCGCGGCACATTTCGGTGGTGATAAGACGAAGGCGAAGCAGGAAGTCGCGGATATGCAGATGTTGTTGGAGCTGGAAACAGATGATGACGTTGGCTTCTGTTGGTGGGACGCAGGAGTACTACACTTCTTTATTCGTAAGGAAGATTTGGTTGCTAGACGATTTGACCGTACCTATTGTTCTCTTTATTCCAGTTAAATTAAGTAATAGGAATACTTATAACCTTCCTTTCTGAATATTGTAAGATATAACAAAAAAATAAAACATTAATATATGATATATGATGACATACCCCCGTCCTATTTTGGATGGGGGTAATTTTAAGAATGCCCTAGCAATATAGTCATTTTAATATTTTAATTTTCTTCAATAATCGCGCCCGTTAACGGAATAAAGAAAATGTTGAATATGTAAAATAACTTAATAATCTATCAAAAGAATTGATCTCGGCATATGGTTTTATTTCGGTATCATTCTTGATCATATAAGGATTGAACCATATGCCCTTTATATTTGCATTTTGACAACCACCAATATCCTTTTCTATGTCATCTCCAACGAATAATGCTGCTTCCGGTTGCACATTAAGCTTATTTAATGCTAATTCAAATATACGTTTGTCAGGTTTACTAAATCCCACTTCTTCAGAAATAATTATTATATCAAAACAACTATTTAAATTCGTGTTAATTATTTTAGCCTTTTGTCTCTGAGTTGAGCCATTTGTTATAATTGCAACTTTAACATGCATCTTTATAGTATTTATGATATTTATAGTATTTTGGTTTATAGAAAAACAATGAGGAAAATTATTATTCCAAAAATCTTGAATGTAATTGCGTGGCAATCTATATTTTGGTGGAAATTCATCAAAAAATGATTCCAAAACTTTTACTTTGTCACTGTGGCCATAGCTTCTTTTATCATATTCCTTGAATTTCTGCAACATTTCGTTTTTTACTGAATGTTGTTTAACATCCCCATAACACTTCTCTAAAATAATTGAAAACAATTTATCTACTGCCTTATCCCTATCAAGTAAGGTATCATCTAAATCAAATATCATTGCTTTATAACTCCTCAAACAACTTCACAGCCTTTCTCACATTATATAAATAATCCCTACCAGTTACGGAATATACGTAAGGTGGTATTAGAAATCAAGCTACAAGGTGTCACACTGCGTCCCCCATGGTTATAAAAAAACCTGATTCTTCTGCTTGGCGTAGAAAAATCAGGGGTTTAACTTCCCAAAAACGTCTTAGTGTATAATCGCGGTTTGTCGGCAGTCCCCCTATATAACTTATCTACTTAATAGTCTAAATTCCCTATGACTACCCAAAACTCCTTCATTGGTGTATTTTTTATCTGGTTTATCCGATGGATGGGTGCAATGCAGTGAAGGCGAAGGGACTTGGGATGTCTCAGAAGTGATTGAGCACCTTATTGAGGGAGAGGAAAATAATTGGATCCCAAGGTTAGAATTTACTCTTCAAGAAGGTGAAAATAAATCTTTTCCTCTTTTTGATCGTTATTCCCACTTACATAATAGGTCTCAAGGATCTATTGAACAAAAATTGTGTCCTTACTCTAAAAAAAGGATGCTTTTTTTACATTTGAACAAAAAATCTTACAGGTGTATAAAAAATCGACACTTCAGATTAGCTTGTAATGAATTTTAACATTAATAATAATGCTGTTGGTATCAGAACATCCAAAACATCTTATAGAGCCTATATAAGCAGTCAAATGAAATCAATGCATTATGACCTAGTTTTACACGTATCAATTATTCTAATTGTTTTATTTTTCCTTATAAGACCCGACCTAAAAAAGAAAATCGTACGTTATTAGATATCTATTAAAATGTATTATTCTTCATTCCTACTTGTTTCATTGCTTCTACTGCTCTTACACTGTTTTTATTCTTGATATACGGATATAAATCTATTATCAATCTCAATTTTCTTTCGATCGAAATTCATCCCCTTAAAAAATTACTATTCTCCCATTTCTTCTAAAACGACGAGAGGATAGTGATTTTGAAACTTCTTCACCTGTTCAATTAAAATTCCCCGTTACTTATTACGGATTCATCGTGATTTCAATTGCTGAAGCTCTATCATTCCAATCCGCAACCATATTAGCAGTTTTACCATACCACTCATAATGTCTAAACATGACTCCTTGGCCATATCCCTGAGATGAGGTATGCTCCCACTTGCAAGAAATAATAATTTAAGACTCTTTTTTGAGCGTTTAGCATAGCAATATAAAATAAATAGTATCCATGGAGAAGATGAAACATTTTGAAATAAATGAGGGTGATGAATATGTTAGAAAATTTAATAACCGAAACACGCAATAAAAAAACAATGAATTTAGACGAAATGTCAACAATTGATCTTTTAACAATCATGAATGAAGAAGATGCAAAAGTCGCAGAAGCAGTGAAACAAGAGCTTCCGCAAATCGCCAAGGCCGTTGAAGCGATTGTTGCAACAAAAAGAAAAGGCGGCCGCTTAATATATATAGGAGCTGGAACTAGCGGACGTATTGGTTTGTTAGATGCGGTTGAATGTCCTCCAACATTTGGAACAGACTCAGAAGAAGTAATCGGGTTAATTGCTGGCGGTGAAAAAGCCTTCATTAAAGCAGTAGAAGGGGCAGAAGACAGTAAAGAATTAGGTATTCAAGACTTAAAAAATATTAATTTAACAAATAAAGATATTGTAGTAGGAATTGCAGCAAGCGGCCGAACTCCATACGTTATCGGAGGATTAGAATATGCAAATTCAATTGGTACACAAACAGTCGCAGTATGCTGTAACAAAGACTCAGCAGTAGGGAAAGTCGCAACCATTGCCATTGAAGTAGTAAACGGACCAGAAGTATTAACTGGTTCAACCCGCTTAAAAGCAGGTACATCACAAAAATTAATTTGCAATATGCTCTCAACAGCCTCTATGGTGGGAATCGGGAAAGTGTATGGGAATTTAATGGTTGATGTTCAACTAACAAATGAAAAGTTAGTAGAGCGTGCAAAGCGTATCGTGATGGAAGCAACATCTTGTGATTATGAAATAGCTGAAACCTACTTAGTAAAAGCAGATAATAAACCTAAAATCGCGATTGTAATGATTTTGATAGGACTTTCAAAAGAAGAAGCAATGAAGAAATTAGCAGAAACGCAAGGGTTTGTTAGACAAGCAGTAAAATAACCGAAAAGAGGGAGACATGATGAACAAATATCATAGCATGGCATCTCAAATTTTAGATGCGATTGGTGGTAGTGACAATGTTTCAGCATATACAAACTGTATGACACGTCTTCGCGTTACACCTGTAGATCGTAATTTAATTAATGAAGAAGTATTGAAAAAGATTGATGGAGTTCTTGGTATTGTTGATGATGAAACATACCAAATCATTCTTGGACCAGGTGTTGTAACGAAAGTAGCAGAACAGTTCGGTACTGCATTAGCAGAGAGAAAAGGTGGTTCTTCAAAAGTTTCTTCTGCAGAAAAACTACAAGCAAAAGGTGCAGAAATCAAGGCAGAATTAAAGAAAAAGAATCATACACCTTTTAAAAATTTTTTAAGAAAAATTGGAAGCGTTTTTATTCCTCTTATACCAGCATTCGTTGGAGCGGGGTTAATCGCAGGTATTGCTTCTATTCTATTAAATAATATTACTGCTGGAAATTTAGATAAAGAAACTTGGGGACAATACGTAACAGTTTTAAATGTGATTAAAAATACATTATTTAGTTATTTAGTAATTTATGTTGGCATTAATGCGGCAAAGGAATTCGATGCAACACCAGCACTTGGTGGGGTAATCGGTGGTATTACCCTTTTAACAGGTATGACGCCAGAAAATCCAATTCTTAATATCTTTACCAGTCAGCCGTTATCACCAGGACAAGGTGGAGTTATTGGTGTATTATTTGCTGTTTGGATCTTAGCATTTGTAGAAAAGAAATTACGTACAGTGATTCCCGATGCAATTGATATTATCGTGACACCTACAATCGCATTATTAATAGTAGGGCTTGTAACAATTTTCTTACTCATGCCATTAGCAGGTTTCGTTTCAGATAACTTAATTGGTGCTATTAATTGGGTATTATTACGCGGTGGTGCATTTGCTGGATTTGTACTTGGCGCAACATTCTTACCACTTGTTATGTTAGGATTACATCAAATATTAATACCAATCCATATTGAAATGATCAATACAACGAGTATGACACAATTACTTCCTATTCTTTCGATGGCAGGAGCTGGGCAAGTTGGAGCATCAATGGCATTATGGATCCGCTGTCGTAAAAATAAATCTTTAACAAATGTAATCAAAGGTGCACTCCCAGTAGGAATTCTTGGCATTGGAGAACCATTAATTTACGGTGTTACATTACCATTAGGCCACCCTTTTATCACCGCATGTATCGGTGGAGGTATTGGAGGAGCAGTCATCGGATTACTTGGTAACGTTGGTGCAATTGCTATCGGACCATCTGGTCTGGCATTAATTCCTTTAATTGCTGGTGGAGTATGGTGGAAATACGTCATTGGCTTATTTGCAGGATACATCGGTGGGTTTATCGTAACCTATTTCTTTGGTGTACCAAAGGAAGCGATGATAGAACAAGATTAATGCATTTTAAAAGTACGATTAGCTTTTTGGTCAATCATTGGGCTCTACTATCATTCATCTACAGCAAAAAAAACTGCCACTTATGAAATATACATGACCTAATACGTCCTGATATCTTATAATAATAGGAAGTTAATGTTAAAGGAGGAGAAACATGGGGGAACAAATATTGAAAATAAATAAAGTAGAGATTTGTGCAGAAAGTTTTGGAAATCCTAAGGACCCTGCTGTACTTTTAATCATGGGGGCTATGTCTTCATTAGATTGGTGGGATGAGGAATTCTGTCTCCGCCTCGCTGATCAAGGAAGATTTGTCATTCGATACGATCATCGTGATTTGGGACGATCGACTACTTATGAACCTGGTACTTCCAACTACACAATAGTAGACATGGCTGCCGATGCAATTGGAGTCCTGGATGCTTATTCTATAAAGCAGGCTCATATCGTTGGAATGTCCTTAGGTGGCTTGATTGGCCAAATTCTTGCTCTGAGATATCCACAGCGTATATCTACGCTTACTTTAATTGCATCAAGTGTGTTCGGGACTGAGATGGAAAAACTTCCTCCAATGGATCAGAACATACTAAATTACCATGCAAAGAGTACTTCCATAGACTGGTCAAATCAAGAGGCGGCTATTTCCTATATTGCGGGTTTATGGAAAAATTTAGCCGGTTCCAAACCTTATGAGAGGGAAAGAATATATAAATTGGCGAAAAGGGAGGTAACTCGTGCCAAACAGCTTCCAAGCAGATTTAATCATGCCATGCTGCAAGGCGGAGGTGATTATTATAATAGGATGGGAGAAATCAGCATACCAGCACTCATTATTCATGGAACAGAAGATCCAGCTCTGCCATACGAACATGGACTTGCTCTTGCGAAAGCCATTCCCCATACTGAATTAGTGACTCTTGATGGATCAGGGCATGAGATTCATAGTGAAGACTGGGAACAAATGATAGAATCAATTGTAAAATTTAGTTCCCAATAAAAAGAAGTAGTTGATCATTTTAATAAATATGAAAGGTATTAAAATTATGGAGAAAAACATTCTATCTGAGACAGTAAATGACATGATATTATCTGGTAAGAAAGTTGATACAATTAAAGATAAAGATGAAATAAAAAGAGTATTTGCCAATGAAGGAATACCTTTTTTTGATAAAGTAATTGATTTTCAAGTATCATTTGGTGGTATTTGGTATAAAATTGGTAAAAAATTTTATGAAGGTTTCCAAATGGATATGTTTTACTTCAATACATTTAAAGAAAAATATGAACTTAGATATTTTAGAAAAGAAAACGGAAAATACTTTTTTCAATGTATGGAATATCATTATGCAGGAGATTTTGGACCTTGTATTGATGAGGATGGGAAAATATATCATTTCTGCATGGGGAGTTTTTTCATTAGTGCTGACAATATAGAAGAATTTTTAGAAGATGAAGCAATTAAATATTATATGGTTAATAAGCATCCAAATTGGCTAACACGTGGCGCTGAAAAGAGTGAAATTGATGAGTTTAAAAAAACGAACGCTTTAAATAAAATTAAGAGAGAATCATTTTCAGATAAATACTTTGAGTGGTGGTGCAATACCGAAGAAACAATTTTTATAAGAATTGATTTAGTAAGTAAACATAACCGTGCAGAAGTATATTGTAAAGACCAAAAGGTATTAGAGCAATTGTATAAGTCGAACATGCCAGCAAGTTTGTTTCCCTCTTTATATTATAACTGAAAATAAATATTACTATTGAGCCAAAGTAGTTTGTGGTATTCATTATATAATTTAAATTACACTCCACAATCTTCATATTTGTAGCTAATTATCAACATTAGTTTAAAACAAAGCCATAAACGAAAACCTAAAAAGGCATCTGCTGATTCTCAGTAGATGCCTTTTTAGTATTGAGGTCTCGCCACATGTCCATCAAGCTAAGGTTAGATTTTCTATGAACTTCCGTTCTTGTTGTCTACATACTTGATATTTTGTTTATTTGTTTTTAAACATAGAAATCGCCTATCAAATATATAGATAGGCGATTCTTGTTTTTCTAAGAACAAGATTAAATAACTTTATTCTTTCTACACATTTACATCTAAATTCAGCACAAAGATTTATCCTCTAATCCCCAGCTAAACCAGCGTGCATGACCGTCTGTTTCTCCGATCGTTTCATTGTATTCTTTACCATTAATAAAATAATCAAGATGAAGATCTCTATCCCACATGTTATTGTAAAGATGGAAAACATCTCGCTTGGCACCAATTTCTTTAATCTGTTCTACTAGTTTATGCTTTATACCCTCTGGTATTTGATTTGCTACATGTGTATGGAAGACACAAATCACTGAATCCCCTGGAATTTGTTCTGCAATTTCAGAAAGAAGAGATACCCCGTCCCCTTCTATAAGTTTCACTGATTGTTCTTTTAAACAAGCTGCTGCATGATCGAACATTTCAAGCCTTTCTTTATGCTCTGGCCAAATGAGCGAGCGTAACCATAAATAATCTTCCTCATCATTCAAATCATTTATATGTAAATCCAATCCAATTCTTTCTGTGACAGGAGGGCTTTGTTGTAAAAGAAATGGTTGATTTTCACCTTTTATTTCAGATTTTAATTGGACATTAGAATTTATGTTACCATACACTTTCTCAGTTCCATACGAATAACAATATTGATCCCAAAATAATTGTAAACCAGCGCTTGTTCCGATTTCAATTAACGCTAAAGGTTTATTAACTTTATTAAACATATAGCAAAAACTCGGATATAAATACGTACATCTTCTTACTTCGTTTGTCTGTACTAACTTCGTTTTTAAAATAGCAATAATCTCTTCTCTATGAAGCTGGCAAAAGCCTTTAAAATGGTAAAAAGCCTGGTCTAATTTTTTTTCTGGAGTTGAAATGAGGCTATCGTAGTATTGTTTTAATACATGGCCGTTGCCTTTCAATAATAAATAGTGAACGGCACCAAGTAATAAATTTGGAGTTGGCTGACCAAGTTGTGCATGTGACGCTAATGCAAGGAGTTCCTCATCTTCTGCAATTCTTAATGATAAATGTTCATATAAATCGCTCGACCCTTTACATTCTTTTTCTGAAAAGTTTCTAAATAAGTTGGAGATTTGTTCTGGTGTAAGCATTTATAATCCTCCTAGGTAATAATATTAATATTCAGAATAATTTTAACATAAATCGATTTAAATATGGTATAAATATCCTTTTCGAGTCTATATCTAACTAAAAAAAGGCGATTCCTCATACTACAGGAATTCGCCTTTTTTAGTTAAATCTGCTTAGCGCACAAGATTTCCGAAATGTTGCTGGTACCCCTAATTGAGAATATGGGGGGGATTTTACAAATAATAATGGCAAACCGTTTCTTATTACTTAAATATCTTTCGTAAAATTTTAATTTTGTCCCTATACGGTGGAAATACAAGCCCTAGGTCTATCCTTGAACTTTTCTTTAAAATGCTTTTATGATGTGTAAAAGCATCAAAGCTATGTTTCCCATGATAGGCACCGAATCCTGCACTTCCTACTCCGCCAAAAGGCAAGTGGAGATTAGCCATATGTGACATTGTATCATTGACGCATCCTCCTCCAAAAGAAACTCGTCCTAATACTTGTTTTTCGACGTTTTTATTTTCAGTAAATACATACAAAGCTAACGGTTTGGGATGGTTGTTAATCATATGAATGACCTCATCTAAATCGCTGTACTCCATAATTGGTAAAATTGGTCCGAAAATTTCTTCTTTCATAGCTGCATCATCCCACGATTTTGCTTCAAGAAGTGTTGGTTCAATATATAAATGACTTCTAGATGATTTTCCACCAAATATTATATGATTTTGGTCTTGTTCTAATATAGAAATAAGTCTATCAAATTGTCCCTCATTGACAATTCGACCATAATCATTGCTTTTTGATACATCTGATCCATAAAAGCTTGTGATGACTTCTTTCATTTTCGAAATCAATTGTACCTTAACAGATTTGTGAGCAATAACATAATCAGGTGCAATACAGGATTGCCCAGCATTTATAAATTTTCCCCAGACAATACGTTTGGCTGCTATATCGAGGTTAGCTGTTTCATCGACAATAGCTGGTCCTTTTCCACCAAGTTCTAATGTTACTGGTACAAGGTTTTTCGCCGCAGCTTCCATGACAATTTTTCCAACTTGAACGCTACCAGTAAAAAAGATATGGTCAAATGGTGCGTGAATCAATAAAGAAGTTGTTTCTTTGTCTCCTTCAATTACACGAATATATTGCTTATCAAACGTTTCACTTATTATTTTGTTAATTACAGCTGAAACATTTGGTGCATTTTCTGAAGGCTTGAGAACTACACAATTTCCTGCCGCAATCGCCCCGATAAGAGGTTCCATTATTGATTGGAATGGATAATTAAAAGGGCCAACAATTAGCACTGTACCATATGGCTCTTTTATTATGTAACTTTTGGAAGGAGCAAAATGAATAGGTGTTTTTACTTTTTGAGGTTTCATCCACTGTTTTAGGTATTTCATTATAAAGTTGATACTGTTAAAGGCGAAACCCACTTCTGCAGCATACGCTTCAAACTCGCTTTTATGTAAATCTTGATATAATGCGTTCAGCACTTGATTTTCATATTTTCGAATAGCATTTTTTAATTTTTCTAATTGTTCAAGGCGAAATTGTAGACTTCTTGTATGATCATGATGAAAAAATTGTTTATGCTCTTGAATCAGTTGTTGCATATTATCAGCCATTAGGAAATCCCTCCAATAGAAAAAAATATTTATATACTATGTACATAAGCTACTGTTAAGCCAAGAGTGATTATCTTAGAAATGTTGAAGAATTTAAAACATAGGCTCCATTGTTCGAAGATGGTCTTCTTGCCCCTTGTAAAAAAGAGAAAACATTTTAAGTGTTTGTAAATGCTAAAAAACAAGGATACAAGGTTGATTGGTGTGAGCTTAGAGCCTGTGATCTTCCAGAGTTATGTAATGTTATAGATAAAATAATTCACGATGGAGTAACATTCTACTTGCAAGATGGTTAATCCTTCTGATATCTGGATTATTTCAGTTCAAGATAAAAATGAAGAAGAGTGGTTAAAAATCATAGATAAAGATTCAGATTTTATCCATGAAGAAATTAGGATTTATCGGTGTCAATCATGTGAAAAGTAGGAAATTGAAAATAATTGCTGAAAAGAAGCGTTTACGACTACATGGAATATTCATGTTCTTCTGGAGTAATTTCCCTGATAAAATAAAGATAACAAAAATGTTAAAAAATATAGGGAGAACAATTAAATGAGCCAACTACGTTTTATAAAAGATTATAAAAATAATAAAGCCCTTAGAAAAAGTTATTGTGAACTTACTAATAATATATTCGGTATAAGCTTTGAGGAGTATTATCAAAAAGGATTCTGGAATAAACGATATATTCCTTTTTCTTATGTTTATGAAAACATAGTAATAGCAAATGTTTCAGTTAACGTTCTTGACCTAGTGATAGACGGTAAAAAAAAGAAAGCCATACAAATTGGCACAGTTATGACACATCCAAATTATCGAAATCAAGGGCTCTCGGCTGCTTTAATGAATAAAGTCTTAGAAGAATACGATGGAACTTATGATTTCATGTATCTATTCGCAAATAAACATGTCTTAGACTTTTATCCAAAGTTTGGTTTCAAAGCAGTTAATGAATATGAATTTTCAATGGAGTTCTCATTAAAAGAGATTTTAAATACAAATATTCGTAAATTAGATATAACTAACGTAAAAGACAGAAATTTTATATATGAATTTGTATCCAAAAGGGTTCCTGTTTCTCAAATATTTAGCACAGAAAATACACAAGACATCTTCATGTTCTACTGTTTAAATGTTTTTTCTCAGGATATTTACTATCTTGAACATGAAGATGTGATCATAATATTAAAAAAAGAACAAGAACAAATTCATATCTTTGATATTGTTAGTAAAAGAGAAATTGAAATTCAACACATTTTAACAAAAATTGCTGATCATTCTACGAAAAAAATAGTATTTCATTACACCCCAGACTATGAAAATATTCAAACAGAAAGTAATGTCTTTAATGGGAGTGAAGTATTATTTGTAAAATCCGCTAGTAATGAGGAATTTCCTTTACATATTAAGCATCCAATCATGTCCCAAGCATAGATTTGTAACTCTGTAATAACAAAAAAAGCCCAATTTCTTAATTTAATACTGAGAAAGCGGGCTTTTTAATATTGTAATTTCCCTAACGTTGTAAACCTGCATTTTCCTGACGCTCCCCCTATTAGTCTTACAAAACTGTAAGGTATCTGTCATCTTCTTCAATAGCATTTAAAAATATCCAGCTTATATACTAAAGATAAATTTAATCAAAAGAGGAGTGGGTGAATATGTATGAAGTGATTGAAGAAGTGGTAGCTGGCCTATGTGAATTCGTAGTTGAAGTTGCAGTTGACGCCGTAACTAGCATCTTTACAGATTGGAATACAGAAGAAAAAGAAAAAGAAATATTGTAAATTCAAATCATCCATTATATAAAAACAAACGGTGTAAAATTTAAACTAAGCCATATGGGGATTTTTAAAAATTTCTATGGACAAATAAAAATAATTCGTGCATAATCGAATTAATAATTAACCAATTGTTAATTATTAAGAGAAGAGAAATACGTAAAGAAAAATACTAACCGTTTAGGAGGGAGCTAAATGTCAAACCAAGAAGCTTTACAACAATATGATGTTAAAAAATATAAGACACCGGATGGCTATACATCAGATATTGCAGTATTTACTATTGTAACTGAGGAAAAAGAAGAACATAAGCCTCCTGTTATGGCTTTGAAATTAATGCTGATAAAACGGGCATTGACCAATTCAGAAGGAAAACCTAATATTGAAGCCGGGAAATGGGCGTTACCTGGCGGCTTTGTACAGGATGATGAAACGGCGTTTGAAGCAGCAAAGCGAGAGCTAGAAGAAGAAACAGGTGTAGAAGGTATACATATTAAACATTATGGCGTGTATGATAAACCTGGCCGTGATCCACGAGGTTGGATTATTTCTAATGCACATTATGCAATTGTACCAGAGTATTATTTAGAAAAACGTCAAGCTAATGATGATGCTGCAGAAGTTGCATTATTTTCAATTGAAGAAGTACTAAAATTAGACTTAGCTTTTGATCATAATCAGATCATAAGAGACGCAATTAAAGTTATTACAATGGATTTACTTCAAACAATTGTAGCAAAAAACTTCTTACCAAAGAGTTTCACATACTCTGAGCTACAAGCCGTATTATTGACTGTTACTGAAGATCCAGCAATTAAGAGTGGGCAGGCATTTGCGAGAAAAATAAAAACTTTGCCGTTCATTCAAGAAATTACGGGCCAAACGACTCAGCGAACATCGAAAAAATCCGCACAATTATATCGTTTTATAGAGATGGATATAGTGCAACCAATATACACAGCTAGATACTAATTTTTTTAAAATTAATATTTAACAATTTGTTAATTGTTAAATATTATAGATGTATACATACAATATATTTTAAATAATTGGAGGGAATTATAATGAATAATACATATACAGACGATAGCCTAACACTACATACTGACCTTTATCAAATTAATATGGCGGAAACGTACTGGGAAGATCATATGCATAATCGTAAAGCAGTATTTGAAGTATTCTTTCGAAAACTTCCATTCGGAAACGGGTATGCTGTTTTCGCTGGTTTAGAAAGAATTATAAATTACTTAAAAAATTTCCGTTTTACTGAAAGTGATATTGCATATCTTCGCGATGAATTAGGGTATCAAGAGGATTTCTTGGAGTTTTTAAAAGGTATAAAGTTTACTGGAACTGTCCGTTCGATGAAAGAAGGTGAATTAGTCTTTGGGAATGAGCCGATGCTTCGAATTGAAGCACCTTTAGTAGAGGCTCAACTCATTGAAACAGCTATTCTAAACATTGTAAATTACCAAACATTAATTGCAACAAAAGCTTCGCGAATGAAACAAGTAGTAGGAGAACAAACTGCAATGGAATTTGGAACTCGTCGCTCTCACGAAATGGATGCAGCAATTTGGGGCACAAGGGCTGCATATATCGGAGGATTTGACGCTACATCTAATGTACGTGCCGGAAAACTGTTTGGCATTCCTGTAGTTGGTACACACGCACACGCAATGGTTCAAGCATATCGCGATGAATATACCGCTTTTCATAAATACGCTCGTAGACATAAGGATTGCGTATTTCTAGTAGATACTTACGATACATTAAAATCAGGGGTGCCTAATGCTATTAAAGTGGCCAAAGAACTTGGCGATCAAATTAATTTTAAGGGAATTCGACTAGATAGCGGAGATTTAGCTTACTTATCTAAAGAAGCGAGAAAAATGTTAGATGAAGCAGGTTTTACAGAAACAAAAATTATTGCATCCAATGATTTAGACGAAAAAACGATCACTCATTTAAAATCACAAGGAGCGAAAATTGATATTTGGGGAATTGGAACAAAATTAATTACAGCATTTGATTCTCCTGCTCTAGGAGCTGTTTATAAGCTTGTTTCCATCGAAGATATAAACGGTGAAATGGTAGATACAATTAAAATCAGCTCCAATCCAGAAAAAGTAACTACTCCAGGTCTTAAGAAAGTGTACCGTATTATTAATACGACAAACAAAAAATCAGAAGGAGATTATATCGCGTTAGAGACGGAAAATCCAGCTGAAGAAGATCGATTAAAAATGTTTCATCCAATGCATACTTTTATTAGTAAATTTGTAACGAACTTTGAGGCTAAAGAGCTGCATCACGATATTTTCATAGAAGGCGAGTGTGTATATCAATCTGCATCACTGCAAGAAATCCAGCAATTCACAAAAGACAACTTAGATTTACTTTGGGATGAATATAAACGCGGATTAAATCCAGAAGAATATCCTTTAGACCTTAGTCAAAAGTGTTGGGACAACAAAATGAAACATATTGAGGAAGTAAAACAAAAAGTTGCGGAGATGATTAAAAAATGAAAAAAAATGAAATCAAATCAACTAAAAGCATGGAGTACCTTCAAGAATTGAATCCAGAAAAAGATATTAGCGGACTATTAAAAAAAGGGCGACGAATTGGAATATATGGTTCATCATTTGACCCAATCACAAATGTTCATTTGTGGACTGCTTCAACTGTGGCACATCGTAAAAAGCTAGATTATATTATCTTTTTACCTTCTACAAACAAGCGTATTGATAAGAAAATACAAACGACAGGTGATCACCGCGCTAAGATGATTAGTTTAGCCATACAGGATAATCCCAAGTTCGTTCTGGACACCCATGAATTAAACGTATTACCAGGAAAACATTATACATACTATACAATGAAGCATTTTAGATCTATATTAAAAGAAGCAGAATTGTTCTTTATCATGGGTGCAGACCTTTTAGTAGATATCGCTGATGGAAAATGGAAGATGGCCGAAGAATTGATAAGTGAAAATAATTTCATCGTTATGGCTCGCAATGGTATCGATATGCTCCAAACGATTAGTCGATCCGCTCTCCTGCGCAATTATGATGATGGTAGATTTCAATTAATTGATAAAGGATTAGCTATGGAAATTAGTTCTACATATATACGCGAAGAATTTTCTAAAGGCGGCGAACCACGTTACCTTCTCCCGGATAGCTGCTACTATTACATCAAGGAAAAAGGTTTGTATCAATCATAAGGATTACATTGCATATAAAACTTTAAAAACTGAAAGGGAATGTTTTGAAATGACAACTTTACAACAAAAAATCATGTCGGATTTACATGTATCAGCAATAATTGATCCTATTCAAGAAATTCGTAAAAGAGTAAATTTTTTAAAGGAGTACGCACTTAAAACAGGAGCAAAAGGCTTCGTTTTAGGAATTAGCGGTGGGCAAGATTCAACATTAGCTGGAAGACTTGCTCAACTAGCAGTAGAAGAACTGAGAGCCGAAGGACAAAATGTAAAATTCGTGGCCATTCGCCTACCTTACGGCGTTCAAAAAGATGAAGATGATGCACAAGCGGCATTACAATTTATTCGAGCAGACGAAGAATTTGCATTTGATATCAAAACGACAGTTGACGCTTTTGCAGAGCAATATAAAAAAGATGCAAAAGAGCAACTTACAGATTTCAATAAAGGAAATGTGAAAGCCAGGGTTCGAATGATTACGCAATATGCGGTAGGTGGACAAAATGGCCTTCTTGTAATCGGGACAGACCACGCAGCAGAAGCTGTAACAGGCTTCTTTACGAAATATGGCGATGGTGGTGCTGACATTCTTCCGTTATCTGGATTAACAAAAAGACAAGGAAGAGAACTATTGAAAGCTTTAGACGCTTCTGAAAGGTTGTATTTAAAAGTTCCAACAGCTGATTTATTAGATAATAAACCACAACAAGCAGATGAAACCGAGCTAGGAATTTCTTATGAAGAGCTAGATGATTATTTAGAAGGTAAGAAAGTGTCAAAAGAAGTAGCAGAAGCAATCGAAAAACGATATTTAGCTACAGAACATAAACGACAACTTCCTACAACTATGTTTGATGCTTGGTGGAAGTAATATACATCATATTCTCTAATTAGCGGTGACAGATTAGTTCAATAACAAATCAATTAAAGAATGCACATATAAGGCATGTCTTATATGTGCATTCTTTTTATTTTTTAAAGGTCTTTTCATTTTGTAACTTAAATCAAAACGTTTTACCATGTTCTCTTAGCACATCCTGAGGATCATTTGATTGTTCCAGGAATGTTTTACCATGTTCCGCTTGTAATGTGTTTGAAGGAGTATACCCAATAATTCCTGTTAGTAGTAAAGTTAACCCAAATGTAATTCCAAAAAATTTAGCTAATTTTTTCATTATTTTAAAGCCTCCTTATCGTGTAGTTTTTGTTCTGCTTCGTGTGACTTATAAAAATATTGACTTGCTTTATCAGGTTGATTAGAAGCATAAAACTTTAGAGCCAATTGTTTAGAGTAGTCATGCACGAACCCTAATAAATCTTCTTGCTCAAAGTATTGAATTCCTTCTTTAATTATTGTTTCAAATGTATTAGTTGGTTCTTCTGTATTTAATGCGTGAAGGATGGAAAAGTGATGTTTATATTCAATTACTTGTAAACGGTTACAAATTTCCAATCCTTTTTCAATAAATTTATTTGTTTCTTCAGTGTGACCTAATTTAAAATGTTCTCTTGCTAATAGGAAGGTACATTTATAGTCAGTTTCAGGATCTTCAATGGAAGCAGATAAATTTCTAATAGCAGCTTCAGATAAGTTTTGCTCAGCATATAAGAAACCTAAATTATGTCTAATTTTTAGAGCAAGTAGTGTACTTTTCTTTTTATTAGCAATATCTAAAGCATTTATGAAATATTCTTCAGCTGATTCATATTGAGCTAAAGAAGTACATGTAAGTCCTAAAATATTTGTACAACCAGCAATATTAACCTCATATCCTATTGAGTTTTCATAATAATTTTTAGCTTTTGTTGCATAATTAATAGCGACAAGTGGTTGACGAACTTGATAGTAGTATGCTGCAGCTTTGTAGTGAAATTCAGCTCTTTCAGCTTCGTCAGGTATAGTTTTTAATAACTCTTTAGCATTGCTAAAGTATTCGTTAGCTTCTTTAAATTTACCAATCTCAGTAGCATGTATTGCTTTAAAGAAATGATAGTAATATGTTAAAGAATCATCGGTTGGTTTTTCGAAGCTATTAATTTTTTCTAACAAAGTATTTGATTCTTTATAATCATTTGTAAGTAATTTATATCTAAATTCTAGTAAAAAGTAGTATAGTAGAATGTTCTGATTTTCCTCAATCCTATCAATTTTCTTGTTTACATCATTTCTAATTTTAAGTGCAAGAACTGTATTTTGACTACGAATTGCATCGTACCAATTATTTAGTAAAGAAGTAATTTGTTCTAACGTAACTGTTGTAGTCTCCATGGCATAACCCCCCCTAATATATTTTTATATAATTGTATCAAATTTCACAATATTTAGGGATTAAGAAAAATATTTCTCAATAAAATACTATTGATTTAAAGAAAGGAGAAAATTTGTTATTTTTTCGTAAGAAGCATGTTGTGAACTTTAGATTGTTATTTCAATCTGATTGCCTTCTGGATCACTTACTACGCTTTCATAGTATCCATCACCAGTAAAGCGAGGTTCACTTAATATAGGATAGCCAGCTTTTCTTAATGTTTCCGTTAATCGATTAACGTTATCTTTGCTTCCGACAGAAAAAGCGAAATGAGCATATCCAGTAATTTCATTTTTAGGTTTATTCTTTACTCCTTTCTTTCGCATAATTTCTATACGTGCCCCTGTTTCAAATGTAATAAAATAAGATTCAAATTGTTTTGTTTCATTACGATATAAGTTATTAGCTTTACCTTTAAAATATTTGGTATAAAATGTGCGCATTACTTCTAAATCATTTACCCAAATAGCTATATGTTCAATTTTCATTATCTTCACCTTTCAATTCATAGTCTTATTTTGATTCTCTTATAAAAGAATGGAATATAAAATTCAATATCAATAAAGTGGCTGCTGGCTTTGTTGGGATTTCATAATAAGTTTATTTAATGTATTGTTCAGGATAGTTAAAGGCTATTATAAACTTGTTAAATATGAACATACAAAAAACTCTCTTTTGAGAAAAGAGAGTTTTTTTGTATGTTCCAAATATAATTATATATATTTCAGAATAATAAGTCTATAATTTATTCTTTAGAATTTTATAATTAATCATACTAATTTGGGAGTGGTAGGGAGTTATGAGAACGTGGATTTGTAGAAAATGCAAAACATTGTGCACGCTTAAATGTTTATTAAACGGTACCAACTCTATATAAAGATCATTTTGTTGAGGAGAAAAATGTATTTACATAATCCGTTTTTTAATTGACAGAGCAGGGTAGTTTAAGACCAGTTATTGAAGAATGAACCATTGTTCTATTTATTCATATTTTTCGTATGATATTAATAAATAGAACAATTGGAGGAAGATAAATGAAAGCAATTGTGTATACAAAGTACGGTCCCCCTGACGTTCTTCAACTAAAAGAAATAGAAAAACCGGCTCCTAGGGGAAATGAAATACTAGTAAAAATAAAAACGACAACCGTAACAGCAGGGGATATTCGGTCACGGAGTTTTACAGTTCCTCTCTCTGTTTGGTTGCCTGCTCGAATAACACTTGGAATTAGACAACCTAAAAAATCTATACTGGGGATGGAATTAGCTGGTGAAGTGGAGTCAGTAGGGAAAGATGTCAAACGGTTTAAGGAAGGCGACCAGATCTTTGCAGCTACCCAAGCGAGTTTTGGTTCTTATGCTGAATATATTTGTCTACCTGAAGATGGACCAGTATCTATTAAACCCTCCAATATAACCTATGAGGAAGCTGCTGCCATTCCAATTGGAGCACGCACAGCTTTGTTTTATCTTAGAAAAGCTAACATTCAGAGTGGTCAAAAGGTCCTTGTCTATGGCGCTTCAGGGAGTGTAGGAACTTATGCAGTACAGATTTCCAAGTATTTCGGAGCAAAAGTTACAGGGGTATGCAGTTCCACGAATTTAGAATTGGTAAAATCTCTGGGAGCCGACAAGGTAATTGATTACACAGCAAAGGATTTTTCTCGTACAGACGAGACTTATGATATTATCTTTGAAGCAGTAAACAAGAGTTCATTTTCAGATTGTAACAAATTGCTAAAGAAGGACGGTACCTATATAAATGTTGTTGAACCGTTGCCAAGCGTTCGAATGCTATGGACTAAATTGACAAGCAGCAAGAAATTAATATTAAGTCAAAATTCACCTGAAACTTCCGAAGCATTAAATTTCCTTAAAGAACTTGTCGAGACGGGGAAGATAAAAGCAGTCATTGACAGGTACTATGCATTTGAAGAGATTGTGGAAGCTCATAAATATGTCGAAAAAGGACACAAGAAGGGAAATGTCGTCATAAATGTGGAACATAACAATAAGTCCTGATGAAGTATGAGATTTACACATGTAATTTAAACCTTTAATTCCATAAAAAACATTGATATAACAATAAAAAAGCAGAGCGAATTGCTCTTGCTTTTTTATCTACTTTTATATGTGTTTTTAGACCATCCAACAATTTAGAAAAATAAAATACATAAACAGATGTTTTTACTCTATTTTTATGTATTTTAAGTTTAATTTTTATTGTTTTATTAAAATTAAATGATTAGCAAAGGGAACTACTTTTTCTTTGTCGAAATTACACGTAAGTATATTAAGATGCCATGTATGCTAAGTAAAACTAAGTTAACGGATTTGGATTATATGAACATAAGAAGACTTTTCGTAAAAAGTTAAAGGGGAGGTGCGAAAATGGGTGATTTACAATATAAATCGGAATTTAAGGATTTGTGTCAAACATCTCAACTTGGTGAATTATTGAATGCCCCCGAATCCATTTCTGGTGGGCTTTTACATAGAATGTATGCTGTTGAAACCACGAAAGGAAAGTATGCCGTAAAACTTTTAAATCCTCAAATAATGCTTAGACCAACGGCAATGCGAAACTATATCAACTCAGAAAAAATAGCCAATTTCTTGTCTAATAACATTCCAACTCTTCCAGCAAAAAAACTTAATGGAGATGTTTTACAAAAAGTAGACAATCAGTTTTATCTTGTGTTTGATTGGATAGAAGGTGAAAGTCTGAAACCTTATGAAATCAATAATATTCATTGCGAAAAAATAGGTACAATTCTTGCAGCAATACATAAAGCTGATTTTTCGGAGTTAAGTATAACAAATGATGGATTTGATAACGGACAACCTACTAATTGGAATTATTATTTGCAAAAAGGTAAAGAAAATCGTTCAGAATGGGTTAAGTTACTCCTTGAAAATCTCGATAACCTTAGCAAATGGAATTTAAATGCAATTCGCGCATCTGAATCTCTTTCATCAAATATGGTTATTAGCCATAGGGATTTAGATTCTAAGAATGTTATGTGGAACCAATACAATCCCGTTCTTATTGATTGGGAATCAGCTGGTTATATAAATCCAATGCAAGACTTAATTGAAACAGCAATCTATTGGTCTAAAAATGAAAAAGGGGACATTGATAAACAAAGATTCTTCTCTTTTATAAGCGGATATAAAAAGAGATATGGTGAACTGCAAGCAGACTGGACAGTAGTATTAGCAAATGGTTTTTCAGGAAAATTAGGGTGGCTTGAATACAATTTAAAACGTTCTTTATGGATTGAATGTACAGACGAAGAAGAACAGCAGATGGGAACTATCCAAGCGACAGAAACAATAAATGAGATTAGGCACTATGCAGATACAATTCTTAAATTATTGAATTGGTTAAATAATGAGTTGTAGACTAAGTTTATTCAACTAAAGGGGACTTATCTTTTTATGGAATTTTTTAAAAGAAGTGCTAAACGCTCAAAACTATAAACCTAAGTTTATTGATAAAGAAAAACAGTATCGTATATATGTAAGTAGTAAAAAAGACATTCATTTTATAGAAAACTCAAAGTATAAAAGTAGTATTTTTGGTCTTCTTACTACTATATTTATAGCTATGTATCTTAATACTTACCAAAAAGGAAAGGTAGGTCTTAATATGTACAAGTTGTATTGTAGATTATATCAAAACACGTTTAAGTTGGTTTCCTACTTTTTACCTTGGCGTGAACCTCAATTATTAACTGGAGAAAATAGCTTAAGTAAACTTCCAATTCACTTAAATAGTATCAATATTGATAGGGTGTTAATAGTGACAGACAAGGGTATTACGTCAATTGGATTATTAGATGAATTTCTTAAACAACTAAAAGAAGCAGGAGTAAAATATTTTATTTATGATAAAACCGTTCCAAACCCTACAATTTATAATATTGAAGACGCACTATCTCTTTACCACGTAAGTAAGTGTAAAGGTATCATTGCATTTGGCGGTGGATCACCGATTGATTGTGCAAAAGGGGTCGGGGCGCGTGTTGCTAGACCGAAAAAAAGTATTCCTGACATGAAAGGGGTTTTAAAGGTCAGAAAAAAGATTCCACCCTTATTCGTGATCCCTACAACATCAGGTACAGGAAGTGAGGCTACAGTTGCTGCTGTCGTATCTAATAGTGAGACACATGAAAAGTATGCAATTAACGATCATGCACTCATCCCGCAGTTAGCCGTACTGGATCCGATGCTTACAGTTAAACTACCTCCCCATATAACATCAACGACTGGAATGGACGCTTTGACACATGCAGTTGAGGCATACATCGGAAAAAGTAATACAGAAGAAACAAAACAGAACAGTAGAGAGGCAGTTCAATTGATATTTAATAACCTTTATGAATCCTATATAAATGGTTCAAATATTCATGCACGCAAAAACATGCAGAAAGCATCATATTTAGCTGGTCTAGCGTTTACTCGTGCATATGTTGGAAATGTTCATGCTATTGCGCATACATTAGGAGGATTTTATTCCGCTCCTCATGGATTAGCTAATGCTATAATCTTGCCTTATGTTTTGGAGTATTATGGGAAATCAGTATATAAACCTTTAGCTGAACTGGCAGATTTAATTGGGATCAGTAACTCATCTGACACCGATGAGCAAAAATCAAAAAAGTTTATAGAAGCAATAAAAAAACTCAATGAAGACATGAGTATACCTAAAAAGGTCAGCTGCATTCTTGATAAAGATATTCCTGCTATGGTAAATCAGGCTTTAAAAGAGGCGAATCCGCTCTATCCCGTTCCCCAAATTTTTTCAAAAGAAGACATGGTTTGGCTTTACCAAATGATAAAAGAATAAGAAAGTTGCTCTTAAACTATTTTTATTTCAATGCAACAATTGTAGTATTTGTGAAAGTATACGGTTATTAAGAACAAGGTGGAAATTAATAAATTTTATACAAAAAACGTCATTTTAATCGTAAAAATGACGTTTTTTAATCTTCTTATCACTTTTTCATTTCAATCTCAATTCTCTTTGCTAAGTCAGATGATACTTTTCAGATATAACTTTCAAATCACTAGCTAAATTTTCGACAAGATGTTCTTTTTCTATTTGAGTTAACCTCGTATAGAATTCACCAGCCTGCCCAAGATCGTTTTGCCTTGTTATAGAAGTTCTTTCTAGTTTGCCTTCAACATATCTTCCATCACCACTTGTAATTTGATTAGCTGGTATCCAATTTTGCTGTTGGTTGACCGGTAATTTACGAAATTCAGCTCCAATTCTTCTTCTTTGAGAATCACTATAAATATTCGTACGGCCTTGCAGTATTTTATCATCAGATAATTCTGCGCCGTCTAATAAATTAGAAGGGGAGAAGGAGACTTTTTCTACTTGTTCCATATAATTATCAGGATTTTTATTTAAGACCATTTTGCCTACTGGTATTAGAGGATAATCTTTTTCATCCCATATTTTTGTGTCGTCTAAAGGATCATAAGAAAGATTTGCTTCATCCTTTGGGTCCATGAGCTGGACATATAAGCCATATTCCACCAGTTTATCACCCGAAATCGCATCGTATAAATCTTTACCAGCGTAATTTACCATGCTTTTTGAATAAATCTTTCTAGAACATCCACTAAAAAATTCATTATTAACTATAGAATATCTTTTTTAATTGATAATTCGCTGCTAGATTTCCCTTTGGACTGAGAAGTATCTTTCGCACGAACATAACCCGTAGTTGCTTCGTCAGTAGTAGGTCCAGCTGTGTTGAATCTCTCATCTCCAGTGCGATGAGAGTCGTTCGATTGATTTTTCATGGAGCACCTCCTAGTTAGAATAAGTGTAGTATGCCCATGTTAGAGGCGTTATTATATTTAATTTTTCATTTATTTTACCATTCTCTTATTTTATTGATTCTTTGCTAAGTACATAAAGAACAACAATTTTGAAATACCTCTAAACTTAATGGTAGAGCACCGGCATGAAATTCAAAAAGAAATCCAATTCTTTATTCCTAATAAACAGAAAATAGCATATCTGAACTGGGCTGATATTGAAAGAGGAAGTAGCGATGCTCTCTTTTTTATTTTATTTTTCGACATAATATGATAAAGGTAAACCAATTAATTTGTTACGATAGTATAATAATCTTACATTTCATAAAAACAACAAAGGGGTATATAAAATGAAAGTAAAGAAATTAGTAGCACTTGCATTACCAATCGCATTACTAAGTGGGGTAGTTGGTTGTTCGGACAACAAGACAACAGATAAGAAAGTTGAGTCGAAAGTAGAAACAAAATCAGACAAGAAAGAAGTAACAGAACTCTCCGCTGAAGAGTACAAGCAAGAATTAGCTTTAGGTATGAAAGACATTTCTGAACGGTCACTTAAGTTAAATAGTATTATAAATGACCGGAGCAAACCGATAAGTGAAGTAGCAAAAGAGTATAGGAAAGAAGCAGAAATGTTTATCGTGACAGCAAACAAGGTAGCTGAGTTAAGACCACCAAGTAAGTTTAAAGAGTCGCATAAGGTAATGATGGAAGCAATGGATTTAGCAAGACAAGGTACGAATGAGTGCCAAGGAACTTTGGATAATGCAGACCCAAGTTTACCTAGTGTAGACAAAGGTATGTTTAAGACCGCTAATAATATGCTTTCACAGGCTTCCAGTAAGATAAACGAAGCGCACGAGATAATGAAAAAGGTAGACAGTAGTATACAATAAGGGGTAGTAATAAATTCACATACAAACATTATAATTGGGGGAAATTAACGATGAAAGCAAAGAAACTAGTAAGTTTAGCACTTCCAATCATGTTATTAGGAGGTTGCGGAGCAGATACAGGAGCAGACAAGCCAAGTACAAAAGTAGAAGCAAAGCAAGATAAGAAAGAAGTATTATCGAAAGATAAATATTTAGTAAAGATAAACGACCTAGCTATGGAGTTAACACAGAAGATAACTGAGATAACTGACATGGCAATGGATAAGAGTAATGATGAGAAGACATTCGCAAAAGAGTTCGTAAAGCAAGAAGCAGACTTACAGAAAACAATTAAAAAGTTTAATAGCTTCGAACCACCTAAAGAGTTTAAAGACGCCCATAAAGGTATATTAAAAGCGGTAGATTGTTATAGTAAGGCATATCAAACCCAAGCACAAGAACTTGTAAAGAAAGAGCCTGACCAAACTAAGTTGAAAGAATCTATGGAGTTAGTAAAACAGGGTAAAGACTACTGGACTACTGGAATGAAACCAATCCAAAAAGCAGAAGACGACCTACAAAGTAGTACAAGAAGTAAAGATAAGACTGAATTAGCCAAAGACAGTATCAAAGTATCAGAAAACGGTAAGGAACTTGTCGGTGAATGGGGTAGTTATTCCGGTTCTACCTTTAATGTAGGGTTAGACTTCCGTAGTGACGGTAAATACAGTGCATTTGACGACACAGGCAAAACGACACATGAGCAAAACCATATTTACGGAGAATGGATTTACAATGCAGATACAAATAAATTAACACTAGACGCTAGTGAGTATGTAAAAGACGGTAAGAAATATGATAAAGACGATTTAAGAGTATCAATAAAGTTCTCAGTTAAATCCATAAAAGGTGATACGTTAACACTGGTAGACGAGAAAGGACAAGAGCAAGTACTTCAAAAACGGAAGTAAGTTCACGCTAAAGGGGTATGCGTTATGAAACTAAAAAGTCTAGTAGGTATTGCTATTCCAGTCACCTTGTTATTTAGCGGTTGTGTAACAGTAAAAGAAGAAGAAACAGCTAAAGAACACGAGACAAGTAAAAAGCAAGCTAACTCGGAAGATAGCAGTAAAGACGTTCAGAAAATCCGAGTTTTAGATGGAGTTTACGCAGAATATGTATTAGACATTGAGAAAAATTTATTAAAACTCCTTGATTATTATAGTGCTTCTGTAAAAGGAGAAAGTGCTAAGAGGATAGCCTGTCTCGTAAACGGTATGCGTAATACCTTAATTACTTTTAATAAAGAAGGTGCGGAGATTTTACCAATTTCATACTTACATTCATTCAAAAAATATCTCCCAAACTGATATGTTGCTATAAAAAGAAAAAGTAAAAGGAAAGTTACTATTATTAGCTAAAAGCAAAGTGATTTCTAAATAAAGTGCATCTTCGATTGTTAGACACAATTAACAATCGAAGATGCACTTTATTTTTGACAAAATATTTTTTGAACTTAAATTAGTTGCTGCTTTTGCTTATCTTAATGCTGCCGAATACTTTTATAAGATACAGCTTAAAAGTACAGTGTAAATACAATAGTGTTAAACCCTTATTAGTGTTTGTCATAGTAAACATATAACGCTCATATTGTGATAAAAAGTATTATTATACTTTCTTATAAGGGAGAGGAAAGAGTAGTGCGTTATGATACACATATGACTACATCTGTTGCATTAGGAGCTACACTTTCATTTATATCAGGTTATCCCTTTTCGTTTGGATATGTAACAGGAATATTGTTAGGAAGCCTTTTGCCAGATATTGATGAACCAAATTCATACATAGGGCGACGTTCTTTGGGAATTGCAAAAGTTGTAAAAAAGAAATTTGGACATAGAGGACTTACTCATTCTTTTGTGGCTTGGATTATTGTTTCTCTTTTGTATTTTCTTTTCTCTTATTCCTTTTTGTTAGGATTAAGCATGGGATATTTATTTCATCTTATTGGAGATTATTTTACTAATCAGGGGGTTCGTTTATTTATTCCATTTGATGATAAACGTTATAAAGCTCCGATTACTTTTAAAGTAGGCTCTTCCATTGAGAATGTAATCTTCTGGATATCTATGGTTAGTTTCATTGTATTATTGATAAATGGATTAGCTGTTTCCTTTGTATACTCAACAATCCAATTACTCAGTAGCATGATTTTAAGAATTGGAGCGATGTAAAATGTATAACAAACCACTTATTGTTCATGCAAATAGTAAAAAATTATATGTGTTAGACTGGCTTGATCCAGAAAGAGAGTTAACGACAAAACTTCTACCCTTTGCTGATGTAATTCAAACTCCAGAGCGTGTAAGCACTTTTCGTATTTCCCCTTATACTTTGTGGACAGCTGCTGCTAAAGGACTGGTAGCTGACGACATTTTAAATGTATTAGATGAATATTCCTATACAAAAATTCCAGTTTCATTTCGGAACGAGATTCGTAGATACATACAAGCATATGGGACATTAGAGTTCCATGAAGAGCATGGAGATTTATTACTTGTAGCCAAACACGATAGCATTATAAAAAAAATTCAAGGTATTGAATCTATTAAATCTAAAGCAATTAGAAATCCAAGTTCTCATTCTATGCTTTTTCCGATGCGTCATCGAATAGAAATTAAAAAAATATTGTTTAGTCATGATTTGTTTGTCAAAGATTTTACTTTCCATCCAGGAGAACCTTTAGGTGTTCACTTAGTTTCTCGAACAATTAGTGGAGAACCTTTTCTAATAAGAGATTACCAAAAAGATGCTGCCAAAGCATTTCAACAATATGAGAGTAAAGCTGGTGGAGGTGGGACCATTCTTATGCCACCGGGAGCTGGAAAAACGATTGTAGCGCTTAAAATAATGGAGTACCTTCAGACTACGACCTTAATCCTTGTTGAAAACCAGGAAAGTGCATATCGTTGGAAACAAGAGTTACTAGATAAGACAGATCTTACAGAGCATTACATCGGAGTATATGAAATGAAAAGTGAAAAACTCCCCCCTGTTACTATTGGTACATACGCAAATATTGCTAAAAATATTGATGCATTTCATGGCTATGGTTTTATTATCTATGATGATGCATATAAGTTACCTGCTGAAACTTATGAAAGAACAATTGAAATTCGAACACGTTACCGATTGGCAATGGCATCTACGTTAGCAAGGGCAGATGAGCAAGGAAATAAGGTTTTCGCTTTAGTTGGACCAAAATGGTATGAAATATTACATCAAGAATTAATTAAGAAAGGATTTAACGTTCCTATTACTTGTATAGAAGTACGTGTACCTCTTTCTGCAGAAATGAAGCAACAATATAACAGATATAGTGAGAATTCGAATAAAAGAAGAGAATTGGCGGCGTTTAATGTACAGAAGGATGATATCGTCAAACAATTATTAATGAAATATATACAAAAACAGATGGTAATTACATCATATCGTACAGAATTAATTGAGAGGTACAAAAAACTTTTTGGCATAGAGAGTATACATGGTATGAGTGACGAAAGTCAAAATGAAGCATTGATTAAGCAGTTCAATAATAAACAAATTAGCTGGTGTAACATTTCTTCTTTAAAAGCTGAAAAAGTATTATTAAAAGGGGTAGATGTTATTGTTGCTACCTCTTATCAACAAGGGTCTGAACGAGAAGAATACTTACGGATTGGAAAGATCCTTCCCAAGGAGGAGGGAAAAGAAGAAGGATTGTTATACTCTCTTGTTTCAGAAGGAACTATTGAAGAAAAAGATTATAGAAAACGCAGAATCTGTCTTCTTCATTACGGGTTTCCATATATTATCCATAAAGCAGAATGGATAGGGAACAGGGAGGAGAAATGATATGAATTTAACAGAGGCGTTAAATCAATTAGATAAATCGGCTATTATTTGTATTGCTAAAGAATTAAAGCTCATGAATGAAAAAGATCCTTTTTCTAAGCACTGGCTAATCTCAAGCATTGTATCTAAACTTAAAGATATAAATCAATTACGTCAGCTTGTGTTTCCTTATATATCTAGTGAGGTACAACAAGAATTAATATTTTCTAGTTTTGGGAATCGAGTGCTATCTGCGGTAAGTATTCAAGAGTTGTCACGTTTTGGTTTAGTAGTTGATGAAAAAATTCCATCGGATATACAAAAATTAATGCGAGAAGAAGGAAGAACGTATTTGATAAAAATTTTTCCTCATGAAACAGCGAACGTGGTGTATACGCCTTTTTTGAAATGTATGTTATTTTTTTCTTATGTTGTGAAGGTTCAGAAGTTTGAATGCAAACTATCAAAGAAAGATCGATTTGTAAGGGAAGTGCTACAAAACTTATTTTTTACGAAAGAAGATCGAGCGTGGATTTATAAATTTCTAGATTATTTTGTGCGTTCTGGGATCCTACATAAACAAGACTCGAAGTATAGTTTAGATGAGGAGGGACTGTTGGTTTGGAAAAGAAGAGATATGTTTACAAGTCTAAAACGTTTTTATCAGAAGCTCAGTCCGAATTTCTCTGTATCTTGCTTGCAGAGTGTTGGACAATATCAACAGGATCCTGAAGAATGGATTGACCTAAACATCTTATCCTTTGAAAATACAGGATATAGATTTGCAATTCAATATGGACTTATTGAACAGATAGAAAAGGAAAGTCGAAATTTTGCACGGTTAACACCAGAAGGGTGGTGTCTGGCTAAGGGCATAAGTCACCCTAGTTGGAATGAGAATTCCCTTATAATTTCTGCAGGATTTGAGCTATTTGTTCCTTATAATTTTGATCCATTTCTTATCATGGAAATAGGATGTACTCTTTCATTAAAGGATAGTGGTTTTTTTCTAGTTTATGATTTAATGTCATTACAAGAAGAACAAAAACATTTTGTTTGTGGGGATAATTGTCAAATTTCTCATGCTATATTAAATAAATCTTTGTATATACCCGATGTAGTACGATATGATTTGGAACAGTTTAGTTCGTAAAAATTCAACACTGATAAGTTTTTAAACGTTCTGCTTTATATATAAATTTTACTTCTAAGTAAATCGTTATAATTGATACGGAATAATACAAATAAAAGGAGCGAAATAATATCACTCTTTTTATTTGTATGGTTAGTGTTATATATTTTGAAATCAATTACTTTTTATTAGAATTCAAAATACCCAAACATTTATTTAGAACATCTTCATTATTAATAATAATGATATGAAGTTTTTTTCTAGCTCTTGTTACCATCTGAAAGAGCATTTTTGTTACATCATAATAATAAGCAATACCTCTTGTAGTTAACTGTCCGTTTTGATTGTAGAAAAAATACTGATCTAACACAGCAACTACATTATCAAATTCTTGCCCAACTACTTCATGTGCAATAAAGTATGGAATACACAAACAATAAATCTCCTGCTTGAGCAGGAGATACTTTTTGAATTCTTAATAAATGTAGTTTTGAAATAAAGTTTGATTAAAAATATCGTGTTAACGCGTATTCTACGGTAAATAAAAAGAATCCATTTTGAAAAAAGATTGATCAAAATGGATTCTTATCCAGCATATTTAAGGTCAGTTTTTATAAAAAAGTTTGATTAAAGCCCACTTAAAGTTCCTTACCTGAAGGGATAAAGCATCATATCTTTTTTATAAACTTTGTGTCTTTCTTACAAATATCGTCACTCTATTTCAAATTCACGCTAAATAAAATATACCTATTAAGGAAATATTTATATAATCAGCATGCTAACAAAATTCCCTATCTAATTCAACGTAATCTATTAGTTCTTCATCCTCTAATAAGTAAGTTACATTACTATGTATCAATATTTGTGTACTACTACTTTCTGATATCATTCCATCACCAGAATCTCCGCGTTCATATGTCGGATCTAAAGTTTCAATACTAAAACTCACATCGGCTTGAATGTCAAAAGATATTAACATAGCATTATCTTCAATATCCAAAGAAACTTCACTTATAGTAATATCGTATTCCTCAATATACCCATCAGTACCCCATCCACTAAAATATTCACCTTCAAAATGATCATTAAATAGCATATCATCAATAGTATCCTGCATAAAATTATTTCTCTCACAGAATGATTTTAAATCATTTATTAATGATTCTTCATCGTACTCAAAGTTATCAATAAAGTAGTCTCTTAAATTGTCTTCTTCATTTTCTAAAAATGCTGATAATGAATTATAATACGATAAATTTTGAATATCCCCTGCTAAATTCTCATGAATATCGCTTTTATCTCTATTAGCAAAATCTTTGTGATTATTTGAGATAAATGCTACTTGATCTGGTTCATTATCCCTACAATATTCCACTATACTTTCCCATATAATTGCATCTTGAAAAGAAACTTTATTTTCATCAAACGGTTTCTCATTATTAAAATATTTAAGTGAAATTGTCTCCGTAACACCCTCCGATTTAGGAAAATCAATGATTTTAATATTATTTTCTCCAATTATCCGATCAAAAGTATTCTTATATTTTTCAACAAATATATCAGCTTTTAAATTATCAAAATTAATTATCTCGGATGCTTCTAACCTTATTAAATCAGCTCTAGTACCCTTTACTGTTTTAATCAGAGGTCTAATTTCATCCTTAAATTTTTTTAGGATTTCATGATAGTTAAACTTTGTGATACAAAGGTCTACTGGTTTATGCTGTGTGAATTTGAGTAACTTTTTCATATCGGCAGATTTAAAAAAGAAATCATTAAATATAATATTTGTATCCAAAACTATTAAATAGGACATTAGGTTCTCTCCTTTTAGATATTAAATCGCTTTCAATATTTAATTATACAATTATTATACTTTAATAAAGGTGGATATAATATTTTTTTACAAAAAGTATTTGTAATTTCTATTGTAGGTTTGGAATAAAACTTGATCAAAAGTAGGCTGCAAGCGTTGATTTACTAATAGAAGAAAACCTCACATTTTGAAAAAAATTGTTCAAAATGGAGTTAATGTTATTAAATACGTATGAGATTTTTATAAAAAAGTTTAATCAAACCTCACTTAGCATTCTTTGATTGAAGGGATAAAGCATCGCGTCTTTTTTAAACATCGTGACTTTATTTCAACTTTATAATAAAAATAACTTTTTATAAAGGTTCACTATTATTTTTATATTTTTTTCAAAAATGATCATTTACATGAAAAAGAAATTTACCCAATTTGTTCTATTAAGTGGAAAATAATGAATTATTAGATGTACAATGTTTATAGGTAAATAGAAGGGGTGAATCGTGTGTGTTTGAACAAGAAGTATTTTTATCAATATTAGACAAAACAGAAATGGCATACATTTGTAAGAAATTTAAACTAAATGTTACAGGATTTCAAAGAGACATGACAAATGCGCCAATTAAGGCTTTAGTCAATGCTATAAAAACAGCATTGACTAATGGAATGAAAAAGAAAAGGCGTAATCAAAAAGGGGATCATTTACCATATGAAGATATGTTACATCAGATGGCTGAGGAGACACTTAATAAACATCGTTATATATCAGAATTGGGTTTTGAAGAATTTATAGTAAGAATGGAAGTATGTTCAGATGTTAAGATTTGTGAGATTTTTGCAATAGTATATTATCAATATTTTGAGGAATATCAAAAGAATTTTATTCAAATGGTCGAAAACGTAAGAAATAATAAGTATGTATTTTCGGGTTTATCAAATCAACTAGATAGTACACCGTTAGAAAAAATATATAAAGTTATTAGAAACCAAATAGTAGAAGATGATACATATACGTTTTTGAAGAATTTCGAAAATGAGATTCTCGAATCCAATTATAAAGAAGAATATTTAAAGATAAATAAATCAACATTGGATGAAGAAGCAACATTTCGACTTTTAGCATCTTCTTCAAAGAATATGTACTTATGTATTTTATTATCATTTTTACTAAAAGAAGAAAGATATAAAAGTGAACAGTATGTACCGCTTATAGAAGTTATTGTATCTAAAATATATACAAAGAGACTAGAAGAGAACGTAAAGGAATTAAAAACATTAGAAACAGAGCAAATAGAATTTAAAAAAATGAATGAAATTCTCGAAAAAGAAAACGAAAATTTTATTGAATTGTTAGCAAACTTGAATGTTGAGTATAGTTCTCAAAAAGAAGAGCTACAGAACATACATAAATACTTGAAAGAAATAGAAGATGAGAATAGTAGGCTTAAAAAGATTTTAGAAAAAAATGAGCCGTTGCAAATGTTTTTTTTACGTTTAATTAGTGAAAATGACTTTATGATTGTTACAAAAGATGTTGAGCAATTTATGAATACACCATTCGAAGGAGTTACAATTTCACCTTCACAGTTTCGTAAACAATTAAAAAGAAATGATAAAAATTATTTACAAAATCAAATTATTTTTATCACAAGGGTATCATTTTCTACAGGCGGGGATTGGTATCGATTTAAACAATTATTAGATGAGCATCAACTTCGATATGAGGAAATTGGACAGTATGATATATGTTCTTATATTAAAGAGATTATAGAGTGTTTGAATAGAAAGGAGATATTTGTTTATGCTGACGAGATTTGAACAAAAGGAAATTAACTACACAAATAAAAGGGAAATTGAAGAGAGTTTTATTTTAGGTAAATTAGCTGAAGATGGACCTGGGATTCCTGGAATAGGAATTGATCCTGGAAAAGCTGTTAGTTACACTAAATTTTCAGGACCCGATAATGTTGTTTTTTTATATTCAAGCATGTTCAGATGAACCGTATTTGTTAAAAACCCTTCTGGGAAAAAAGGCTGAAGAAGTATATATCACGTTTGATAATAGGAACAAGCTTTATTTAGAGAAAGAAGCTTACTTTAATACGGATGATAAAGTCAATTTTATACGTGAGCATTTTAAAAATAAACTTATTTTATTTAAACCTAAATTAACTTACGAAGAATCAAGAAAACGCTATCATTATAACTTTGATATTATTTTAGTTGAAGAGGAGGGAGAAGCATGTTTACATTATGTTGCAATTCCTCATATCAAAAAAGGGATATCACACAAACGTTTTGAGAAGCTTTTAATTGATCAAAAACCTATAGAGTTAGAGCAGTATAATCATAGTTTAGAAATCCCAGAATTTATTGTATGTGACAACTTTATTTACCATATTCCTGATTCAGATGTGTTAGAAAAATACTCGGCAAGAACAACAACTTATATTTGCCGCAAAGCACAAGATATAAAAAGAATTCCTTTACCAAAGGAATGGCATTTTTCAATGGCAAAGGCAATGTATAAAGAACTTTGTTTTATTTCTACAAAAACACGCTTAGAATTAACGAGCCAATTTGATGAATTTGGAGAATATATTATTGATTCTTATAAGCAAATTGAAAAGGAAAAAAATAATTCATATTTGCATAGTGATTTCACAGACAAAGGTGATTCTTTGTTAGGAAATCAAAACGCGGAGGAGAAAGAGGAAGCTAATATAGGGCTAATAGCAGAACATGAATTTTTAGAACGACTTGATGTTTTAGCTGAAGAAAAAGACTTAATTTATGATAAAAATGATATCAAAAATCTTCATATTTCATTGAAAACAAGTAAATTTACAATTTTAGGTGGGATGAGTGGAACGGGGAAATCGGAGTTAGCACGCTTATATGCAGAAGCATTAGGGTTAAAGGAAAAAGATAATCTTTTGTTTTTACCTATCAGCCCGTCATATACAGTGCCAGCAGATATACTGGGCTTTTTAAACCAACAAACAGGTATTTACATGGAAAGTGATACAGGACTTGTGAGCTTTTTATTAAGGGCGAAGAAAGAAAAAGATAAAATGTTTATGATTATCTTAGATGAAATGAACTTGGGGCAAGTAGAGCATTATTTTAGTGATTTTATTTCTGTATTGGAAGCACCAGCAAAACAAAGATACTTAAAACTGTTTAGTGACAAAGCAATTTGTCATCAGGAAGAGTACCGAAATGGTTTAGAAATTGGAGAAAATGTTTTATTTATTGGTACTGCTAACTTTGATGAAACAACAAAAGATTTTAGTAACCGTATGTTAGATCGTTCTAATGTAATTATTTTAGAGAAAAAAGGATTTTTGGAAGCTAAGATATATGAAGAAGAACAGTCAAGTGAGCCAGCTGAAATCAAGCATAAAATTGACATGAATACTGAAATTACAGCACCCAACTATAAGTATTGGATTCGGGAGGCAAAAGGACTTATATCTTTAGAGGATGTAGAACTTAAAATTTTAGATGAAATTCATGAACAAATCAGTAGTTATGATTCTCAGACAGGAGTATCTTTCCGTATTGCTAAAGACATAGCTCTTTATTTGGCTAATATTCCAAAAGATGAAGATGAAAATGAGTTACTTTCGCGGGATGTTGCATTCGATTATCAAATCAAACAACGTATTTTACCCAAAATTCGGGGATACCGTGACCAAATTGAAAATATAGTTTTTAAGGTAGATAGTGAGGGGAAAATTAAAGAAGGTACAATTGGAATGATTTTATCTAAATATGAAGAACTAAATTTTGAGAAATCGTTAAAATATCTAGAGCAAAAAGCGAAAGAGTTGGTTAGAAATGGCTATACGTTATAAAGATAAAAAAATTCCATTTAGTATTTCTTTTACTCATAATGATGTTGAGGAGAAACGATTTCATCATTTATATTCTTCAAATGAATATACTCATCAGGAATCCAATATAGAAATTTTTGAAGGATTACGAGTCGGAATTAAATTTTATGCTGATTCCCCTGAAGACTTTGATGAAGAAGCAAGAATTGAAGTCCAAACATCTTTATATGATGAAACTGATAATCAGGTGACTTTTACATTTTCTCTTTCTAATACATGTGATGAAGTATATTGGATTTATCAGAACAAAGATGAGGAAAATTTCCCATGGCGAATGGGTACTTACTTAATGAAGGTGTATTACAAAGGAAGTTCGTACATTCTTGGATTCTTTGTTAAACCTTTATATTTATCAACAGAACAAGTTTATGCTGTTCATCAATACTTAGAATCCAAAATTGAAGGTGTAATTTACGATCTTGTTTATAGTAAACAAAGTATGTCTCAAGAAAAAAATAATGTGTTAACAAATTGGTATTATGATTATGCACGGTATATGTTAGACCAAAAAGAATTAATTTTTTATTTGTTATTATCGTTAGAAAAACATCCACTAAGTAATTTATTAGGAGAGAATGAAATCAGTGTGATACCAGGAAAACTTGATCAAAATTCTATTCGTTGGAGTTGCACGGTTAAAGGCTTAGCGAAAAATAATGGATTAGGTAATCAAACATATTATTATAATCGTGTAAAAAAAGTAGATTATAATAATAAGCCGAACCAGTGGATAAAGAGCATTTTGTCTAGGTGGAGTGCAGAACTACATGAAGTAATTGGAGCAATTTCAAATAGTTATTTAGTAGTTAAAAAAGATTTAAATAAATTGATGCAACAACAAAATGAACTATATCAAAAAAAAGAATATTTACACAGACAAAGAGAAGTAGCAAGACCAACTAAAATTAATGTGTATTCTTTAATTACAATAACAGAGGAGAACATCCAAAAAAATAGGCAGATAGCTAATCAGCAAGAAATATGGATAGAACAATTACGATCAATGTATAGTCGCATTGTATATATTCTAAATAATACATTCTTTACATCTGTTGATTATGGGAAAAATAAACCTATATTAAAATCAAATAATTATTATAAATTAAATGATATTTATGAAAAAGCAAAGAATATTCAAAAAGATGCTGGAGATAAGAAGCGTTATATTAAAGTTTTAAAGCCATTTTGGAAAATATATGAGTATTATTGTTTATTTACAGTCATTGATTGCTTGATGAAACTGGGTTATACAAGCAAAAGAGAATTTAATCCTAACTTTGAAGAGTTGTATTATCAAAGTATGATTCCTGAAGGAACTTGTTTTGAATTTGAAAATGAAAAATCTGTAATTCATTGTTGGTATGATAAATACCATGGTGATAAATTTGCGGCAGAAAAAAGCGGGGATGCTTTTTTTACAACTCAAGAAAAATGTAGACCTGATATAAAGTTAGATTTGTATGAAAAGCAAGAAGATGGAAATTTATTATTTAAAAGTTGTATAATTTTTGATGCTAAATTTCGGAAGTTAGCAAACATGCATAATAATGAATATGCTACTACTACATATCATCAATTAACGAGTTATTATCAATTTTTCTATTCTGGAAAAAGTGGTGCGAGAAGAAGGAACCGTACTGTTGTGGATCAAGTAATTTGTTTATATGGTGGTGCAAAAAATGAAGCTTTAAGAAAAGAAGTACCTCCAATTTTATATATTAAATTATTCTCATTTGCACAAGAAAATGGCGAATGGCAAACAAAAGGAGAAGAAGAGGTACTTGAAGAATTAGAGGATTGGTTAGATGATTTATGAAGCGTGAAAAGGAATTGTGTTTCCTTTTCACGCTCTTTCATTATGGAATCAAGTTTTAGTGGTCTTTGATAATGAAACGTAACTACTTATAAACAGTATCTGTATTAAAAGAAAACTAAAAAACTCTCATCATGTTGTAGTTTTATAAAAAAGATTGATTATAAATCCTGTTGTAGCTTTGAAATAAAGCCACGATGTTTCTTGTCTTATTAAAAAAATGTTTTAGACTATAGAAAAAAGTATTAAATACTTGTTTTTTATTACCAAGCATCAAACCAACCTTCAGCGTTACAATTGTTGGTTATAGTAGCCCCACTAGTACAACGCAATTCTAGTCTGACATTCCCAAACGTATTTAGATCCAAAGTACCCCTAACTGTATAATTTGGGTAAACGTATCCACCTGGATGAACTATCTTTTTATCCCATACTCGAACAAATCTCCAATGAACAGTTTGCCTCCCTGTATTCTTAACAAAAAATGGAATATCGTCGTCTGGTAAAACAGAAACCTCTGGAGTATACTCGCATGTCTCACCAGGCTGTAATAATCCGTTTCCATACCCATCAGATGGACACTTGTAAGTTAGTGCGCTTGCTTTTGGTGCTGGTGTTACAAACGTAAATGCAGAAACCAAAATTACTACAGAACTCAGTGTAGCTGCCCATTTCTTCAATTTCCCCATTTAATCACTCCTAATGTATTAGTAAACACATCCATTATTTTACAATAAAACACTTGGATTTCAAGGGGAAATATTACATTTGTTTATATTTCCATATACAATTTTTTGTAAATTCGCATATATTTCTTTTTGGATAATATTTCATTTAATTTTTTCCACAATCTCAATCAACTCGTTATTAAGGGAGAGAGAAGTGTCGTGGAAGAAGATGCATGCCTTAATTGCCTTTGTATTGTAGAGTTAGATGCATACCTGATTGTTGCATGAGGTATGCTGTTGTGTGACGCAAATCATGGGCTGTTATTTCTCTAATAAGACTTGCTTTATTAGAAAATCGATCAAGGAGCCTTTTTAAAATCCCCTTAGTTAGTGGACGATTCCTATGAAAAAACACTTTATTATCCCTTTTGTTCTTTATACTCCATTCAATCCATTTGGGATGACTAAAGTAATATTGAAATTGTTTCTTTAGTAACTCTGTCATATATACCGTTTGTATTGTTGACTTAGTCCCAGATGAGATAGTAATTATATTTCTTTCAAAATCAAACTGAGAATATTAACTTTATTATTTAATGTTAATATGTTCCTTTTTTAAAAATAAACATTCAATAATAAAGTTATACATAATAGCTTTAGTAAAAGTTTTCATTTAACACAATGAAAGGCAGGTATAGTCAAATGACTACATCCCAATCTATATATAGCACTCATTTAAAAGAAAATCAGAAAAACCTTAGTGAAACAATAACTCACAATACGCATATTCTTGAAGCATTATTTTATGTGAGAGAACATCGTTATTGGACAGATACTACTTTTCAAAGTTATATACAAGATGTAAAAAAGTTTGAAAAGTTTCTGATGAATAATAACGAGGAGCCTATCCTTAATAATGGGGAAAAGCTATACCTAGTTCATAAATAGATAAAAAAACAAATAGAAGAGGGAGCAACACACAAAACTATAAACCGTAGAATCGCATCATTGTCATCTATTTATCATTTTTGCAAAGAATTGGATATTGTGAAGAAAAATCCTTTTAAAGCAATAGCAATCCCCGGATCGCACTCTGGAAGTCATTCTCGAGTAATGGATCTCGATGATATGAAGAAAGTCTATACTGCAATAGATGATTTTAAAAAACAAGGTTTGGATATGGAAATTCCTCTTAAATTGCTGATGTTTACTGGACTACGTAATCACTCGTTGTCATTACTTAAGGTAGGTGATATCAATTGGATTGAAGAAATAATTGTATATAATGCAGGAATAGATAATTCGAAACATAAAGTTCAATTTCTTCCAATACCACCTGGTTTAATGGCAGCTTTGAAGCGTTATATCGAGGAAAACAATTTAAAGTTTAATGATAATTTATGCTACGGAATTAAAGGAATTCCACTGCAAAATAAACAGCTAAACCGAATTACAGATAAAATTTGTTGGGACATAGTGAATCAGAGAACATTCAATTTTATATAAGACGGGATAAAAGAAAAATTCACCAGATAAAAAAGGCTTTAACCGATATTGAAAACGAATTAGAAAATCACGTAAATAAAAATCAACAACCAGTTTCAAAAGTTCACGAAAATAAGGATGCTCAAATACTAATATAATTTTCTTTTAAACAATACTGACTAAATGATTTTAAACAAGAAATTCTACGATGTAATGCACGTGGTTTAACTTTATAATTAATCACTTGATCTTGAATAAAACGACGACTAGTTGAAGTTGTGAGGTCTGTCAATTCTAATGATCTGTTATAAGAAACTAAAAATTTTTGATAACAACCCCAATCATACGTATAACCCCGAAGCGTATTCTCAGAATAATTTTTTTCAACTGGTAAATACATTAAAAAATCATCAACATTATTAAGTCGATGCTCCAGATTATCGTCAAGTTCAAATAGGGGACTTCCTGATATTGAATATTACAAGAAGGTGGAAGATTAACTTATTGGTATGTTAATTCTTTTTTCTAGTTTACATAATATAAATTATAGGTAGTTGTGAAAAGAAAGGAGTTTTATATCTCTAAAAACAAGTAAACTATACATTTTGAGATGAAACGGAAATTTTTGAAACAATCCATAGCATATTTACATACCGGTTTAAAACTTCATAAATTTAAATACACGCTAAAATTTCATACACAAAATTCATTACATACCGCCGTAAAAAATTTTATGCTGAATCCTCACACATAATTTATATTGAATTTCATTGAACATTGTATTTGTGAACTTCTCTTTCTTTTATATCCATTTATATCTTAGTTTCTAAATATTCACAGAAGCTTGCTGTATATAAAAATTTCGCATAATTCTGTCTAACCTATCTTTCTTTTATTCAATTCATAATTCTTAGTTAACATAATGTTTTTATGAAATAAAAAAATTCTCCCTTATTATTTTGGGGAGAATTTTAATAATAGTAATGGTTTACTTGCTAAGAGTTTGATCCATATACCCGCTGTCCATAATTAATGATATTTCTCTGTAATTTTTATGATGTCACATTATGAATATTCTCTTCTATAAAGAACTGTATCAAATTTAGATAACCATGCTAAAATATTAACTTGGTATATTTATCTTCATTTTTTGCGCTGACGGCGGACAAGTTAAATTGTACTCATGAATTTTTTTATTAATTATTTCAACCATTGCAGCAGTTTCTTCCTTTTCGGTGCATGTATGCAACTTCTCCTTTAACATATCGATCTCTTTCGAAAGCTCAATCCACCTCGGTAATATATGATTATCTTTCATCGTTTTATATAGTTGTTTTTCTGGATTATAAGAGAGATTTTTATCAATTTGTAGTGGCTTCCCTTTTCCTACTAAATCATCAAATACTCCTTCTTTTTGCGATCGTTTAATAATCGAACTAATATGATCTTCATACGTATATGACCATACTTTTTCATCTTTCACTAAAATTTCTTGTTTCTTTAATGCTTTATCTAAATCTTTTTCTCTATCTTTCATATGTTTTCTCCTCCCTTTTTATTATTTCATAGGTATTTTAAATTGTTGTAAGGACACTAATCCCTGAGCAAACTGTTTGTGCCACCACAATACATCGTGACCACCAGGAAATTCAACATAGGTACTTTGATATTCTTTTTCTTTAAGTACTTGTGCTAACCTCCTATTTGCTTCTAACAATGGTTTATTTTCTAACTCCCCAGCACTCATATAAATATGTAATGATAATGTGCTGCTTCTTTTAAATTGATTTTCAATCCAAGGATGTGATCCTTCGTCATTTTCTTTTTTCCAATGTACAGAACCAGACAATGATAAAACATTTCCAAAGATATCTGGATATTGCAACGCTGCATAAAAAGCTGCTAAACCACCAAGACTGAATCCACCAATTGTTGTATGATATGGATCTGCATGAACGTGATATCTTTTTTGAATCCAAGGAAGTAGTTCTTTTGTTAAAAACATATTCATTTCCTCGTAAAATGTGAGTTCTGTAAATCGATCTACATGATCAATACCAATTAAAATACACGGTGGAATTTCTTTTGTATGTATAAGATGATCTAGTGTTGCAGCTGCTGATAACGTCTGCAGCATAGATCTGCCATCAAACATGATAAGAAGGTCATAAGAAGATTGTTCAGGTGAGTAAATATGTGGAGTATATATCCAAAGTTGTCGTTCATTCTTTAATATAGAACTATGAAACTGGTGTGTTTCCACTTTTCCTTTAGGAATGTGAGTTTGCTGCTTTGTTTTGTCAATCTGCGACGATAGGCCTAGCTCTAAAAAAGACATTGGTTCTGCTTCATGCCCAAACATTTTAGAATTCAATGGATCACGCTTATAATTTTCACTTCGTTTTACCCAATTTTGTTCAAAGTCATCATTAATTGAAAAGTAATACGTCGAAGCAAACTTTTCTTTTGTTCGAAACGTTTTAAACCATATGTTTGTATATGAAAGCTTATCCAGTTCATTCGCTGTTATATCCCAACCAGGAAAACTTCCAAATATATATGCATTTTTAGTTTGTTCATCACCTAGCCAAATATATGTAACAAGATGGTACTCATCATCAATTGGACAAGTCTCTATAATAGGTGTTTCTTGATTCTTTATGCTCTCTAAAAACAATGTAACAGCAGAAGGATTTCCCTGATTTAACTGCTTCGCCAAATCATGCATAATTGGACTCATTAGTTTCTTCATTTTTGCCTCCTCTTCTCTTTCCAATTCAATACTTATTTCAGTAATAAATTGCTCGTTTCCTTGTTATTTACTGTGGATATAGTTTCTATTTTGTGAACGAAATTTATATTTAGGACGATTATATAGAATAAAGTATGTTAAAAAAGGTGTTTTCCTGTCTAGAAAACACCTTTTTTAACATACCCCTAGTTATCGGTAGTTCTTCTCGAAATTATTTTATTTTCTCAAATACATGAAAGTAATAATCATAGTGGTTCTTTTCATCTTTAATTCCTTTTTCGACTGATAATTCTTTCCACAAGGAATAATCAATCGTTGGGAAGAAACGATCTCCATCAAAAGGAGCGTGAATCTTAGTTATGTACAACTTTTGAGTGTAAGGAAGAAACTGCCGATAGATTTCTTCTCCCCCAAGAATAAATACTTCTTCTCCTTCACATTTAGAAAGGGCGTCTTCGATCGAATAAGCTATATGACAACCTTCAGCCTTATAGTCTTTATTTGTTGTTAGGACGATGTTTTTACGACCATCTAGAGGTTTTCCTATTGATTCATAATTCTTTCTTCCTAAAATGATAGAATGGCCCATAGTAACTCGTCTCAAGTATGCCCAGTCATTCGGAAGTCTCCAGGGAAGATCGTTGTCTTTGCCAATTTCATTATTTTCTCCTACAGCAACCATTGCGGATATTATCATATTCTCATCTCCTTTACTCCATCTTATTATATGGTGAAATTGAGTTCTCATATCGTTGTCCTTCTTATTTACACATCAGATACTAAATTCTAATGTGAGAAGTCAAATTCCTTTTCTAATTGAATATAGATGTAGATTTTGAGGACGATTTGTTTTTATTGAATTGTAAAAATACGGTAAATGAAATTAACTTGATTTATATGCTGTTATCCTCTTCCCTTTTTCAATGTAATAGCCTAATCTTGACAATTATTTTTAATCGCTATTTCTGCTGCTTGTTAAAAGCCAATGACCACTCTTTTAACTGCTCAAATTGATTCTTCGCATCGTTATAACCAAGTTCATATAAATGAACCAATCTTTCTTGATTACGTTCCAATCCACTTACAGGTAATTGCACACTCGGTTGAATTACAAAGAAATTTTCTTTTTGTTCTTCTGAGTAGAGATACGATACAGTATTGTTGTAGATTTCAGAATGCTGAGCAAGGCGATCTGCCACATTCGGATACTGTCTATATAACCATTTTGCAATGGAAGTAAGCTTACTAGGCTGCTTTTTATATCCCGCTGGCTTTGTCATAATCACAACATTTTTTTGATATCCATCACCCTGCGCTTTCTGAATCGGAATTGGATCAGTAATCCCTCCATCAAGTAGCCTTTTATCATCGTATTCAACTACCGGCGCAATAAATGGTACAGAGCTTGATGCACGAATAATTTTTAAAATATCATCTCCATGTTCATGCTTATTGTAGTACACAGCTTCTCCTGTTTCACAATCAGTTGTTCCAATAACAAACTGTTCTGCTCCGTCATGGAATGTTTGAAAATCGAACGGTACAATTTTATTAGGTACTTCATCAAATAAAAAATCCATGCCAAACAATTCGCGTTTTCGTAAAAAATTTCGAAAAGAAATGTAGCGCGGATCGCTTACAAGTTCTGTGTTTACTTTCTTGTTTCTTCCTTTTTGACGAGACAAATACGTAGCAGCCATACACGCTCCTGCTGAAACACCTATTACATAGGGAAAATACAAATTCTGCTCCATAAAATATTCTAATACGCCCGCTGTATATAGCCCCTTCATTCCTCCGCCTTCTAAAACTAATCCGATATTATTCATATATTGTCCCTCTATCATAAGTTCATTGTGTATAAAAAGTTCTTCCACAAATATATTAGCATAAGATATTATGATGAAGTATTAAATCATTTCATTGCAATTACAATTTAATTCTTATACCTAAAAGTAAGAATCTGTTTTTCATTACATGCTACAATAAAAGAGATTCATTCTATACATAAAGGAGGAATTCATAATGGGTTTATTTAGTGGTTTTTTAGGAAATGCATCTGATGCAGATATAAGTGAAGTAAAACGTGATTTACAAGCAATTATGCTCGATGACGAACAAGTAGAACACGCTTATAAGTTAATTCGTGATTTAATCGTATTTACAAATCGCCGTATGATTTTAGTAGATAAACAAGGTATGACCGGTAAAAAGACGGAATATCATTCTATTCCATATAAAAATATTACACAATTTAGCATCGAAACAGCTGGACATTTCGATTTAGATGCTGAATTAAAAATTTGGGTATCAAGCATGCATAATCCAATTACGAAAGAATTTAGAAAAGATGATAGTATTTATAGCATTCAAAAAGCGCTTGTAGCATATACAACAAAATAATAATTATGTATTTTTATACTAAATAAAAAGTATTAACCCCGTATTTTTTGGAACAACATACAATGATATTGATTAAAAATACAAAAACAGACTTTTTCTATGATAGTCTGTTTTTGTGTTCCATTATCTTTATTTATCCCCTATAGCATATTGCTGTGAAATGAAAAATTCGTTTAAACTTCAATAATTATAGGAAGAATCATTGGTTTTCTTTTTGTATGTTCGTATAAAAATTGTCCAATGGTTTCTCTTATATGCTTTTTTAGAACATTCCAATTGTTAACGTCCTTCTTTTGTAAATTTTGAATGGTTGTTGTAGCTAATTGATTAATTTCCTTCAAAAAGTCTTCCGAATCACGCACATATACAAATCCGCGTGAAATGATATCTGGGCCAGAAATAATTTTCCCCTCTGTTTTACTAAGAGTTATGACGATAACAAGCATACCATCCTCAGAAAGCTGTTTGCGGTCACGTAAAATAATATTTCCAACATCTCCAATACCTAATCCATCAACATATACATTTCCTGCAGGTATTCGTCTAGATTGATCAGCCACTTGATTTCTTATATTAACAACGTCCCCGTTATTAATAACATAGATATTATCTTTCTTAACACCAACAGATTCTGCTAAAAGGCGATGATGATGCAACATTCTAAATTCACCATGAATCGGAATGAAATATTTCGGCTTCATTAAAGTAAGCATTAATTTTAATTCTTCTTGATAAGCATGTCCTGAAACGTGCATTCCTGTTGAACTCCCTGATCCATAAATCACATTAGCCCCTAATAAAAATAAATTGTCTACAATTCGTGAAACATTTCGTTCATTTCCTGGTATAGGAGTAGCAGCGATAATAACGGTATCTTCAGGAAGAATATCTACCTGCCTATAGCTTCCGCTAGCTAAACGAGCTAAAGCAGCCAACGGTTCACCTTGACTACCCGTACAAAGAATGGCTACTTTTTCTGGATCCATTTGATTGATTTCATGCGCCTCAATTAACATTCCCTCTGGAATATTCAAATATCCCTTCTCTAATGCAACGGTTACTACGTTTACCATACTCCTTCCGAGTAAAGCGAGTTTTCGATTTGTTTTAATCGCAGCATCCACCACTTGCTGTACTCGATTAACATTAGAAGCAAAGGTCGAAATAATTACTTTTCTATGGGCTTTGAAAAATGCCTCTTCAATATGGTCACCGACTAATCGTTCTGATGGCGTAAAGCCAGATCGCTCTGCATTTGTACTTTCAGAGAGTAAAGCTAAGACACCCTCTTCTCCAATTTTCGCCATTTTATGAATATCAGGATATTGATTATTGATTGGAGTTAGATCAAACTTGAAATCCCCAGTATGCACCACTGTACCTTCTGGCGTATGAAAGGCAATCCCAAGACAATCTGGAATGCTATGATTCGTTTTGAAAAAAGTAAGACTTATTTGTCCGAGTTCAACTAGCGATTCAGAGTCAATAACAAATAAATCAGTTACATTTCCCAGTCTATGTTCTTTTAATTTAATTTCAATTAAGCCTAGCGTTAAGCGTGTTGCATAAATTGGCACATTCAATTGTTTTAATAAATATGGAATACCGCCAATATGATCTTCATGTCCATGCGTTACTACTAAAGCTCGAATCTTATCTTTATTTTCCTGCAAATATGTAATATCAGGGATAATCAAATCAATTCCCAATAAGCTTTCATCAGGGAATTTCGAACCGCAATCAATTATCACGATATCGTCCGCATATTGTATCACATACATATTTTTCCCTATTTCATTTACACCACCTAAGGCAAAGATAGATAGTGTATTTTCTGCCTTGTCCAAAATCAAAATCCTCCTTTTAAATAGTTAAGTGTATATAAAAAATACGGAGTTCCTTTTTATGATTAACCTATCTAAGTAAATGTTATTCTAATTTATAGTGAATCAAACATTGATTTTCCTTTTATTAATTAATCAGATGAACAATTTGCATACAGATTTAATAAAAGGTAAATAATTTTAATTAAATTGAATACTTCATTTTTGCAGCATATGGGTAGATTTTTAAATGTTAGAAGCTAATATCATATACATTTGATTAAGGAGTGAGTACTTATAAACATAGACAGAAAAGACAGATGGAGTTTATGGGCTCTTTCATCTGTACCCTTAGTTATGACACTCGGAAATTCCATGTTAATTCCAGTCCTTCCATTAATCGAAAAAAAATTGAACATTACTGACCTCCAAGTTTCTCTTATTATTACCATTTATTCTATCGTCGCTATTATTTTGATTCCTGTAGCTGGATATTTATCTGATAAATGGGGAAGAAAAAAAGTGATTATTCCTAGCCTATTTATAGCAGCTATTGGGGGAGCAGTTACTGGTTGGGTCTCATGGAAACTAGACAATCCTTATACATGGATTTTAATTGGAAGAATCATTCAAGGGATTGGCTCGGCCGGGGCAATGCCTGTTGTTATTCCTTGTGTAGGTGATATGTTTCAAGATGAAGAACAAGTTAGTTCTGGTCTAGGACTAGTAGAAACATCAAATACATTAGGGAAAGTTTTAAGTCCGATTTTAGGCTCCTTATTAGCTTCATTTATCTGGTTTCTTCCTTTTTGGTTTATCCCTATTTTGTGTATAGTCTCAATTATATTAATTATGTTTCTTGTTAAACCACCGAATTCAACTAAGGAAGCGCCTCCATTAAAAGTCTTCCTGCAAAATGTAAAAGATATCTTAATGGAAAAAGGGCGTTGGCTTCTCCCTATTTTTTTGCTAGGTGGAATCATTATGTTTATTTTATTTGGTATTCTTTTTTATTTATCCTCGATTTTAGAAAAACGTTATCACTTAGAAGGGGTTTGGAAAGGTCTTGTGCTAGCAATCCCTTTAGCTTCTCTCTCCCTTACTTCTTATATAACCGGAAAGAAGATTGGAGATAAAAAGGGAGTTATGAAATGGTGTATATGTGCTGGGTTTCTCATATTAGGAATAACATTAACAATCCCGATATTCTTTAAAAATATTTATATTATTATCATTAGTCTTGTGATAAGTGGAATTGGAATCGGAGTGGCTCTTCCAAGCTTAGATGCTTTAGTAACGGAAGGGGTACAAAAAGAACAAAGGGGATCTATCACATCTCTTTATAGCTCTATGCGTTTTGTTGGTGTAGCAGCTGGTCCGCCTTTATTTGCTTTATTAATGAAGGGACCGGATAATTATATCTTTTACCTTTCCATTTCTCTTGCTCTTTTGGGAGCTATATTGGCTCTTAAATTTATTAGACCCAAAGATAATTAAATCAACAAGGCTCTATTTTATAGCAGAGCCTTGTTGATTTCTTTTATGTTGTTTAATTCATTTTCGTTTCCAAAGCAGACCAATGTGCTGGGCGAGAGAGCGAGTGAGGTAATTTTGTACGCGCATCGCCCTTCGCTGAGTTAATCTGAACTTGAGTAAGAAAAATACTCTCTGTGAGATCTGCTCCTCTAAGATCAGCATCTCGTAAATCAGCACCGATTAGGTCTGCCGCTCGCATATCTGCACCGCGAAGGTTAGCAGCAATCAGGTATGCTCCTCTTAAGTTAGCTCCTCTAAGATCTGCTCCTTTAAGATTTGCCCCCATAAGATTAGCACTTCGATGATTGATTCTCTTGCTTTTTTGAGAACCCTTACGCTGACGATTTGATTCTATCCACACGAGTTCACTTGTCTTTAAAAGTAAATCATTTATATACGCTCGGTGTGATGGAACATCTAGTTCTATGAGTAAATCAGGACTAAGTTGCGAAAGTCGTTCCATTTCATCAAGTGCGCGCCTCAGTTCTCTGTGAATCGGACGAGTCGCTTTCAACGTCAAGGCTTCCGTCAAATATGAGAGCATTTCATGAAGTTGCTGCATAATTGGAAACACATCGAACATTTTCTTTGCCGTTTCTGGGCTTTCTTTCCAATTAACTCCTTCAAAAGTGACTTGCGAAACCTTTTGCCCTGCACCGAAGCATTCAAAAACAGTACACCCTTTAAACCCCTGTTGTCTAAGATTCTTATGAATGCCGCACCGAAAGTCCGATTGGAGATTTTTACATGGTGTTCCACCGTCTTTATCAATTGCAAAATCTGCTGAAGCTGCAAAAGGTAGTGCAACGCAACATAAGCCGAAGCAGTTCTCGCAGTCAGCACGCAAACTATTAAAACTAGTATCGCGCTTTATATTTGGATCATTATGTTTCTCAAACAATATGTGCATCTCCTTTGTTTCCGTATTCCTTACATGAATGAATATATAATTTGTTGCTTCATTTGTTAGAAAAAACGGTTATGCTATAAAAATCAAAATCTATTCTTTATTAAATAAAAGATTTCAACTGCCTAATTTATAATCTCTAAACTTATTACCATCCTAATCGATTGCGAAGAGAAGTAATGTGGGCAGTATGATGACGACCGTGCCATGCATAAAGCCCAATCGTTACACCTAATTTATTAGATCCTGATTCAGGATGATGGAACGTCTTTTCAAAATCACTAGGTTTCATCGATCTCAGCAAAGTAACCCATCTCCTATGTAATGACTCTAAAATTGTTAAAGATACATCTACCGGAAGCTCAGAATCAGGAAGATCTGCCCATTTCTCTTCCATATACGGTTTAATCGTAGGATTGTTTTCTGTCAGTGCTAATTTAAAACGAATATAACTATTCATATGACTGTCTGCAATATGATGAACAACTTGGCGTACTGTCCATCCTTCAGGACGATATGGCATATCTAGCTGATTTTTATCTAATTCTTTTATTGCTTGCGTTAATTCAGTAGGAAGGTTTTCAATTTGTTTTATCCAATTTTCTATTGTATCTTGCGTAATACTTTCTTCATAAGTGAAATGACCAATCGGATAACGTAAGTCCATAATTGTATTGTTCTCCTTTTTTGTTTTAGTTAGTATGTCTCCAAACATAATGGATAAAATCAGTTTGAGCTACGTTTTCATCAATTGAGCTACGTGAAAAATTGCTCTTCTCTAATACTTTTTGAGAAGCAATATTATCAGGTGTTGTTTTTGCATGAATTTCAGTAACGTGATAGTTTGCAGCTTCAGTTAAAAGGAGTTTTACACCTTTAGTGGCAATACCTCTTCCGGCATATGTTTCTCCTATTCTATATCCAAGATACCCCAATTCTTTATCTTTCTCAATGTCTACTAAATTCATTCGTCCAACAATTGTTCCTTCATGATTTTTTATGAGATGAAAATATGAAATACATTCAAATTGCTCTTGTAATAATTCATAAAATATCTTTTGAAACGTTTCAAATGTATAGTAATCCTCACCGCGGCTTGGTACCGTCTTTTCGAAGAACGCCCTGTTACTACATTCAAAAACAAACAATTCCTCTACATCTTCTGCCCTTAATTTTTCTAAATAGAGTTCCATACGCTAACCATTCCTTTTGAAAAATTTATCAACTATATACATTTTGCTATTTTGTCATAAAATCCTGCTGGGGAACGACTATTTTCTTCGGCTCGTAAATACAGCAAACAATACTTTTGGATGAAAAAGGTGTAATGGGCTACGTATGAGATTCATAACTCGTACTAATCGAATATAAATTTCTGAATTGCTTGCGGAAAGTTGATATATTTTTTTCGTATACCACTGTTGAAATGGCTGCATAAAAGGTTTAGCCCCTCTAATCTTAGGATGACGAAGTGATTCTGTAGTCGTCATTTCCCACGGCGTGGCAATAATCTTGGCTATTCGCTTATAAAATTTTCTAGTGAATCCTTTTTCTAGCGGACTGCCTTTCTGCAGGCATCGCTGCAATTCTTCTGCTTCCATCGCCGCGACAGAAATTCCTTGTCCAAACACAGGGTCAAAACGGCAATGAGCATCTCCAATTACTAAGAAACCTTCTGGTATATTTCTCGTTAAATCAAAACGCCGCCGCACTTGGTAAGGAATCTTATGTATTTTTATATCTGTAATCGTTTCTGTTTTTGTAAGAAAACCAAGTACATCTGGAATAGGTAACTTATGAGCAAAGACAAGAAATTCTTTGTCAGTTTGTGGTGCACGCTCATCGGCATAACCACTAAACGTTATAAAATAACGATTGTCTTCAATGGTTTGAATAAATGCACCATAAGGGTTTTCAGGGAAACTAGGGGAAACAAGTAAATTACACCAGTCAAGACGTTCTTTTTGTTTTAAACAAACTAATTTAGTTGCATAAAACAACTGGATCCTTACTTTTTCTTCTACCACTTCTATACCATGTATTTGTAACCAATCTATATTTTTAGAACCAAATCCGCTTGCATCAACGACTACATCTGCATGAACTTCCTCTTCTTTTCCTGTTTTCAAACATTGTATTTTTACTCCGACAATTTTGTTTTGCTGCTGATCTATTAGCAACTGCTTCACTTTTGTTTCATATTTCGTGCTAATATTAGAAACTTGATTGATCCGCTTTTGCAAATGCCACTCGAGCATAGGACGACTCTGTTGGACCATTTTCAATTCTCCAACAAAAGGTTGCTTCCATAAACCAAAATGATGCCACCTTAAATCTCCTGTAAAGTTATTTACAATACCTCCATCTTCAATTAATTGCTGCGTAATGCCAGGAAATAATCTTTCAATTGCTTCTTCTCCACCTTTTAACAACACATGAGGATGATAACTTTGCGGAATCTTCTTTCTAGGTGCCTTTTCTGTCCATTCTTCTCCCATTTCTAAAACGATGACTTGCTGAAAAGAATGAGATAAAGCCTTTGCAGCAAGTTTTCCAGCAATGCTTCCTCCAATTACAATTGCAATTGCAATCTCCAATACATTACCCCCCCTGAATTCTCTACCTATTTTACTATTCATGCAACATCTCTTGAACAATACAACTTATGACAAACTAAAAAAATCCTGTATTATAACTCTAATACAAGATTTTGATTTTCAGCGATGATTTCATTCGTTTTTATCTTTCATAACAAGAACTGCATGTGTAAATAATCCACAAGCAATCCCGACAAAAATCCCAATGTTAGGCTTTTCTAATAAAGCTCCTCCAGCTAGCCCTAACATAAAAAATCCTCCATAAAATAATCCTACTGCTTGCTCGTATTTTTTCATGGTCTTCCTCCTTAAAATACACCAGTAAATTGTAAAGTAAGAATTAAAATGCCAAGAGCCCATACATAATACGCAAACGTTTTGAGAGAATGATGTTTTAAATATTGAATCATCCAGGATACCGCAACATATCCAAAGAACGCTGCAGATAGCGTACCAACGATAAGTGAAGTATTAGAAATTGCTTCTGCTTTCCCTTGAAAAACATCAAATGACTGTAAAATGATTGCTCCAACAATTGCAGGTGTCGATAATAAGAATGAAAAATAAGCTGCTGTTTCACGGTCTAGCTTTCTCCATAACGCAGCAACAATCGTCATCCCTGACCTTGAAATTGCTGGGAAAATCGCAACTGCTTGGAAAGAACCGATAATCAATGCGTCTTTATATGTAATTTCATCCATCTTTTTCCGACCGCTTTTTTGTTTCTCTGCCATATATAAAAACAAACCTGTCACCAAGAATTCCCATCCAATTGTAATACCTGTTTTTGAAATCTCTTCAAAGAAATCTTTAAACAATAAACCGATCACCACTGCAGGGATTGTTCCGATAATTAATAAATATGTTAATTTTGAGAACGGATTTTTCATTAAATAAAGAAATTCTTTTTTATAATAAATAAAAACTGCTACTAACGTCCCTATATGAAGCATCGTATCTAAAAAAAGACCTGCCTCATCTAAACCAAAAAGGTGTCTCCCTAAATACAAATGACCAGTACTGCTAATTGGTAAAAATTCTGTTAATCCTTGGATAATTCCTAAAATAAAGGCTTCTAACCAATTCATGATTGTCTCCTTTCAAGTTTGCTTGTACCAGTATATGTTTGTATTTTTTTAGTTATGTGAAATTATTCATTTTTAATAGATTCTCATATTGAATGACAATAATGTAGTAACAATTGACACTGAAGAATCCTTAAAAATAATATAAATGCATACACAAGAAATTCCCCATAGAGTACAAAATTCAGTTGGGTTCAAGATAAGTATGGCGTTTCTTGGCAGCTAAATTTTGCAAAAAACTAACTTTGTGAATAGATGCCAAATAAAATGACCTCAGCATTATGCTGAGGTCATTTTATTTCAGAATTTTTTATTTGAAAAATACTTTATCTATATTATATTTCGCTTGCAAATCATTAATAATATATGTTTCGTAAATTTCTCGTTCCATCGGATCTTCTACGATACATGCATCAATTCGATATACTTCATCTCTGTATGCTTTCACTGGTGAAACATTATCTTCAAAATGCTTTTTAATTCTTTGACGTAATTTACGTGCTTTTCCAACAAACAGAAGCTCATCATTATTATTATAAAACATAAAAATGCCGCCTTTATCTCTTGGAATCAGGTGAAAATCAATAAATCCATTAATAGGAGTAATTATCGGTTCATCACCTTTAATTACTTGTTTGCGCTGTGTAATCGTAACGTCTGGTGTTGGCATCTCAATTTTGATCACTATATGTCACGTCCTTTTTTTGTTGTAAAGGAAAATAGTATCACAATTATGTAAAAAAAACCATTATAATGTTATCCCATGTATATACAATATATGTGAGTTTTCATTGAAAAGAGCTCTCTCTTTCCAATGAAAACTCACGAATTATTTGATGAATAGAATCTCCGGTCTCAGAAACATTCATTTTAGTATCTCTTAAAAACATCAGGTTAATTTTGAGGGACAGATTTACTGCCCCGTATTGTTTACTTATTTTGATTTTTTTTGAGCTCTTAATGCTATTTTTTCAAGTCCATTTTCTCCTGCGAATTCTACATCTGCTTTTGGTAGAGCATTTTTATTATTCTTAAATTGATTATTCTTATTTTTAACCATTTTTTCACCACCCTTGTAGTTTGATTTAATTATTCCTTCAAGGATGCCAACCATAATAAATACGCTATATAAAGATCGCGGAGTAATATTTTTTCATTATCGGCACCCACGATTTTAGTTTGCTTTCTTTTTTATAGGCTATGCGATTTGATTTTCTTCTTTAACTAAACTCATCCATTCGCTCAATAAGAAATTGAATACAAAGCGACTGTAACCAAATTCTCACCAGATGCCGCAGGTCCCATCTCATAAAATAAAAGGGGCTTTGCATCTGTCCTTCTACTTCTTATCCCCGAATCTGCCCATTCCCACGAATCACATATTTTGTGGAAGTCAAGGCAGATAGCCCCATCGGTCCCCGCGCGTGCAGCTTTTGCGTGCTGATGCCGATTTCTGCACCGAAGCCAAATTCAAAACCGTCAGTAAAGCGGGTCGAAGCATTATGATAGAGCGCCGCGGCATCGACGGACGTGAAAAACTTGCTGACATTTTCCTCGTTCTCTGTAATGATCGCTTCGGAATGCATGGAGCCATAAGCATTGATGTGGCGAATCGCTTCTTCAACAGAGGAAACGATTCTGACTGCCAGCGTAAGAGACAAAAACTCTGTTTCCCAGTCTTCTTCTGAAGCGCGTACAAGAGAAGAATCAATTGCCAATGCTTTCTTATCTCCGCGCAGCTCCACTCCTCTTTCCTTCAAGAAAGAAAACAGCTCGGTACCGAATCGCTGCGCCCAATTCTCATGAAGTATAATTGTTTCAATAGCATTGCATACAGACGGACGCTGTGTTTTAGCGTTTACGATAATATCGAATGCCATCTGTTTATCCGCTGTTTCATCAATGAAAATGTGACAATTTCCCGCACCTGTTTCCAATACAGGAACAGACGCTTCTCTCACTACAGTATCTATCAACTGCTTGCCACCTCTTGGAATAAGAACATCCAAGTACTCGTTCAATGTGAACAGCTGCTTTGCGTTGTCTCGTGAATTGTCTTCAATGAGCTGTACGTTTTCTGAAGGCAAGCTCGTTTGTTTGAGCGCACGATGAATGACAGCGACGATGGCTTTGTTGGAATAAGCGGCGGAAGAACTACCACGCAAGATCACTGCGTTTCCTGTTTTCAAGCAAATTGTGGCCGCATCCACCGTCACGTTCGGCCGCGCCTCGTAAATCATCCCGACAACACCGAGCGGCACGCGCATCTCCCGAATAGACAATCCATTCGGCCGTTCCCATGCAGCTACACATTCTCCGACAGGGTCGTGCAAATCAATCAGCTGCCGGATACCCTCTGTCATATCAATAATACGCTGTTCATTCAGCATGAGGCGGTCGAGGAGAGAGGCAGACATTCCTTTCACTTTACCTTGTTCGATATCCCGTTTGTTCTCCTCCAAAATATAAGGTGTTTCTACTATCAATTGCTCAGCGACAGCCGCCAGTGCCTTATTTTTTTCATTAGTCGATTTGGCCACAAGCTCTCCCGCAATCTTCTTCGCTATTTGTCCCTTTACCAACACTTCATTCATTTTCGTTTCCTCCTTTTAAAAATTAAAAAGTATAAAATTTGAGACGTGGCCAACTAGGCACTACCATCCAAGACTCTCCTGCATAGATATTAGTTGAATCAATCTGACGCTTAGAACGAGAAAAGAAAAACAGCATCTTCTAGGACGGAGGAGCCTGTGTTCTTCACTTGAACGAGCCATTTCTCTATTTTTAAAATGAAACCCAATTATCCCTATGAATGACCTCATAGCTATGCCTTTCTCCTCGCACTTGAATGTCGTGGCTCTGCATACCTTTTAGCTCCTGCAATTCCTCTGCACTATATCTGCACTGTCCTTTCCCTATCACCCGTCCTTGCTCTGTGATAACCTCCACGACTTCGCCGGCTTGAAAGATCCCAAACACACCGGTAACACCGGCAGGCAGAAGACTTTTTCCACGCTGAATGATGGCAGCGGCTGCTCCAGCATCCACTTCGATTTGTCCGCTGACAAGCGAATGCAGCGCGATCCATTGCTTGTTCATCTTGATCACTTTTTGAGGCGCATTGCCGATATACGTTCCATCACCTTTACCCTTCAAAACATCTAAAAACTTTTCCTGTCCACGTCCTGTTCCGATGAATACACTCACACCGAGAGATAGTGCCGTCTTTGCCGCATCGATTTTCGATTTCATGCCGCCTGTACCAAGTTTTGAGCCAGCATCTCCAGCAAGAGAGGCGACTTCTTCCGTAACGGCAGGAAGAAAGTAATACTTTTTCGCGTCCGGATTTTTCTGGGGATTCCGGTCATACAAACCGTTCACATCCGTAAAAATCATGAGCATATCCGCCGAAACAAGCCCGCTTACTAAAGCTGACAGCATATCATTATCACCAAACGTCAGCTCCTCCAAAGAAATAGTATCATTTTCATTGATTATAGGAAGAGCAGAGCGGTTTAGTAGCTCCGATAAAGTGGCGTAGGCATTGCTGTATTGTTCTTTTCTAGAAAAATCGCTTCTTGTCAGCAGAAGCTGCGCAGTAACAATCCCATATTTGCGGAATTCTTCCGTATACGCCTGCATCAACAGACTTTGCCCGACAGCCGCGGCAGCCTGCTTCCCTTTAATTGTCACAGGCCGGCCGGGATACCCGAGAGCGGAAAAACCTGCGGCGACGGCCCCAGATGTAATCAGCACGATTTCATGCCCTTCCTGCTTCAGTCGCGCCAAGGCGGCGACGTGATCTGAAAGCTGTTCGCCAGAGATGCCGCCATGATTTGCTGCCAAGGAACTGCTTCCGATTTTTACGACAATTCGTTGTTTTTTCACTTTTGTACCTCCTAGTCTAAAATAAAAGTTTTTTGTAAATTGTGCTGCTTCTTTTTTCAAATGGAACAAACTATTCTTCTACCACGTGCAATTTGCAGCAAAGAACCCCTCACTAACTCGCAATAAGGAGCCAAATAAAAAAGACCGCTCCGCCCTTAAAAAAAGGACGAAACGGTCATTGTTCCGCGGTACCACCTTCATTGATATAAATCTATATCCGCTTGTCGCCTGTAACGCAGGCATACGCCTAAACTTTCGTTTAAGACTCAGGGATAGGTTCGATAATTTCTATACGAGGAATCTTTCAGCCTGCGGATTCCACTCTCTTGCGCAAGAAGACATATGTACTAGTTCCCTTCAACGATGTTCACTTTAATTTTTATATAGTATGCAATATAACGCATTTTTATGTCAAGAGATATTTTAGAAAATAAGGAAGATGACAAGTTTAATTCTTGTTAATAAGTGATTTCTATATATTTTTTGTATTGCAAAAAGTAATGTACTCTTTTAAAATGTTTTTTTATATAAATCTCGATATAGTTTATAATGTTTATTTCTTCTGTACGGGAAATTATTATTTTTTCAGAATAATAATTTCAAACCAATAAAATGTATAATAAAAGGAGCAAGAGCGAGTTATTATGAACAAACAAATAGGATTCATCGGATGCGGAAACATGGGTATCGCTATGATAGGTGGAATGATTAACAAAAATATAGTGTCTTCAGATAAAATAATTTGTTCAGATATAAGTGTCATGAATTTAAAAAATGTTAGTGAAAAATATGACATAACTACAACTACTGACAACAATGAAGTAGCTAACAATGCTGATATTTTAATTTTATCAATCAAACCAGACCTATACTCATCAGTAATTAACCAAATAAAAGAGCAGATAAAAAACGATGTAATAGTCGTGACTATTGCTGCTGGAAAAAGTATTAAGAGTACTGAGAATGCTTTCGGCAAAAGGTTAAAAGTAGTTAGAGTAATGCCTAATACACCTGCTCTTGTTGGAGAAGGAATGTCTGCGTTATGTGCTAATGAAATGGTTACAGAAAAAGATCTAGAAGACATACTAAATATATTTAATAGTTTTGGCCAAACAGAGATAGTAAATGAAAAATTAATGGATGTTGTAACATCTGTAAGTGGTTCTTCTCCAGCATATGTATATATGTTTATAGAAGCCATGGCAGATGCTGCTGTACTAGATGGTATGCCAAGAACTCAAGCATATAAATTCGCAGCTCAAGCTGTATTAGGTTCTGCAAAAATGGTACTTGAAACAGGAATACATCCAGGCACACTTAAAGATATGGTTTGTTCTCCAGGTGGAACGACAATAGAAGCTGTAGCAACATTAGAGGAAAAAGGCTTAAGAACAGCTGTCATTTCAGCTATGAAACGTTGTACGCAAAAATCTGTTGAAATATCCAGTCTAACTAATAAGTAAGAAACTACGTTTAGAGGTAAAATAACATCGCTATCAAGCTAAGAAATACAAATACCTCCAAAACGAGATAATTGACATCTTCATGTGAAAATGTACAATTTTTTTGTTTTGGGGTGTTATAAAATTCTTAAGGTGATGGGCATGTGGCGGGAACCCATATAGTACAAATTGACACTGTATCTAAACTGATCGTTTTTGTTACTGTAAAATCATTGGTTTTTCCTAAGAATTAAGTCGGGCTAACCACTAAAACACTGTGTTCTCAATAAATACTTTTCCCCTGGTTACAGGAACGCTGGAACTAGGCCTAATTCAACGATGAGGGCGTTTCTAATTTTCAAATATACAACGTAACAAAAATGAACGTTTAAAAATGAGAAGTAAACAAAAAAGACCAATGCACCCATTGGTCTTCCCTTACTTCCCTATTCACAAACAAGAATTTGCCGAGAAAAGTTTCCTTTTCTTGTTACGCAGCGGTCTATAATTTCAAATCCAATTTCTTCGATCATGTGATCCATTGTTTCGCTTGTTACAACTACTACTTTTTTTGCAATACGGCGCGCATGTTTTAAAATCGAGAATTGATCTTCTGGTGTTGCGCACGTAAATAGATTGTACGGCATATCGATAATTGCTACATCGTAGTTTGTCTGAATGTCTTCGATAGGTCCTACCGTTACGTCTCCTTCAAAACCAAAATGCGCGATGTTTTCTCTTGATCCGATTACGACAAGCGGGTTAATATCACGGCCAACGATGTCAATGCCCATAGAGAGTGCTTCTACCACTACCGTTCCAATACCACAGCATGGATCGATCGCTTTGACTCCATCAGGATTTGGCACAGCGATATTCGCAACAGCTCTCGCTACACGTGTGCTTAGTGACGTAGAATAGCTGCGTGGTTTTTTCACGTGATGGAACCAAACAGCCTCGCTTTCCATATATGTTCCGAAGTACCAACGTCCGCCAATGATTACAATGCCAAATACACGCTCTGGATGATGCACATCGGCTTCACCTTCAATATGCATGCCGATATCTCGCTCAATAAGGCGGCGTTCTCCGTATTCTATTTTTTTCGATTTATCAAGATCATTAATTTTAACGAAGATGACTTTGAACGTGGATCCAGACAAATCAATCTGTTCGACCTGCTTCAAAATATCTGGCAGTTCATCTCCTTCATACATTACGTCAATCCGTTCTTTAATAAACGGGCTTCGGCTCGGATCAATTTTGATTGTGCTTTTCAATATATTAGAGTGCGATTCCGTTCCAAAAAGTGAGCGCATCTCCATATAACATAAAGAACGTTCCTCTTCGCGAAATGCATACGTATATATATACGCCGGTGTTTGGCTATGATTATCCAATCTATTCCCATCCTTTATCGTATCAAATTGTTCTTTCTCTCAAATGATATCCGTATCATTGTGCAACGTAACGTTGCAAGCGGTAAAAAAGGACTAATAAGCCGAGGCAAAGTTGTCTCATTTTATTAGTCCTTTTTATGAGCTTTTACTTATTTAAAGAACACTTTGTCTACATTATATTTCGACTTTTGTTTATTAGCGATATATGTTTCATAAATTTCTCTTTCCATCGCGTTTTCTACAAGACAAACATCAATTTTGATTACTTCATCTCTATGGTCTTTGATTACTGATACAGTATCTTCAAAATGTTTTTTTATTCTTGGTCTTAACTTTCTTGCCTTACCAACAAACATTAGTTCATTCTTGTTGTTATAAAACATAAAGATTCCACCTTTATCTCTAGGAATTAGGTAAAAATCAGTAAACTGTAGCTTTGCAATAAAGTTTGATTAAAAAATGTGTTTTAATCCTTATTTAAAAGCAAATATAAAAACTTCATTTTGAAAAAAGATTGATCAAAATGGAGTTTCTCTTTTTAACTAAGTATGAAATTTTTATAAAAAAGTTTGATTATTTTAATCCTCCTTATTCCACTAACGCACCTGTTTACGGAAATGGAATATTTTGTTTTAAATTATCGAACTTTATTTTAAAACCACATTTAGGGCTATCCAATTTTAGTTAGAGTATAGCTTTAATAGTTCTTGTATTGGTAAACTATTTGTATTGTTCATCCCAACAAAATATTCTAATTGCCATTTCTGTATTTCGATAGCTTGTTTGCTAGTGGGATTTTCCCAGCTAGGGTAAACTCTAATTGCCATTTTTCCTTTTGTAGTGGCTGTTTTAAGGATATTTTGTTTTACAAGTACTTCTTTTGGAAAAACGAATTGTCCAAAATTATTATTTCTAGTAAAAGTATTGATAACCAATAAATCAGTAGCTTTTTCATATGAAAAGGCTTGGTTTTTATTATCCCCATCTTTTTCCCAAAAAGCAACAAACTGTCCTATCTTGGTAGGTGTTATTTTTGCGACTCTAAATCTAATCGATTTTGAATTTAGCTGAAATATACCAGCCCCATAATCTGAATTTTGAGCTTCTTCTCGGACAGCTTTTATGGTTAAGTGACTGGGTTCATAAAACATTTTATTTATATATGTTAACGCATTATAAAATTCATTCATTGCTTTGCATCCCCTATTTTTTATACTACTAATTCCAACGCCTTTCAAATCAATATTATCTTAATTTGAACGCAATGCCCAAATAAAGCTATTGAACTAACCGTTTGTGGAAGAAGGAAAACTGAAATAATAACATTTCGGTTCGACTTTTTTATAAACGGTATAACTTTTTTCAAAACATGGAAATCTTTCTTTAAAATTGACAAGTGCAAAGAAATCAAGAAAGAACGTTTAGAATGCCATTTATATGGGCAATTCATTAGTATTTTACTCTGTTCATCGACGATGTTCAAAATGCGTCAGTTACTATTGGATAAGAAAAAGAAAGAGCTAAGTGAATACAAATCCATCTATATGATAAAGAATTATTATCTATTGTTTTATGAAGGATTACAGAAGGGCATCCATAAATTATTAAAAGTTTTACTGCGCTTATATTATTTTTTAGAGAAAATCTCACCGGTACGAAAAAAAAACCGTCTTTGATATCTTAGGTGTTGTGTATGATTATACGTTGTCACAAAGTATCAAAGTTGCATAATATTTTTTAAAACACCTATGTATTAGGTTTATTTGTTATGCTCATCTTTAGTACAATCGTAGAAGTTTTAAAAAAATAACTCTCACATATACCTTTTTAGCACCCTTAACTTGATAGCAATGTGGTCCTACCCCCATGGCCATCAAGCTAAGAAATCCTTTTCTCTTCACAACAAAAAAAATCTTAATTCATATAAATAGTTGTAGGAAAGGAAATTTTTTTGTTATGAATTATTTTATTTTTTAGGCTGATGGGCATGTAGTGCTATCCCTATATGTAATACATACTATTTCTCTAATTCTTTGGCTGTTCAATTGCCCCTGCTACATCATAATAACTAAGATCCAGTTCTGTCTGTTCACCAAGAGCAAGTTTCGCAAGCTCAGAACCTAAATAAGGTCCTGCAGTTAACCCAGAAGCTCCAAGTCCATTAGCAACTAGTATGCCTTCATAGTTAGGTAATGCGCCAATTACCGGAAGGAATCCTGGTGTAAACGGCCTATATCCAACTCTCGTTTCCATCATCGTACTATTCGATAAACCTGGAGCAACTGATAGTGCTTTATCAAATACTTCATGTAATCCACCGGCTGTTACTCTGTAATCAAATCCAGTATCATTTTCATGTGTTGCGCCTACTACTACACGGCCATCTTCAAAAGCAAGAATATATTGATCATTCGGCGGCATAACAACTGGCCAATTGTTTGTATCCACGTCCTGTACATGAAGATGAACAATTTGCGCTTTTTGGAATGTAACTAAGAAATTGACACCAAGTGGTTGCAATAATTCATTTGCCCATGCACCCGCAGTTACAATCACCTGATCAGCTGTTAAAGTTTCACCATCTACTTCAACACCAATAACACGATTGTCTTCATGTACTAATGATGCATTTCCATTCCTATATACAGCACCATGTTTCTTTGCAGCGTTCACAAGAGCCTGACGAAGTGCTCTACCGTTCACACGCGCAGCACCGCTAATATGTACAGCACTATACTCTTCTGATAATGGCGGAAAAAGCTTTTTCGTTTCAGCTGGCGATAAACGTGTAATTTCACCAATTTCCGGAGCATCCTCGCGTCGTTTATACGCTCGCTCCTCCATCTGATCTAATTTTTTCTCTTCTGTATGGAGACTAATCGCACCTACACGTTTATAACCAGTATCTATTTCGCCATCTGCTTCTAATTGTTCAATTAAAGAAGCATAGTAACGAGCTCCGCCTTTCGCCATTTGATACCAAGCTTGGTTCCGGCGCTGTGACAGCCAAGGACAGACAATCCCAGCTGCTGCATCCGTCGCCTGTCCTAAATCTTGACGATCTACCAATGTAACACGAACTCCTGCTTTTGCAAGATGATAAGCAGTAGATGCTCCGAGAATCCCAGCTCCAACTACAATATACGTTTTCATTTCTAACACCTTTCCCTTTTTAAATCTTTATTCTAGAAATTTGATCTATAAATGATTAAACACATCTCTTTACCTTTAAGGTGAATTTCTTTATTCAGTATACTGGAAGGAGAGTTTTTTTCAACTATAACGCCGCTTAACAAATTAAGTACTTATATTTTTGGAAGTCAATTCAAAGTTCAACTTATTTGACGAACCAATATTAAATAGAAAAAATAATATTCCTCCTGCAACAGGCATGACATAAGAAGGAAGGATATTTAATAGAGATCCTGATGATATCATCGCCATAGGAAGCATTATTTTTGCGATAGTAATGCCAATGCTTAGTACCCTACCTCTATATTCATCTGGAATCTCTTTTTGCATAAAATAAGACAGAGGGATGTCAATTAGCGCTATGACTACTCCAAACAAGAACATGACAGCAATGAAATAACAGGTGTAAACGATGGAGTTCAATTGTAAACTTTTCAACAAAACTGGAACTCCTAATAAAATCATAAAAATCGATAAAGCAAAACTTAAATATTTTACAAGAATAGAATATGAAATTCTTTCTGTGATTTTCTTTACCAATAAAGCCCCTAAAATCATCCCCACTGGAAAGGCCCCTTGGATCATACCAAACTCTTTTGAACCTAGCTTTAAAACTGTATTGATCATATATGGTAATGGAACAGTCACAGCAAAACCGAGAAAGAAATTAATTAATATTAAGATCATAAACATGCTCTTAATACTCTTTCTTTCGAATAAATAGTTAAATCCCTCTTTCATATCTCTAATTAAATGAATTTTTTCATCTGAATGCTCATCATTTGATTGATGATTGAAAAGCTTGAAATGAATAAACATCATTGATAATCCGGAAAGGATAAAAGAAATTCCATTTATAATAATAAAAGTTTTCATATCAAAGATTGCAAAAACAATCCCGCCTAACATAGGTCCCATAATTGAAGAGATTGAGTCGATTATTTTACTAATAGAATTAATATTCATCAACATCTTTTCAGATACAATGTTTGGCTTCGCAGCTTCTAAACCTATTCCAAAGAAAGTAGTAAACACCGTTAAAAGGAAGGTAGTGGCATAAATGATGAGTAAATTCAATTCATATTTCATACAAAATATATAAACAGAAACTAACAAAATTCCGCTCAGAAGATCCATAAATACAACTAACTTCTTTTTATTGACTTTATCTACAATCACCCCAGCAAACGGATTGATGATAATCATTGGAATAAATCCTAATATAAGAGTAATTGCAAAGCTTAACGCTGAACCCGTCTGCTTTAAAACGTATAATCCTAACGCAAAATTATAAATAGCTGTACCAAATATTGACACAGTCTTTCCTGTAGAATAGAGGACTAGGTTTTTTATTTCTTTTTTGCTCTTTTCGTTACTTATATTCATTTGTAATGCTTCCATAAATACTCCACCTCGCTTAACTTTTTATACAATAAAGTTTAAGCTGCCGGGTGAACCCGATATCAATACGTGAAATCCACAAATTTTCAGGGGGAAATGAAAAAAAGATAGGGTTAACCCTATCTTTTGCCAAAAAATGAATATGAATAAATTTCTTCACCTTGCACAAAGAAATTTTCGTACTTTCCACCTCTATCAATATATTCGGAAGCCCTTTCTTCAATAGAAATATAATTTAAAGTGTTGATGTTTTCCTTAATCCTTTTAGCTATAAAGTTATCTCTGAATCTAGCTTCAATTTTGCTATTGGCGCTAAAGTTTTTAAAAGCAATAAACGATCCCAATAAGTAACAATCAGGCTTAAAAAGAGAATCCACTTCACGAAGCAAAAACGCCTCATGTTCAAAGCTATAATTACTAGTACCCGAATGATCCATCACGATATCGACAGAGTATTCCTGTATAGGTATATCTAAAAAGTCAGCGCAAATAAAGAGAATGTTTCTTTTGACACCAGATCTCTCTAATACCCCTTTTAAAAACCGATGCCTCTCTAAGTTGCGATCAACAGCAATATACAAGCAATTTTCCGGTAATTCCCGAAAAATATTTCGCAGAAAAAAGCCAACTCCGGATCCTAGCTCAAGTACTACTTTATCGTTTAAGTTTAATTGACCAAGTTTCCTCCTTAACCATTCTCCAACTTTACGGATATTTTCCAAATAAGTTGGATCAGTTACATGAATATATTCAAGAATAAATTCTTCATGATGGGGCCCCGAAGCCGCTTGAAATGAATTACCAACCTTTAAAATACCTGATTCAACAAGGTATTCTTCTCCACAATTGCAAGTTAATTTTCCCTCCATAATTTGATTGCGATTAATGATCCCATCTTGAAGAATAAGCTTTGCACTACATTTTAAACATTTCAGCATATCGAGTACTTTTAAATCAATCCCAATCCTCCAGCTTGAACCTTTCGATTTTGCTGATAACGCATCTAATTTCGTCTTTAGCTTTTCCTTTATTTCTACTAAATTATTTATTTCCTGCCCAACCTGCTCATATTTATCCATAAATAAAGATTGATAGGACGTATCATGTTCATAATCCGTTAATTCACCAAAATTTTTATACAGAAAAATTTTTTTAATCTCGTTTAAACTAAAGCCCATCTCCTTAAATTCTAAAATAAGCTCTAAAACGTTTTGACAGCGCTCATCAAAAAAATAATGCCCTCCCTTCTTTTCAGGCACAATCAACCCTAGATCCATATAATGTCTTATTGTATCGATACTCAGTTTATTTACTTCTCCAAATTTACCAATCTTCACTATATCACTACCCGTACATATTTTTTATTCATGAGTCCTTCTTTTCTTACGTCAAAAACAACTATACTTTCTATAGTGAACTAGGAGGTTTCCGAAATTTTGTCACTTGCTCAAAAGCGTAACCAATCTTAATTAAAGTTCCCTCACTAAATGCAGGTCCCGCAAAAGTAATGCCAAATGGACGCCCGTTTTCCATATATCCTGCTGGTAAAGCAATTGATGGATAACCTGCTTTTGCAGAAAGAGTAGACCCTACATAGGCCGGGAATAAAATGGCATCCAGGTTATATGTTTGAAGCGCAAAATCTATTCCTTCATTTTGTGAATAATAAAGATCTTCTAATTTCGCCATTATGTACTCCGAATTACTTAATGTATTTGGTAGAGACTCTCTATATTCAAGCATATTTTGTCCGTACTTTAATGCTTTATCACTAAGTTTATTATTAAATTCTATTAATTCGTGATCATTATGAACAGGAACATGTGATGGTAGTTGATATAGATAATTTCCTAAACTATGTTTTATCTCATAAGTTGGCACTTCATAACTCCATTTCCTATTGAAAGAAGGGATTTCAATATTCTCTATGACTTCTGCCCCAGCTCCTTTCAAAATGTGAATCACTTTAGAGAATAAATGTTCATCGAACTCACCTGGTAGAAAATTTTCTTCAGCAACCTGCTGAAACACACCAATGCGCGCTCCCTTTAATCCACTCTTATCTAAATATGCCGTATAATCTTGTACAACATTTTCTTCACAACGATAAGTCGCTGGGTCTAGTTCATCTTTGCCACTCAGTACACTTAATAAAAGCGCAGCATCTTCTACAGTTCGAGCAATGGGCCCTGCAGTATCTTGTGAATACGTAAACGGAATGATGCCCGATCTACTAATCAGTCCAACAGTCGGTTTGATGCCAACTACAGAGTTTTGTATTGCTGGACTTAAGATAGAGGCATCTGTCTCTGTACCAACTGATAATACTGTAAAGTTTGCAGTAACTGCAGCAGCGGAACCAGAACTGGACCCACCTACAAAAAATTCTTCAGGACCATAAGGATTCAAAGTTTGCCCTCCTCTTGCACTATATCCAGCCCACATTTTTAACGACATGCCATTTGCTAATTCTGTCATATTCGTTTTCCCTAAAATAATAGCTCCTGCGTCTCGAAGCTTTTTCACTAGAAACGCATCTTTTTGACTCACATGGTTTTCTAAAGCAAGCATACCAGCACTTGTATGCATTTTATCTCCTGTTTCTATATTATCTTTCAATAAAATTGGAATCCCATGAAGAGGCCCTCGTTTTCCTTTTTTCTTTCGCTCATAATCCAATGATTCAGCAAGAAAAATAGCATCCGGATTCATTTCAAGTATAGCGTTTATATTAGGACCGGCTTTATCATACTTTGCGATTCGATACAAATAATACATAACAAGGTCTTTTGCTGTTAACTTACCCGTTTCCATCGCTTCTTGAATCATTGTAATTGTTAATTCTTCTCCGTCTATGTTAGGTAATTGAAATTCCATATCGTGAACCCCTTTGTTTTTTTGAGAATATTATAACAATTCGAATTACCTATAATCTAGCAAAATTCCCTTGTATGTACTTATTCTTTTTATTCTTACCTCTGTACAAATATTTATTTTATAGTTATATTATGGTTATTGAGTTGTTACGAAAACATAAACATCGCTCTATTTTATATCCGTAAACTGTTTGAAAATCCATTTGTCATAATGAATTTTATTCGGAAGGAGGTTTGCAGTTTATACGTGAGGATATAAAAACTAGTTTTACTTTACATAATTAGTAAACATATAGGAGGCGACATGATGTTTCGTACAATTTCAAACTTTATGAGAGTAGCTGAGATCAGAAGCAAAATCCTTTTTACTTTAGCGATGTTAATCGTTTTTCGGATTGGCACATTCATTCCAGTTCCTCATACTAATGCTGAGGTATTAAAACTACAAGATCAAACAAATATTTTAGGAATGCTTAATGTATTTGGCGGAGGTGCCTTACAAAACTTTTCAATTTTTGCAGTAGGCATCACACCGTATATTACAGCTTCCATCATCGTGCAGTTATTACAGATGGATGTCGTTCCTAAATTTGCAGAGTGGGCAAAGCAAGGTGAAATGGGCCGTAAAAAATCCGCTCAATTTACCCGCTACTTTACAATTGTTCTTGCATTCATTCAGTCGATAGGAATGTCTATTGGCTTTAACAATATGGCAGGTGGACAATTAATAACTGATCCAGGCCTAAAAACCTACTTATTAATTGCTACCGTATTAACTGCTGGTACTGCGTTTTTAATGTGGTTAGGTGAACAAATCACTGCAAATGGAGTAGGCAACGGAATTTCAATTATTATTTTTGCAGGACTTGTGGCAGGAATTCCAAGTATTATGAATCAAATATACTTACAACAAATTCATAATGCTGGAGATCAACTCTTTATGCATATTATAAAAATCGCATTAATTATTTTGGTTATTTTAGCAATCATCGTTGGTGTTATTTATATTCAACAAGCAAATCGGAAAATTCCTATTCAATATGCAAAAGCTTCTACTGGGAACAATCCGTATCAAGGAGCAAAAAATACACACTTACCTCTTAAGGTAAATAGTGCAGGTGTCATTCCTGTTATCTTTGCTTCCGCATTTTTAATGACGCCGCGAACAATCGCGCAGCTGTTTCCAAGCTCTGCGGTGTCCAAATGGATCAATACAAATTTGGATTATTCACACCCAGTTGGAATGTGTTTATACCTTGGACTCATTATTGCATTTACATACTTTTATGCCTTCGTTCAAGTAAACCCTGAACAAATGGCTGAAAACTTGAAGAAACAAAACGGGTATGTTCCAGGTATTCGACCAGGGATAATGACAGAGAAATACGTAACAAAAATCTTATATCGTTTAACTTTTATCGGAGCAATCTTTTTAGGGGCAATCTCTATTTTACCGATTATATTCACAAAAATTTCTGATTTACCAGCTTCCGCTCAAATTGGCGGGACAAGCTTACTCATTATTGTCGGTGTCGCGTTAGAAACGATGAAAACGTTAGAAAGCCAGCTTGTGAAACGTCACTATAAAGGATTTATTAAGAAAGTGAATTAACATTTTATTTTATACAAACCCCTCTTATATATCGTAAAAACATCGATATATAAGAGGGGTTTTTCGTATAATAACTCTTGCATTTTTTCACAAAGTTCCATATCTAAAAAAGTTTTTAATGGCATCAAGACGTATTTTATGATTACAATCTTCACAACAAAATACACTATTCTTATTTTCCTTAAACTGTTTATACTGCCTAGCTCTTCATAAATTCGATATTTTTTCTAAAACTATAGCAAATTACCTCATATGATTCATTACTCTTGCAAATTGTACCGAAAATTCACGAAAAACCCCTTCTTTCATACCCAAACATAGAATATTTTCATTCAGTCGGAAAATCCTTTCATCATGACCAGCTGCAAATACATGTTTTTAGTTTTATTTTAGATTTAATGCAAGATTTTCCTTTTTTAATTGAATATTAACGGGACAGGGTATGCAAAAGGAATAATGATTATAGAAGTTGAATTTCTAACTGTATAATTAATTTATTTTCCTAAATTATAGCCTACAAATTGAATAACTTAATGTAAATATATGAAATGGGGTAGATTCATGTATTCTATTTTCAAAGATACTGTTGCTGATATGACATGGCTAGAAATTGAAGAGGCATTACAAAAGGGTGCAGTGGTGCTGTCACCGACTGGTGTGATTGAGCAACAAGGCCCCCACTTACCTACAGGGGTTGATATTTACGAGAGCCATTATATTTGTCGTTGTATAAAAAAACGGTTAGAAAAAGAGAACATTCCAACTATAATAGCACCTCCTTATTACTTTGGTGTAAATCATATTACGGGCGCATTTCCCGGTTCTTTTACATCAAGAAAGGAAACCGTACATGCAGTCTTATTCGATATGTGGGAATCCCTATTCAGATGGGGAGCAAAGCATATATTTGTTATTGATATTCACGGGGATCAACAACATGGTGATGCGCTAATAGGAGCAATTAGAAAGACAAGGCAAACACTAAATATTGATGTTCGTTCAGTTATTGCTAATTTGTTAGCGGACCAGTTAGGAATCACGAAAGATCGAGAAGAATTCTTGATTTTTGATATCGATTTTTCCTTTGGTTCGTTCGAGCCCCCTCCTCGCTATCCAGATTTTCACGCAGGAGCGCAGGGGACAGCACGATTTGTAAAATATTTCCCCGATTTGGTAAGGCAAGAAAAAATCGAAGAACTAGCCCCTAGGCTATTAAGCAAGGAAGATTTGGAAGAGTGGCAAAAAGGAGGCGAAAGAACTAAATCGATTGCTCCCAAAGGCTATGTTGGAAATCCTCAAGGTTATACTCCCTTTTTAGCAGAGGATAAGTTAGATTTTATCAGTGGCTTTATTGAGTTTGCATCAAGGGAGATACTTCATTATCTAAGAACACAATCAAAAAAAGAAAATTAAATTTTTTTATCATTGGAATGTAATTTCACCAAAAAAGAACAAAGAAAATAATCGAACTTTTTTATAAAACTTAAATATAATTTAAACAATAAGAACCCATTTTAATTTTTGTTCAAAATGGGTTCTTATTGTTTGTTTCCAAATACAATTTCAATTCATATTTTGGGTCAAGCTTTATTTCAAATCAGCAAATATGTTAATTTATCTTTATTGTTCCTTCTTTACTTAAAACTTCCAATTTATTTGCTGCATCACCAATGATTCCTTCTTTCGATTGTTCAGTATCCTTTTTTTTCTTAAAGCTATTTAATTTAACTGTTATATCAGATGAATGACTATTAGCAGTGAGCATTAATGAAGTCGGAGCTTCTTGATAAGATACAGCGATATCTCCTGATTTTGTTTCTACAAACAATGACTCTCCTTCTTTTGAATTTTTAATTGTTACTTCACCCTCTGTTGAAGTAACTTTCATTTTAGGACTAGTCACACTTGTAATATAATTATCACCAGTAGTGGAAGCTACAGTTAATGCCTTTAACGAGCTATCTTTCAAGCTGAATTCCCCATCTTTTGATGTAAACTTCCCCTTATCCGCTGACAGTCCTTCAATTTTTTCAGCACCAGAGTCGTTTGAAATTACAATATTTTTAGTCGCTACATCTTTCATTTTTATATCACCGAAACTATTATTCAATGTAATCGTATCTATTTCATTCTTTGGGATAGAAATATAGATTGTACCTTTCTTCCCGAAACTGAATCCTTCAAGTATTCCCTTTTGGTCTTTTTGATTCATTTCTATTTTCTTCCCATCATTTTTAATTGTTACGGGATCTTTTTTCTTGTCCTTTTGTTTTCCTTCAACTTCGATTGTTATTTTTTTTGATTTCGTATTTTTGAACTCTATATCCCAAGATTCATTGTTTATCTCCACTTCTTCAATACTATCTGCTTCAAAGGAAGTTTCTTTTTCAAAACTCTTTCCTCCTACTTCTTTGAAGCTAAAAACGAATCCACCAGTTACAATTAATGCAGTAGAAGCTAGTATCATTTTTTTTAATTTTTATTCCCCATCCCTTGTTGAATTTGAATATTACTCCATCCTCGCTTTGTTTAAGCAACATCAATTTTGTCAATTTTATAATAAGAAAGATATCCAATGATTAGACCAAGTAGACAGAATGCAATTGGTACCCCAATGAATTCGAATAAACTAGTCGAACTACCGCCATTAGAAATAGTTGAGTTAATCAAAAAACCTATTAATACAGCTGAGGTAATTGTTGTAGCGGTTGATTTTTTTCTCATACCAAAATATAAAGGAATCAGGCTTACTCCAGCCATCATAAATGCATGAATAAAAGTAGTTGGAACTGTAGCAATTATTTCATTTATACTAACAGGTGTTTCAAAGAACCCTATAATTGGGTTTAAGAAGAAAGTTAACATACTGATAATAAAAGTAGTGAAAATTATGCTGAAAAAACAAAATCCAAAAACAATTGATAACTTAGCTTGAAGTAATTTTTTCCGTTGTAATGGATAGGTAAACACTACTTGAATCGTTTTGCTCTTGTATTCATCAATAACTAAACGCGATAAAATTACGCTTGAAAAAATTATAAATGTTATTCTAATAAGAATATTTGTTAAAGACATGAATGCCATATAATCTGGAAACATTTGCTCACTCTCACCTTTAGAACCTATTGCCATAAGACCAGCAGCAGCGAAAATTCCAACAATACAAATTGCTAGTCCTTTAAAATAACTAGATAAGAAATGTTTTTCCCATTCTAGTTTCATAAGTTTAAACATGTTGACCGCCTCCATTAATAAGGTTTAAAAAGTACTCTTCTAAATTGTGTTGTTTTCTTTCAATTCTCTTTACTATGACGTCATTCAATATCAATTCTTTATTGATTTGATATTGAGAAATGGCTTGTTCAAAAATCCGAATCGTATTCTGGTCTACTATTTCATATTTTTTAATTCCTAATGTATCTTCCAGTACCTGTATCGTTTTTTTCAAATTGTCTACTTCGATTTCAAGATATTCGATATTTTCTTTTCTGATTTCTTCCATTTTTACTTCTTTTAATAATTTCCCCTGATTAATAATGCCTATAGTATCTGCTATAGATTCTATTTCGGATACAATATGGCTTGAAATTAAAATGGTAATTCCATATTCCTCTTTTAAAAGTAATAAAAGCTCCCGAATGTCTTTAATTCCGATTGGATCAAGTCCATTGATAGGTTCATCAAGAATTAAAATTTCCGGTTTCGTAACAATCGCCCGCGCAATCCCTAATCGTTGCTTCATCCCTAAAGAAAATTCATGAATTTTCTTATTTGCCACCTCTTTAAGTCCTACAATTTCTAAAGCTTCACCCACCGCTCTTTTATCATGATAGCCAATGTATTCACAATGAAAGTCTAAATTTTCCTTTGCTGTTAACCGGTCATAAAACACTGGGTATTCAATGATGCTGCCTATTTTCTCTAAATATTGATAAGATGTTGGTAAAACAGTCTGATTTAATACAATAATCTCACCAGAAGATGGCTTTACTAAATTTAAGATCATCTTCATAATGGTTGTTTTTCCAGCGCCATTCGGTCCTAAAAACCCGTAAATCTCTCCTCTATTAATTTTCATATTGACATTAGAAACCGTTTCAGTTCCCTTAAACATCTTGCTTAATTTGTTAATTTTGATAACATATTCCACTCGTAGTCCCTCCTGCTTTATATTGATATGTTACAATAAGCTTAACGAATGAAAGTAAAATCAAAGTAAACTCTATGGAAAATGCTTGTAATATTTTTATTAGGATAAACATCTACTGAAAATAAATTGGTATGATGAGGGTGAAATGAGGGATAATCGAAATGGAATCTGCAAAAATATTAGTAATAGATGACGAAGTTGGTATATTGAAATTATTAGAAATAATACTAAGGAAAGAGAATTTCATTCATATAGAAACTGTCTCAACAGGAAAAGATGCGCTGCGGCGTATCAAAGAAAAAGTATATGATATTATTTTGCTCGATATCATGCTTCCAGATATAAGTGGGTTTGAACTATGTACAGAAATCCGAAAAAATACAAATACACCTATCATTTTTATTAGCGCACGCTCAACAGACTTCGATAAATTGACAGGTTTAGGAATAGGCGGAGATGATTATATTACAAAACCTTTTAATCCTTTAGAAGTAATAGCTCGAATAAAAGTCATCCTTCGTCGTCAAAAAATGTATGAGAATTCACAACAACAAAGTACTTTATACAATTATGACTACTTCACTTTTAACCCTGAATCTGCAACATTAACAGTTAAAAATCATCTAGTAGAATGCACAGCAAAAGAGCTGGAGTTACTACATTTCTTTTGCAAAAATCCGAATTGTATTTTCACAACTGCACAGCTCTACGAATTCGTGTGGGGAAATGATGTTTTTGGAGAAGAAAAAACCGTCACGATCCATATATCCAAACTGCGGAAAAAACTTGGTGATGATACACGCAAACCAAAAATCATTGTAAATTTACGAGGAATTGGCTATAAATTCATCCCTCCAAATGAGGCGTTTATATGCGAATAAAAACTCGATTTACATTCCATTTAGCATTAGGACTTATTCTTTGGATGCTTGTAACTGGTTTTTGCATTGTCATTATTGTTGAAGGTATTTTTCCGCTGTTCGGTATCATTGTTAATGAAAACACTGAAGGTTTGCTTGTGGCTGGGATTTTTGTTATTAGCACAATTATTTGCATTGGCTTGTTTGGATGGTATTTTGGTGGTCCGATTGGATTCATAATGACTTGGATCCATCAACTCTCACAAGAAAACTACAAGCAACCTAAAGGTTTGCAAAAGATTTATACCAAAAAGGGAAAACTTCGTATGCGTTATCTTCTGTATCAGGAGGGACTTCAGCAGCTCCAAATATTGGCTGTAAAATTACAAGCTTCTGAGATAGAAAGGGAAAAAATAGAGAATGCCAAACAAGAGTGGATTGCTGGTATTTCGCATGACTTAAAAACACCACTAACATATATCAAGGGATATTCAGCGCTTTTATTAAATGATCAGTATGAGTGGTCAAAAGATGAGGTTCAATCTTTTATCCAAGAAATTGATGATAAAGGAAAACATATGGAAGAATTAATTCAAGATTTAAGCCTCGTCTTACAACTAAATAGCACGGAAGGCACATTACCTTTACATAAAACGAATCAAGATTTAGTCGAATTTGCAAAAAGAGTTGTTGCCGACATTAGTCATGATCCGCAAGCAAGTAACTATAAACTTCACTTTAAAGCGGATACGCCTGTAATTAATGTTGAATTCGATCATAAATTTATGCAACGTATCTTACAAAACATTCTCATGAATTCGATTTTACACAACCCTGAACATACCGATATATATACAACACTTTCTGATAATGATAAACATGTAGTTATCCATATTATGGACAACGGTGTTGGCATGTCCCCTCATATGATAGAAAATCTTTTTCAACAATATTACCGAGGAACAACAACTGATTCCTCTTCCGAAGGGACTGGACTTGGAATGGCAATTGTCTATAAACTTGTACATGCTCATAATGGTACAATTTCTGCCAACAGCGAGCCTTCGAAAGGAACATCATTCAATATCATCTTGCCGAAAAAAGGACGTTCATAAGACAACAAGTCTTAAGACGTCCTTTCACTTTTAAAACTCATGAATGAAATAAAAAAACCTTACATCTCTTTTTTCAACAGTTTTCCTTGCCTCCAATACACCTCAAGTGTGGATCGATTCGCCATAAAAACACCGATTAATATGAAGAAAGCTCCAATTCCCATCACTGGTTTGATTGGTTCACCTAAAAACATATATCCTGTTATAACAGCAATTAATGGCGAAACATAAAGCCAAGTAGATGGAAATACAGGATTAGTTTTGGATAATAGCCAATAGTATAAGCCATGCCCACCTATTGAACCTATAAATATTAAATACAGAATCGGCCATTGAACGTTCCATGTAGTTAAGGCAGATAGATTCGGATGTTCTAATAAAAGAGAACAAACTATTAGTAATAGACCTCCATATAACATTTGAATACCATTAATCAAAAATGGTGAGACATCTAGTAAATCTGATAAAATTCCCTTTGAATGAATAGCGCCCATTCCGTAGAAGAATTCTCCTACTAATATAACAAGGCAAGCAATGCTCCAAGTATAAGAGAATTGCTGCTGTAACCCTGGTAAAGAAATGCATACAACTCCTATAAGAGCAAGTACAAGGGCAAAAAGTTGTTCCCTTCTCAATTTCATTTTCGTTCGTTTCGTTTGAAGCAATAAAATCATCATTGGACCTGTAGCGGAAAGAACGGCTGCTAATCCCGATGAGATATATTGCTCTGCCCAATATAAAGTTGCGAAGGTCATAAATGTAAGACAAAAACCAGCGAACATAATCCTTCTTATGAAAAGGTATGGTAGAACTTGTTTCCGTTTCATGATAAAAAACATAATCACAACTATACCTGCCAAAAAGAAACGAATCCCCGCTGAAAAAAGCGGCGGAGCCCCTGCTGCAATTCCTATTTTAATCGTTAAAAATGTCGTCCCAAAAATGACACAAATAAGAAGATAATTAAAAATAATCATACTGCTTCCCCCTTTTCATTCTTGAAATGAGTATAGAGAAAACAGTGTATAACAGTACATCAAGCTATATAACAGTTGTATATATTTTATGTTGATTATAAAGTTTTTTTCAGTTTAAATGAAAATAAAAAGAAGATTAGGTGAGAGTAATGAAGATTATAATCCGAAAAGAATCTAATTTACCGTTTTATCAGCAAATCTACGAGCAAATCGTTCAGCGTATTCAAGGCGGCATATTAGTAGATGGAGATGTTCTTCCTTCTTTACGCACTATGGCAGACGATTTAAAAATAAGTGTATTGACGGTTCGAAAAGCATATAAATTGCTGGAGACAAAAGGCTATGTATATATACAGCCTGGAAAAGGGGTTTACATAAGAGGGAAAAACTCTCCTTCTCTACATACAAATGCTCCATATCACTGGCAACATATGAAAGCTGTTAATGTAATAAGATCTCAATATATTATCAATCGCCACAAAAAGTATTATGATTTTTCTCAGGCCATTCTCTATCCACGCCTTTTACCTAATCCGTTTCTATCAAGTGAAATGCAAAAAATATTAGACGAAGACAAAATGATTTTAGCCACATACGGATCTGTACAAGGTGATGAAGAGCTTCGCATGGAAGTTTGCAAATATTTAAAAGACTATCAAGGATTGAGCGCTGATCCTGCTCATTTATTAATTACAAGTGGTGCCCAGCAAGGAATTGATTTAATCGCTCAAACATTATTAAAACCAGGAGACACGGTAATAGTAGAAAGTCCGTGCTATGGTGCTGCCATTGATGTGTTTGTTAACAAAGGAATCAACGTTATTTCCATTGTGCTTGATGAACAAGGCATCCGTTCTGATTTATTAGATGAGGTGTGTCAAAAGAATAATCCAGTTTTGTTATACGTGAATCCTGCCTTTCATAACCCTACTGGGATATTAATGAGTGAACAAAGACGAAAAGAACTTATAGAATTAGCAGAACTTTATCACTTTTTTATTATAGAAGATGACTCTTTTGGTGAGATTTATTTTGATGATGTTACACTCCCGGCTCCCCTTAAATATTTCGATACAAATGGTCATGTGATTTATTTAAAAGGATTTAGCAAAACGTTAGCACCTGGGATTCGTATCGCAGCAATTCTAGCCGAAGGACCTGTATTTGATTGGTTATATGCCGCAAAAGCATTAATGGATATAGGAAGTCCGCAGTTAACGCAAAAAGCTATTTTACCTTTTTTACGGACAGAAAGAATGAAGAATCATTTAGAAAAACTACGAACTGCCTTACAAATGCGTCGTGATACTACAATAGAAATACTTGCTTCCTTAACGGATACAATTCACTTTCAAGTACCAAAAGGCGGCTTTAATTTATGGGTTTCCCTTCCGAATTCAATGAATTCATTTACATTACTAAAAAAAGCAAATGAAGCTAACATTTCTTTTTTACCCGGAACAGCTTGCTTTGTTCATGAACCGAAACACGAGTATATGCGTATCAGTTACTCCATGCTAAGTGATCAAGATTTAAATGTTGGGCTACAAAAGCTACGTGAAATAATTTTAGATTTTCAAAAATAGACACATGAATATTCCTTATTCTTTAAAAATATATTGCCGCAGTACTTTTTCTAACACTTCGCGAGTAACCGGCTGTGCTTGAGCTGTTAATTGATAGCCAATACGGCCGTTTGGTTCTGCAGTTGCTTGCTGTAATGTTTGAATGTCATGAATTCCCTGTTCTCTTAAATGCATAAATAATTGCTGTTCTGTCATTTTGGCACGATTTAAGTTATCCTTTAAAATTTTTCCATCTTTAATAATAACGATCGTATTACCATCTAGGAATCGTTCCACCTTTCGTGATTTTACTTCTAAATAATGAATGATCAGTAAAACAATAGAAAATGTACACGCGGTTAATATTGTTGTTCCTAACTTCTTACTTAAAACCGGCTCTACTATAATGCGCCCAATAGATACAATGACAATAATTTCAGCTCTTGTCATTTGACTAAGAGACTTACTTCCCGCAAATTTTAAAACGATAATACCTGTAGCGATTAGTATCATGCTTTCAAGAACAATATGCATATAGTCCATTCCTTTTACAGCTATTTATACACAGTATTACCATCTTCAAATTAATCTTAATCCTGTTTATCAAATATAAAAGAGTATGTTTAAACATACTCTTTTTCATATAGAAGAAAGTGATCTTATTCCTCTTGTTTATCTAATTTTGTTTCAACAATTTTTAATCCATGATTCTCTCCATTTTCAACCACATGTTTCAAAATGGATAATTTATTATTCCAAAATTGTTCGTAAAACGAAAGCCACTGCTTTAATTCTTGTAAAGGTTCTGGCTGCAGCTGATAAATTTTTTCTCTTCCTACCTTCTTTCCACTGACTAACTTTGCCTCTGAAAGAATGTGAAGATGTTTTGTGACAGCTGTACGACTAATCGGAAAATGAGATGTTATTTCTGAAATAGGTAATTCTTTTTCTGCCAGTAATCGAAGTACCTCTCTACGAGTTGGATCAGCAATCGCTTGGAATACATCGTAATTTTCTGCTGATGGAGACACTTAGCCTTCAATAACCTTTTTAAGTTTTTCGTTCACAATGCGAATCCAACCAGATGCCATATTCTCACGAATAACAGAGCTTTTCTCATTTGCTTTTGGAAGAATAAAGTCAGGCTCTTTCCAACCACCATGAATGAGTGTAAATTCAGTTTTATCGCCTAAATCTTTTAAAAGAAAAGAAACAATCCAGCCATCTGTATCCCAGGCAAAAGAAAGATGATGAGGAGCATCAATTTCTAATACTTTACATGGAGATGGTCCAAAAGGAGATTGAATATGAAATTCATGTCCTACTTCCGCTTGAAAATCATTTGGCATAAACCATAATGCAATGCCTTCTGCAGTTGATACTGTATCCCATACTTTTTGAATAGGTGCTTCTAGCACGATTGTTTGCTTAATATCTTGTAATGTGTTCATATTACTTTTCCTTCTTTCCTAATTTTAAAATGCAACCCTTTGGTTTCACTTTGATATAATATAACACCTTTTGGTTACATGTCAATATTCATTAACCCTTATGCAATCCTGTGAATATCAAAAAACCATTGTAATAACTAAAAAACAGTATGGTTACGAGTGTTTAGTTACTCTTTCCTAAATTCATTAAAACTCTTTATAAAGTATGTTTTACATGTTCTTCAAAATATTTTCCCCAATCAGGCTGTCTTCCATCTATATCTTTGAATTTATATTCTCTTGCTAACTCCCACGAACTAAGTGCTTTTCCCGTTTTCTTATGAACATTCGGATCGCTCGCTAAAGCAGCAATTGCTCTTCCGATAAAAAATGGTGTTTCTGATGCGATAAAATGTGGATCTTTTTTTGCTCCTTCTTGCCAATTATTTTCTGTCACACCGAATATATCTAACATCGCTTCAGAACGTAAAAAGCCCGGACTAACTGCAACAGATGTTATATTGTAGGGAGCTAAGTCTCTTGCCATTGCCTGGGCTAAATGAATTGTGGAAATTTTAGCGAGGCTATAAAACAGATTCCCCCGATATTCGTAATCAACACCATCTGTAATCTCAACAACAAGTCCTTTCTTATTCTTCACCATAAGCGGGACACCGTAATGACTTGTTATCATATGAGAATGTACAGCGTTTTTTTGCATTTGAATTCCATTATCTAAGTTATGTTCCCAAAATGGTACATTCCACTCTGCCAGTGGATCGCCTCCCCATACATCATTCACTAAAATATCTAACTGCCCATTCTGCTCTTGTGCAATTTTTACGAATAAAGCTTCGACATCTTCTTTCACAGTATGATCAACGCGAACCGCAATTCCTTTTCCGCCTTGTTTCGTTACAAGTTCAGCCGTTTCTTCAATCGTCTCTGTTCTTCCCATTGATGATAAGTTTCCTTTTGTACTTCTTCCTGTCACATATACAGTAGCACCAGCTTCACCAAGCATCATTGCAATGCCTCTTCCAGCACCGCGTGTTCCACCAGCTACTACTGTAACTTTCCCTTGTAATGGTTTCATATATTTCTCCTTTACATATGATTTGGTTACACTTCATTTTTTTAAAAAAATGAATCTCTTTCCTCTTTATTCTGCTAGCCTAATTTAACATAAACTACCTCATTATTTTCAATATTTATCTCTGAACATAACATATGCTTAATTATACACATCAAAAGTAGTATTTGTATGGAGGATAAACAGTGACTCTTACACAGTCCACTATTAATCAATTCATAACTATGTTAGAAACAATCTATTATGCTTCTCACCCTAAAATAGATGAGATAAAGTATAATAGTGATATGAAAATGTATGAATTAACATGTGAAAATTATAATGACGTGCTTACTAAAGTGATCTATGAATTATGAAAAAAAGTATTTTCCAGTTTAAAGGAGCGCTTAAAATCAAAATCGATATATACATCCATTTTGATTTTTCAACCTATAAGTCAATATTATGCAGAACAAAAATGACTTTCGCTCGCTTTTTTCCCTTTATTTTAAAACCTTGCATGTGGTAGGAAAAGACCCTGACCGCTTCTATGCATGGCCAGATTCTCTCGCCCATCTAAAAAACAAAAAAGTTTTTTATTTCGTTTTTTCAATTTGTATTTATAAATATTTCCTTCTTGACTTATCATATAAATCGTGATTATAATAACTCATGTTAATTTCATAGCATTCGGATGAACCATACAGGAGAAGATCTTTTGATCTACCGATGGGGCAAAAAGCTGGTCGGACAGCTTTGAAACTCTCAGGTCTTGTGTTCAAGTAGAACTGTATGGGGACGAATCTCTGGAGAGACTCCCTCCTGTTGCACAGCAACATGGAGGAAACAGGGCACCGAAGGAGCAAATCCGCCATTACAGCGGATAATCTCTCAGGTAAAAGGACAGAGACAAGCGACAGAAAATACCGATTCCCGAATCGGTTTATTTTTCTATTCCTTGTATCTCCAGAGACCATTTCGTTTACATGAAATGGTTTTTTATTTTTTCTAAAGGAGAGTAAAGATGGAAACAGTGAATCAAGTATTAGAAGTAATTAATCATTACGTATGGGGGCTGCCGACACTCGTACTGCTTGTTGGAACAGGAATCCTCCTTACAGTACGTCTGCGAGGCCTACAATTTATCAAACTATTATACGCACATAAGCTAGCATTTGGAAAAACAGAAGACAACTCTTCTAAAGGTGACATTAGTCACTTCCAAGCGTTAATGACCGCCATGTCAGCTACTATCGGGATGGGAAATATAGCTGGCGTTGCAACCGCAGTATCTATCGGAGGACCTGGTGCAGTGTTTTGGATGTGGATTACTGCCTTGTTTGGAATGGCAACAAAATATTCAGAAGCGATTCTTGCAGTAAAATATCGCATGCATGGTGCTAACGGTGAGTACTCGGGTGGTCCGATGTATTATTTAGAACATGGGTTAGGAAAGAAATGGCTCGCTATATTATTTGCTATTTTCGGAACAACAGCTTCATTTGGAATTGGAAATATGGTGCAGTCTAATTCAGTTGCTGAGGCTATGAAAATTAATTTTTCCGTATCCCCTGTCGCAACTGGAATCGTAATGGCTCTTTTCATCGCAATTGTCATTTTAGGCGGCGTAAAAAAAATAGGAAAAGTGACCGGTTTTTTTGTTCCAATTAAAGCTTTCTTTTATATCATTGCTGGACTTATTATTATTTTTTATCATATAGATCAAATTCCAACGGCATTCCAGCTCATTTTCTCAGGTGCTTTTCATGGCACTGCAGCTGCTGGGGGCTTTGCCGGAGCAACTGTTGCTTCAGCTATTCAAATCGGAATGGCTCGAGGTGTGTTTGCAAACGAAGCTGGACTTGGCAGTGCGCCAATTGCTGCCGCTGCTGCGAAGACTGACTCCCCCGCTAAACAAGCACTCGTATCTATGACGGGAACGTTCCTTGATACATTTGTTGTATGTACAATCACTGGTTTAGTACTTATCACAACAGGTGCTTGGAATTCCGGTAAAACGGGCGTTGAAGCAACAACATTTGCATTTCAAACTGTATTTGGAAGCGCCGGAAGTATGATCCTTGGCATCGCAATTATTTTATTTGCGTATTCCACAATGTTAGGCTGGTCATATTATGGAGAGAAATGTGTTGAATATTTATTTGGCTATCATGCAGTTCGATACTACCGTCTCATTTTTGTTGGTATAATCATGTTTGGGGCAAATTTAAAACTAGGACTTGTTTGGACGTTCTCTGATATTGCAAATGGACTAATGGCAATCCCAAATTTAATTGGTTTGATTGGATTAAGCGGGATTGTTGTTACAGAAACACAACGGTTTTTACAGGCGGAAAAATCTAACAATTCTAACAATCGGATTGCAAGTTAAATTAACTCTTGTTTTTAAATAAAGTTTGATTAAAAAACCATTAATTTATGATAAATAAAAAGAATCCATTTTGAAAAAGTTCGAGCAAAATGGATTCTTCAACTATAAATCATGATACGATTTTTATAAAAAATTTTGTAATTAATTATTATATTATTTCTCCATTACCTTTAATTTCGTCTCTACCCTAACAAACATAATAATTATTAATAGTATCATAAGAGCTATGAGTGCAATTATTGTTTGTGGATACCTGAATGTTAGGCTAATTATACTTCCTATAAGAATCATTAAAAAACCATTTTTCCTCATAATTTCAGCACTATATTTATTCCCCGCCTGCCATAACTCTATATTCTTCATAGATCGACGCGTTCGATAGCCAAATGCTGCATTAATATCTGTAGTTGGATATTTTTTTAATAGTAGTGCAGATAATATGAATATGATACCAATCAATAGACTAATTCCTATATTTACAAGCATATATACCATTAAAATCCCCCCTCTTTATCTATTTTTCAAAAACTAATTATTACCTTTATAAACTAATTATACCATATTGTTACAATTGAACTTTAATTTGTTAATTAATGTGAATATATAGTGTAACAACTATATGGCATTATTCATGGAAACCCACAATAATCAAATAGGCCACAGGTATGACACTCTCAAGCTTTCCTAAGGTCTTGCGTAAAAGGTACTAAGAGAAATCAGTAACACTGATATTAGGTAGAACTAAAAATAATAATCTGAATATTTACGAAATTAAGGATAGGATTTCCTTTGGATATATCGAAATTATAAAGTATGTCATTATGTTTTTTATATTTAAACTTTTTCTATACATGATCAAAGGCTTCCCAGCTAAAATATATGTTTCAATTTTTAACTTATATAATACAAATGCTAATTATTTCTTAGATTACTATTCTACTGCAATAAACCGAAGAAAACTCATTTCTTTAACTTAATTTCTATTTCACAGTAAATGAACTAGAAAACGATTATAAAATTTAGGAGGATTACAATGACCCAGCTTGATACATTACATCCAATTGTAGAAAAAATAATTGACAATATTGAAAAATTGATGGTAGGAAAACGAAAAGAAACGATCCTAACTTTGACGGCTCTCTTAGCTGAAGGGCATGTTTTATTAGAAGATGTTCCGGGTGTCGGAAAAACAATGTTAGTCCGCGCCCTTTCTAAATCCATTGATGCCGATTACAAGCGAATTCAATTCACACCTGATTTACTGCCGTCAGATGTAACAGGTGTTTCTATTTATAATCCAAAAGAATTACAATTTGAGTTTAAGCCTGGGCCAATTATGGGGAACTTTGTGCTTGCTGATGAAATTAATCGTACATCACCGAAGACACAATCGGCCTTACTTGAAAGTATGGAGGAAGGTAGTATCACAATAGATGGCATCACAAGACTGTTACCAAAACCGTTCTTTGTAATGGCGACGCAAAATCCGGTTGAGTATGAAGGAACATATCCTTTGCCAGAAGCTCAGCTCGATCGTTTCTTATTGAAGCTAAAAATGGGTTATCCTACTCCAGAAGAAGAATTTGAAATTTTAAATCGTATGGAAAAAACAAATCCTCTCTCCCGTTTACAGGCTATTATTACAATAGAAGAATTATTGAAATTACAACTATGCACACGGGAAGTATGTATAGACAAAGAAATCAAACATTACATTGTAAAACTTGTCACTCAAACCCGGTCTTATAATTCCATACAGCTAGGTGCAAGTCCACGTGGGTCTATTGCTTTAATGAAGGCTTCACAGGCTTTTGCATTCATCCATGGCAGAAATTATGTTATTCCAGACGACGTTAAATTTTTAGCGCCCTACGTTTTAGCTCACAGACTTATTCTAAAAATGGAAGCGAAATTTGAAGGTATAACGGGAGAAAAAGTTATCGCAAAAATCGTTGCCCGTACTTCCGTACCGACTCAAAGGACGATGAACCTTTGATGAAACGACTACTACGAGCAATTTATCATGTTGCCAAGTTGTTGTTGATCCCTCTATTCCTTGTCTTAACATTTGTATATGCTATGCTGCAAGGAGGGTTTGTAAGTTGGTTTTTGTTTTACAGTACGATTCCTTTCAGCCTTTACGCATTACTACTTCCCTTCTACGCCTTACGGGACGCTGAAGTGAGACGAATAACGAATCAAAAAGAATATTTGGCGGGAGAACAATTTTTAAGCACTATTACAATAAAAAGAAAATTGCCTTTCCCCTTACTTTATTTAGTTGTAGAAGATGAACTGCCTCCACAATTTACAAATTATAAACAAACAAGGGCGAATAAAGTAATACTATTTCCAGGGTTAAAACAAAGTATTTCGTTTCAATATGTCATCGATACAATCCCTAGAGGAGAGCACACTTTTTCGAGCATACGTGTAAAAACTGGCGATCTATTCGGTATTATGGAAAAAGAGACATTTTTTTCAGTCCCTGATACATTTTTAGTCTATCCCAAGTATGTAGATATAACTTATCGACAATTAGAAAATCATTTTGAACAAGGAGCACTTTCAGCAAATATAAATTTAACAAAAGACTCTACAGTCTCTGTCGGTGTCAGAGAATATAAACCTGGTGATCGTTTTTCATGGATTGATTGGAAGGCAACTGCTCGAACAAACAATATTATGACGAAAGAGTTTGAGCAACAGCGCAGCAATAATATCATGATATTCATGGACAGAACCCCATCTTCCCTATTCGAATCAGTTGTTACGTTTACTGCCTCTATTGTAAAGGCTGTCTTGAAGCAAAATTCACCAGCGTCATTCGTGTCTGTCGGAAAAGAACGAACTGTATTCCCTTTAGATAATGGAGATACTCAGTTGCAACAAATCTTTTGTCATTTAGCGAAAGTACAAGCAGACAGTATATTCCCGCTCTCTCAAAGTGTAGAAATGGAATTAAGAAAAATGTATCAGCCAATCACTACTATACTTGTCACAAGCGATCTTTCTCTCGATATTCAAAAAGCAGCTGATTGCGCAGCGATAAAAAATAGAAAATTAATAGTGTTCGTCGTGAAAGAAAAAGCAAACCAACTCTCACATCGAGAACTAAGTATACTAGAAACTCTACAAAAACGAAAAATAATGGTAAAAGTGGTTTATGAAAACCGTTATACGAACGTGTTTTTTGAGGTGAGCAAATGAAAACATTACAAGTGAAAAATCAATGGGATATGAGTAGATTCTTTATACATATATGCGGATTTCTTCTTTTACTAGAGTGGGTAAGGCCGCTTATAGGTATTACAAATGTAGGTAGACTAGATATTTTTGTAATATTTATAGGAATTTGCTTCACTCTCTCTTTTTTTCAAACGAAGTGGCAAATTCCAATTAAGGTTGTAACAATTTTATTCATTATTCATTCCTTATATTATAAAAATGCCTTTATAAATCCATCTTGGCTCACAACATTCTTTTCTGATCTTTCTCAAAACGCCTCCCTGTTTTTTCAGGGAAATTTGCTAGATATTTCTCCAGTTTTTCCGACATTCTTATTTTTTCTATCATTCTGGTTTTTGAGTTCTTTCATCTCTTTTTGGATGATTCATAAAAAACGCGGATTGTTATTTCTTATTTTGACTATCATTTATATCTCGACTTTTCATAACTTACATTTATACAATTCAAATTATGCGATTATTCGTACCGTTGTCATCGGCTTTTTTATGCTAAGCCTTCTTCAAATTGAACGGATAAAAGAAAGTGAACAATTACAAAATTATGCTAGACATCTTACAAAATTACTTAGACCTCTTGCGATATTTATTGTATTGTCCACAACCATTGCATACTTTACTCCAAAATTCGGCCCTCAATGGACCAATCCGATGAATTTTTTAAAATTCAAAACATCTGAAGTAAATGAGAAACCAAAAGTTTCTAAAATCGGGTACGGTTTAGATGACTCGCAATTAGGCGGTCCTTTTGAGGCAGATCATACAATTGTTTTTACAGCGCAAACGCAAAACAAACAATATTGGAGAGTAGAAACAAAAGACTTTTATACGGGAAAAGGCTGGGAAGTTTCTGAAAAGCCGAAAAAAATTTCTTTTAAAAATAAAAACGACGTCATGAGCTGGTACGAACAAAACATAAAAATGGAGACAACCGCAGCAATGATTACTATGCAAAAAAGTTATCCTCACCTTATTTATCCAGCAGGATTAGTATCAGTTGAGGCTACTTCTGACATATCATACAGCGTTGATCCATTTTCAGAAAAAATTTATACAATGAACGGAGACTCTTCTACTACTTTAAATTCGTATAAAGTAACATATGAGACCCCGCAGTTTTCCATAGAAAATTTGAAAGCTGTAAAACCAAATGAAGGTCATGAAACAAGTTCTTATTTCAGAACTAAGTATACACAGCTTCCCGAATCATTACCACAGCGAGTAAAAGACTTGGCTGTCAATCTTACAAATGATAAAGACAACCGCTATGATAAAGTATTAGCTATTGAAAATTACTTAACAGACAATTCTTTTGTATACGAAACAATCAATGTCATGGTGCCTGCCAAAAACCAAGATTATGTAGATCAATTCCTTTTCGATACAAAAAAAGGATACTGTAATAATTTTTCGACGTCTATGATTGTATTACTTCGTTCCGCCTCGATTCCTGCTCGCTGGGTAAAAGGCTATACTGAAGGAACTCTTGACAATACATTAGGTGATAGCGTTTATAAAATCGCAAACAATAACGCGCACTCTTGGGTCGAAGTATACTTTCCAGGATACGGATGGATTCCGTTCGAACCAACAAAAGGATTTACCAATCCATATCATTTTATAAATAACGCTCCAGCTTCTACTTCGCAAAATAGCGAAGTAATCAATTCTAACAACGAACAAATGCAGCAGCGGAACAATGAAGCAAAACTCAAAAGTTTAATAGAAAATACAGAAGAAGTTTCTACCAAAAAGATTACAAATTCTAAAAAAGAATTTTCCTGGTGGTACGTATTCCTCTCTACTATACCAATGAGTATCATAGGGTACATTCTCTTTACCACTAGAATGAAATGGCTTACATTTTTTATGATTCTTTTCTATAAATACCGAAAAGGTGATGCCGTTTATCCAAAAGCCTACGATGCACTTTTAAAACAATTTGCGAGAATCGGTATACCCCGAAATGAAAGTCAAACATTACGAGAGTACGCACTCCGTATCGACACACTTTACAGTTCGACTGATATGCAACAACTTACTCTTAGTTATGAGAATGCCATGTATCAAAAGGAACAGGGCGCAGCCGAGTGGAACAAATCCGTACAATTATGGGAAGCACTTATGAAAAAAGCAGCCTCTATGCCTAAATCAATTGACTTTGATGCAGTAATTTAATTTTTTAATAAAGTGGTGTTAAAATCATTATGAATACAGTTTAAAAAAGTTATACCGTTTGTAAAAAAGTTGCACCGTTTTACCCCTTTGGAGATGGTTATCTAAAGGGGTGTTTTTATAGTAAAAAAGAAAAGAACATCTGAATTAAAAGATTGGTTAAGGAACTGTTGAGTGACAATAAGTTGTTCCGTTAAAGGGCCATATTCTTAAATGAATTGTGGGAATAATGGCAATTTGAGGTGATTGTTATTAAGTTAAAGAGCAGGTTAGTTTAATAACATCAGCAACTTTATTCAGAATTCACAAAAACTTGACAGGAGAAACAATATCTAAATGATTAAAGGGAGGAAGAATTATGTCCAATAACGTAAGCCCAAGAAGAATAATTTTAGATTTAGCAGTTACTTTAGATGGTTTTATTGAAGGAGAAAATGGGGAAGTTGATTGGTGCATCATGGACTCTGAGATGGGGTTTATTAATTTCTTAAATCAAATTGATACTATTTTATATGGAAGAAAAAGCTTCGATCTATGGGGACAATTTACTCCAGAAATTGAAGATACTGATACTGAAAAAGAAATTTGGGAATTAGTTCATAGCAAAGAAAAATATGTGTTTTCCAAAACACAAAAAGGGACTGATAATAAAGCAATATTCATAAATGACAATGTTTTTGAAGAAGTAAATAAATTAAAGAATAAGCCTGGTAAAGACATCTGGCTATATGGCGGAGCAAGTCTTATTACAACTTTTATCAATTTAGGGCTTGTTGATGAATTTAGATTATCTGTTCACCCCATTATTTTGGGAGAAGGAAAACCGTTATTTATTGATATAAAACAGAGGATGAATTTAAAAATGATTACTACAAGAACGTTCTCCTCTGGCGTTGTGCAACTAATCTATCATTTGAATGGGAATTAATAATATTGCGCATTCCAAAGATAAAATACAATAAAGTGAAACTTCCGTCAGTGGAGGTTTTCTTCATCCCCCACTGACGGAAAGCCCTCACCAATCGGGCTTTTACGGGCAGTTATCCCCCATTTAACGTGCCTATATGTAATTCATTTAAATGATATAAAGAATAAAAAGGCTCTAATATTGAATAAGAATATAAAGGGCGGAACTTATTTGAAGATTTTTGAAACTTTTTACTTTTAGGTAATTATTATTTGTATGGTACTATCATCTCTCTTTGGGTAATGCGCCGCCCTTCATCCTAGCAGGATCTTGATGGCCGTTGCGCTCATTGTGACCATCTTGGGACTAACGCTAGGTTAGACTCTAGTCCTCCCCTTATTCGATATGCAACTGATGACAATCAAGAAATACATGAAGCATTTTCTAAATCGTTAAACCAAAGTGCGTTTTAGCCTGAAGGAGATAAATTTTTAATGGATTATTGTGATGATTATATTGATAGAGCTCATCAATATTTTTGTCAAAAGAGGAGGAGTTAAAATGAAGAGAGATGATAACAAGATTGGTCACTTTACATCTAAAGAAGGGAAGGAAGACTTTCAAATTGCTTACGATGAATCAATGGCACTTCTTCCAAAGCCTAACGAGACGAAAGATATAAAAACGAAATATGGCACAGTTCGTGCTTATTACTTTACTAAAGAGGAAAACAAACATAAAGATCCAATACTCTTACTCCCTGGCCGTGGTGCATCTACTCCAATGTGGGTACCGAATTTAGAAGGGCTAAGAGAGGAAAGACCAGTTTACACGATAGATTTACTCGGTGAACCTGGTATGAGTGTGCAAATGAAGGTGATTGAAAGCCAAAAGCAACAAGCAGAATGGTTAAATGAAGCGATTGAAGGATTAGGTTTAGAAAAAGTGCATATCGTGGGTGTCTCAGTTGGTGGTTGGACAACAATGAATTTGGCCAGATATAATCCAGAGCATATTGCTTCGGCTAGTTTATTGGACCCAGTCTTTGTATTTGCACAAATGCCCATAAAGATGATTCTTGCATCTATTCCAGCTTCCGTACCTGTTGTACCTAAGTTTATAAGAGAAAAGATGTTAAGCTATGTTTCTGGAGGAGCAAAAGCAAATGACGATGAGCCTATTGCTAAATTAATCGAGTCGGGTATGCGTAATTATAAACTTAAAACCCCAGCGCCTGATCTATTTACTAAAGAGGATTTAAAGAATATCAATGTTCCAGTTCTTGCATTAATGGCTGAAAAAAGTACAATGCACGATTCAGCAAAAGCAGTTGAAACTGGGAAAAAATATGTTAAAGATATCGATATCGTTAACTGGAAAAATGCATCTCACGCAATCAATGGTGAGTTCTCTAACGAAGTTAATGCTAAAATCCTTGATTTTGTAGAACAACATTCTAATGACAACTAAGTTGAAAGTGGCAATATGTTGTAATAACAGCTTGCATTATCACTTCTTTTTAATAATCGGAGTAAAAAATATACAGATATCCACTATACGATTAGATTCTTTATTCAACAAACGGGCGCTTTAATGGAATAAGGATTACAGAAATAATCAAACTTCTTTATAAAACCAAAACTTAAATCAGCTGGATATGAAACCATTTTGATCAAAAAGTCTTTTCAAAATGGTTTCTTCTTATTTACCGCAAAATATCGGTTTGTGAGGTATTTTTGATCAAACTTTATTTCAAAGCAATAATTGGCAGTTTTATTTTTCTTGTTAGCGTAAAATAAATTGTATTCCTGTCTAAAACGCAGTCGAGTTCAAGAACTTTTCGAAATAATTAACTAAGCTCAATCCGGTTAGAAGAAGATAGCCAATTTCTAATCTCCTCCTCCGCCATCTCCCCCACCATCTCCTGAACTGCCACATCCACTATCACTGCTACTATCACATCCATTATCACTATCCCAATATCCCCATGATGAACCTGAAGAGCCATTTCTCGATTTTTTTCCTTTATTTATATTGTTATTAGTCTTATTGTCTTCCTCGAACAGTACAAACAATGCAAGATATAGAAAAAGTAATGCCATCATTACCAGAAAAATTATCATCGAATCCAAAAAACGAGTTGGTTTAACAAATAAAAATAAACTTCCACATATACATGCTGCTGTTATTCCATATATTATTTTAGCTATCAATCTTTTAGACGAATTGATTTCCGGGGCTATTTTTTGCATTTTAATAGCCTGCTGCCTTTGATTATATTTTCTCTGTTTTCTTTTTCTTTTTTTACTCATATTTTCCCTCATGTTTCTTTTTTTAACCTTATTAATATTTATAACTAACTTAATTGTCTCTAAAGTTTAAAAATCCTTTAATTTGCTTTATATGATAGATGTCATGTTCCACCATTCCTCTGAAATATTTATCCACTGTCATTTCATTTGACTCTATATGGAAAATCCCCTCTAAATCGCTATCGGCTAACGAATCTAATAATCCTTGTCTTGTTTCACAGACCTCTTGAATTAATTGTACCTTACTAATTCCTGAATGTGCATATCCCTTCGCCAGCCTATTCATGTCTTCTACATTCACTTTAGATTTTGGAAGTATCTCTCCATTCACCATACCTTCAAGACGTTCTTCTAAAATATATCGATCCCAATACATGAAATGAGAGATAATTGCAGCCGTTGACCATTTCCCTTCACAAATAGGACTAAAAAATATCGTTTCATTTACTGCCTCTAAAGAAGTGAGGAAAGGGATTAACTGATTTAATTCTTTTCTAACGCAATGAGTTGACTTTTTCAAAGTTTTCCTCTCCTTTTGTAAAATTACAATAAATGTATTACATTCTAATGTCTGAAACACATATAACCCCGTTCTAATTTTAAGACGGGGTTATACGTGTTTCATTTTGGTAAAAAATACTTCACCACATTTTAAAATATAACAATAACGCCGTTTATATATAAGTTGGGATCTTCCATAATTTTTTCGCGCTTTTCAAATGAAGTGGACAAATGGCGATTTACCGGTAATTGTCATGGATTGGTTGAAACAGATCTTCTTGGGTAGTCCGAACAACAGAAAAATTGTCAACATTATAATGACCATGAAGTATTTCATTATGATGACTTATGATATTTTCAGCAGATAGAATTGAAGAATCTGTTGTCGAATGACCATCCCCAACTAAAGTAACATCAAAATGATTCACCGTTGCGGTTCTAACCGCCGTGTCAATACAGTGTTCTGTTTTACATCCCATAATAACAAGATGCTCAATCTCGTTTTCCTTTAAAAAATCCATTAATGGTGTACCATAAAACGCATTTGTAGCTGCTTTATCAAATATTTTTGCAGTGACTGGCACTTTTACTTTCGGGTGTATTTGAAACCCTGGACCTTTTCCTTCAGCAACATCTTTATCCCTTATAAAGACGATTAAAGCCTGTGATTCTATTGCCTTATTAATAACTAAGTTAATGTGATCTAATAATACTTCTTTATTAAACACACTTTTCGTTTCATTATTACCATCAACTAATTCTTGCTGGACATCAATAATAAGCAAAGCTTGGTTCAATAGAAAAACTCCTTTTCCTTATAATTTTTACACGTGTTCTCCATGCCTTTCTTCATTTTCATATCCATAATATCGCCTCCCTTATCTTTTAATTTATTTCGTTATATAAATATAAAATCCTCTTTTTAAACCGGATATCATTTGAAAAATTTTTCCTTTTGTTATTCAACTATATGGTCCTTTAATCAAATAATGTTTGATCATCTCTCAAAAATAATTTCTTCAATCCCCTTCATTACTTCAAAGGCTCCTGAACTTTTGTTTGAAGATACTACTATCTTGATTCCTGACTTAGGATAAAAAGCTGAATGGAAACTCACGCCAGGGTCATATCCCATTACATGATATTTAATTATAGATTCTTCACTTTTAGTGATCCAAAGTCCATACCCATAATCTACCCCATCTTTAACATAGGTTTGTGAATTCAAAAGTATTTCTGTACATTCTTTACTCAAAAGCTGATGATTAAACAATGTTTCCCAAAATTTGATCATATCTGATGATGTGATAAAAGCCCCCCCATCAGCTCCACCTTTTATCGGAATAGAGTAGATATTCGTTCTCCATGTTCCATCTTTATTATCTATGTACCCATAGGCAGTGTTTTTAGGGAGTTGATCTAAAGAAAAATATCCTGAATCATTCATTCCACATCGTTGGAAGAGATTTGATTCAATATAGTTGGTAAAAGAAAGTCCTGATTGTTGTTCTACGATTAAACCTAAAACAATGAATCCAGCATTATTGTAGTGGAATTTCTCTCCAGGTTGAAACATCATGTTCCCCTTTTGAAATAAAGGAAGAAAATCTTTTACGTCATTTAAAAGATACATAGGTGTTTGTTTCCAAAGATCCTCAAAGTTATCCATTACTTGTTCATCAAAATAGTCTGGTATTCCAGAAGTGTGAGTCAAAAGGTGATGAATTGTTATGTCTTTGTTAAAATTCGGGAATTTTATATTTAAACAATCTTCAAGACGAGTTTCAAATGATAGTAAACCTTTTTCAACAAGTTGGCAAATAGCAACAGCTGTAAACAACTTACAGCCAGATGCAATTCCAAAGCGTGTATGAACAGTATTCAATTTTTTATCAGCCCTATTCGCATAACCAAATGCCGATTCAAATAAGACTTCATTGTTATCCTTGATGTAAATAGCTCCAGAAAATTGTTCATCTATTATGTTATGAATTGCTTTAGTAAGTTTTAAAGTTCGATTGCTCAAAATAATCCCCCTCATTCTATTAAATGAATGTTATTCGTTTTGTCTTTTCTCCCTCATTAATAGGTAGTAATGTATTATTCCCCATTTCAATACGAATTTCCTTTTACTCATTAATATTATGAAGAGAGATTCGTTCGTTTATTATAGAGACGAATATCCTCTCTTTTTATACATACTAAAATATAAACAAAATATTTGAATGTTTAAACAATCCAAGCAGGCCAACTGAAAACTAAAGATTGTTTTTTATGGTAATATAAGGATTGAAGACAACCTATTTTAGTTTAAAGGAGACGTTTAAATGTCAGCAATAAGGATTGAGAAAGCATCTATTATAGACGCTGAAACATTAACAGAGATTTCAAAAAAGACCTTTAATGAAGAAGCAAAAAAATGGTTCCCAAATCAAGAGAATATAATTGACTATAACATTCAGCCACCAGGGTATGCTTCAATTGAAATGACCAAGTATATGATCAAGGAGTTAAATTGCTTCAAAATTCTATACAACGAAATGATTGTGGGTGGAATTATTGTCACGATTTCAGGTCAGTCTTTTGGGAGAATAGACCGTATTTTTGTAGACCCTAACTCTCAGGGGAAAGGCATAGGGTCAAAAGTCATAACTTTGATAGAACAAGAGTTTTTAAATGTGAGGACTTGGGATCTTGAAACATCTAGTAGACAAATCAACAACCACTTCTTTTATGAAAAAATGGGATATAAAACAACCTTTAAAACAGAAGATGATTATTGTTACATAAAGAGAATAGAAACTTCATCTAGAATAGAAAACTTAGTTGAAAATGAGGATATTTCAGATACCCAGTATGAAAGCTGCAATATGGCTAAGACGGAGTGCTATCAGGTAACTTTAAAAGACAGTTCTTTTAGCAACAGTAACATGATGAGCAGCCATATTAACAACTGTAATCTTAGTCATTCAAAGTTCCATAATATAAATTTTAGAAACACATTGTTTGCTGATTTAAATTTTTCTAACAGTGAAATGGCCTTAGTGACTTTAGATGGGGTTCGTTTCGTTGATACAAATCTTGGAGAAGAAGATAATCCAATTACGTTTAAAAGATGTAATCTTAAAGGTAGTAAAATAACTCATAGTAACCTTAGGGATGTGGAAATACAGCAAAGTGATATAACCGGTATGAAGATAAACAACATCCCTGTTGTGGATCTTCATACCGGTTATATTATCAAGTAAATAAAAAGTAATCCATTATGAAGAGCATGTTTTGAAAAAAGATTGATCAAAACATGCTCTAATTGGTTTGAATCCAAATTGCGGAAACGTCATACTCTTGTAGTCTTTATACTTTTTCTGTTTTGGATACTTTGCATCTTTACGAAAGAAATGATTAAACGCTTTTTTCAGACGTGCAAACACTTCTTGCAAAGGCTGAGAAGGCATTTCTTTTAGAAAAGGATACGCATTTTTGTCCAATGTAAGTTGTCTTTGCATATCATAACGATCGTAATTTTCTTTGTTTTTCTTATATTTCCGTTCTTTGTCTAGCAAGGCTGAATTGTAGGTTTGACGACAATATTGTAGCCAACGGTCTAACACTTCTTTTTGCGCTTCTGTTGGAAAGATTTCATATTTTTGATTCAACAACATTGTCATCACCTCCCATTCGTTTTGTCCTTGTGTTTCGTGTTTCGATGTATTGGTTTAGAACTTTTAATAGTGTGCCGCCTACAATCAGCAAACAATAGCTTTGAGACCAAAAGCATTCTTTACATACATTCTGTCTGATTTGAGGAAATTCCTTTTTCATTCCTTTGGCTTTCGCCAACCAAAATTTGTCCCCTTCCTACTCATTGGGCTTCACCCTTCTCATTCCTTGAGGAAGGGGAATTCTTTTGGAAATATGTTAAAAGCATAATAACCAAATTTCTCATAGCACCTTTCAAAGGCAGGCATAATATAGCCAAAGTTTTCTTCTGTAAAGAAAATAGAAGAAGAATTCCAACACTCACCTTTATACTTGTCAGGGAGAATCTCTATATAACAAGAGCCTTCGAGGGTACTGGCATCATAGATTATTTCAATCATTTAATCGCCCCTTTATCAGAAGGTAAATCTCTAACATGTTTAAGGTATTTAGTCATATTTCTATCATCCTCAATTGGGTATGTGAAATTAAAGTGTTCAGCGACATCTTTGGATAAGATTCTAAATAATTCACAAGTAACAAATATTGATTCCCATATATTTTTATAATCAGAATTAGAATAGGTTTCTTTGTACATTTTCCAATATGATTCTGGAAGATATTCCTTAAAATATTTCCCTAACTTTCCTGGTGAAACTTGAAAATCTTCTTGTATTCCAATCCACCAAGTAACCATTTTATCCAAAGAATCTCTCGTCGTATATTCAAACATTAGTTTTGCATATGGGAGTTCATCACGCCAAATTCCTTTTGCAACATTTTGTAAACACCACCAGAAATTGTTTGTATAGCTATCGTATTCACTTTTGGACGGCTTTTTGACATGGTAATCTATATCGGTAGGATAAGGGATTGCTGGCAAAAGATTATCTTTGTCCATTAAGGGAAGAGTGAGCTTATCTTTTTCATACTCTTCAAACATAACTTCTTTTGTTTGGATACGAAGGTCTATGCGATTCCCATCTGTAAAGAGCATTAAAAAACCATAAGACCTAGCAAAATCAAAATCAATTCCCTTGCCAAAATCACTTTTGTCAGGTTCTTGCATCATTATTAAATCTCCAAAAGCATGAATCCATGTCTTATCTTTTATAAAAGGTGCTGTTTCTGTCACAACATAAACAACATCATAATCCTGAAACATATCTTTTGGTACATTTGGGTTTGTTCGTGAACCATTCATATAGACTGCCCGAATACGTTCATCTTCCTTGGCCATGTTTATTATAAGGTCCATCATTTCTTGTTCATTTCTCATCTAATTCCCCTCCGAATATATAGTTAGTTTTACATAAAAATTCAAAATGGAGGGGCTCGTGGATGGTATAAGCCTAATCTAATAATTATAATTTATAACTTATTTAAGATTTTTTTCATCTAACCTTCCTTCCCTATTTAGAGCTAGCTTTTTTATAAGTTATTTCAACATTTTTTCCTAGATTCCTTTTTAACATTTTTAACCAAGAAGTCTCCATCTTCTAAATATTAGGTCTTGATAACATATGTCAAACAAGATTCCTAAAGGGGTACCGTCAGGAAATTGCAGTTTTACAACGCTAAGGAGGTTTCAACCCATTAAAAAAAATCGATCTCTTAACCAAAAAATCGACTTTTTTATTTGTTCTTATTCAACTAAAGCCCCCGTTAGCTATGTTGATTCAGGTCTTCTTCTAAAATTTCAAATTTATTATGTCTATTTTTTTGAAATTACAGTAAACATCCCCGTCATGTTGGGTGAGTAATCTTTAAAATCATATTTTTCATAGAATGATTTTTTACCTTGTGATGCAAACAAACCAATAAACGCTTTATCTGGGGCATTCCGATTTAAGTATTCAACCAAAATATTCATTATTTCCTTTCCAATACCATTCTTTTGATAATCTGGATGAACTACTATATCTTGAATATAGAAATAGATAGCCCCATCGCCAACAATTCTCCCCATACCCACAATTTGATCATTATCATTGACTGTGATGCAGTGAATAGAATTTCGAAGTGATGTTTCCACTACTTCAAAATTCATATAATTAGTCCATCCCACAGAGTCACACAAATATTTATATTCTTCCAATGTTGGAATGTTATTTTTAATCTCATATTTCTTCATAATGTATCCTCCAAGAATTTAATTTCACCCAATAAAATATATTCGACACAGTTTTATCTAATCCTCTTACTAACTTAACCTGCACCCGTTAAGTTTTCCGCTTAACGTTGTAAATTCGCATACATCTGGCGCTATTCCCTAAAGAAAAAAGACGATTTCTTGTACACTAAGAAATCGATTTTTTTATGTTCTTTCTACACTAAAGCGCTTGTTAGTTCGTAATTCGTTTCTAAATTCACATAGAAAACGTTCTACACCTGGATACTTTTCACCAAGACTTGTTATCTCAAAACCGTATTTTCGATAAAATTCCACTGCATCATTATCCGTCTCAGCATAAATCAATGGATATTTATTAGAAATATAATTAATCATATTGCTACCAATACCTTTATCTCGTTGAACTGAAGATACTGCAATATGTTTAATTTCACATTCTTTTACACTAATAATTTCAATGCCTATACAACCAACAATTTCTCCCTCAAGCTCCAAACTATATAATTTTCGATTTAATGATTTTGAATATTTTCCATATTCTTGCTCCACTTTAAAATCTGATGTGGCGAAGGATAAAAGTTTCCTTATAGATGGATGAATCGTTTTCGAATTAACTTCTTTCATAAACATCACCTTTTCTAAAGCACCCGTTAAGTTTAAGTACATTTCTTCATAATCTTTTTTCTATCTTAACATAAATATCCATTTCGAAAAAATATAATAATTCCACCTTTAATTTATATACGTTTCAATTCATCGATAATCTTATATACCCCCTCTTCAATCCTTTCTGTTTTTACATTCGACACATTCAATTTTAATATTTTTTCTTTTGGAAACGAAGATAAATAATTTTTCTCAATCGAATCTAGTAATATTTTGTTTTGTAGTAACTTTCGAATAAGCGGTTGCACGATAACCTTCTTATTTAGAATGATATGTGTATGCACACACGGCAAATTTGTATCGTGATATTGAAATAACTGTTTGTTCATACTACTCCATTCTTTCAAAGAAGCCACTAATCTCTTGGATCTTTCGTAATAGGAATCACGAATTTTTTGTTTATGCCGATCAAACATACCGCTCTTTATGTAAACTTCTAGAGCTGCTTGTGAAATCATCGAGCTATCGATATCTAGTAATTTTTTATAAGTAAAGAAATTTTCAGCTAAACAATCAGGTATCACTGCAACACCAACTCGGAGTCCTGGAAAAATAATTTTAGAGTAACTTTTCAAATAAATAACATGGGAGGAATCATCATAACTATACATTGGATCTGCTTTAGCATCTCTTTCTAAATCCGCTAAATAATCATCTTCCACAATAAACACATCATACTTCTTCGCTAAACGGACAATAGCTTCCTTTTCTTTCTTAGAATACGATGTTCCTAATGGATTATGAAATCTCGACATTGTATAAAAAAATTTAATATCTTCTGTTCGAAATATATGTTCTAATTCGTTTAAGTCGATCCCTTCGGCTGTTCGTTCTATGCCACTCACAGGGATGCCATGCGTTTCTAAATATTCGATAAACAAATGATAACTCGGCTGTTCAATTAGAATTGTTTTCTTTTTATTTGGAAACGGAATAGAAGTTAACAAAGATAATGCCTGCTGAACACCTGATGTAATAAAAATATTTTCTTCATTGGTAAATACTTGATAGTTTGTTAATTGCCTTTGAACAACTCGAATTAACGAAGGCAATCCCTTCGGAGTTCCGTATATAAATAAATCATTTTTATATGTATCAATTGCTTTATTCATGCAATGCTGAAAATCTAAATATGGAAAAACATCCGGATCAGGTGCAGATGTTGCAAAATCTATGACACTACTATACCTAACATGATTTTCGTTTGTTTTTTTCACAACATAGTATCCGCTTTTCGAAACGGAGTATATCATATGTCTTTTTTCTAACTCTTGAAGCGCACGAATAATGGTACTTTTCGTGCATTGATAACGCGCACTTAAAAATCGAATAGAAGGTAATTTATCTCCTTCTTTTAATTCACCAGTTTGAATTAACTTTTCTAAATCATTAAAAACAATTAAATATTTATACACGCTTACACCTCTATATATTTTTGTACCGGTACAGATTGTATTTATTTGTATTGTAGCACCCACAAGAAAACATTACCATTTACATATACTGGCCAGTAAGAAAATTGATGATACGAGGTGTGATTATGACACAAATAAAAAAAGCATACGCCGCAGCCATTCTTTATACATTCATTATTGGTTTTTCATTTATGTTTGTAAAACTAACCTTTACAATCACGGGACCACTGGATACATTAGCTCATCGATTTACCGTTTCTTTTCTAACCGCATCTATTCCAGTAATATTCGGTTTGATCAAATTAAATATTACATTTAAAAATATGCTTTCTATTTTACCTGTAGCCATTCTATATCCGGCTTTATTCTTTACTTTTCAAGCATTTGGATTAGTGTATACATCTTCTTCTGAAGCAGGAATTATTCAGGCTACCATTCCTATCTTCACAATAGTATGCGCCTCTTACTTTTTAAAAGAACGAACAACAATTTGGCAAAAATTATCCCTTCTTTTATCTGTATCTGGTGTGATTTTCATTTTTGCTATGAAAGGATTAGGCTCTCATACTACCAATTTTACCGGTGTTATACTTATTCTTTTATCAGCATTATCATCAGCTGGGTATAACGTTCTAGCACGAAAGATGACAAAACAATTTCGACTAATCGATGTAACGTATATGATGACTGTAATTGGATTTGTTTGCTTTAATACGTTGTCTATCGGAAATCACATTGCAGCTGGAACGATGCATCTCTATTTTCAGCCCTTTACAAGCTCGTTATTTCTAGTTTCCATCTTATATTTAGGAATCCTTTCTTCACTGTTAACAGCATTCCTATCAAATTACGCTTTATCCATTGTAGAAGCATCAAAAATGAGTGTATTTAGCAATGTATCCACTTTAATTACGATGTTCGCTGGTGTAATTTTCTTACAAGAAGAGCTCACGTATTACCATATCATCGGAGCAGTCATGATTATTCTCGGGGTAATAGGTACGAACTTTTTAGATGAAAAATTTGTGTCGGTGAAGAAGAAAAACGTTAGTGTGTAAAAGAAAAGCATGTTTTGAATCTATTCAAAACATGCTTTCAATAATGTTACTAATATTTTTTAAAAAGGATACTCCATTACATATTTTATAATTACTCTAATGCTTCTAATTTCAGCATCGCACCAAAATATTGCGAAGCAGTGGTAAAAGCAATACATGCACACAGCTCACTTATTTCTTCTTCACTAAAACATTCCCTCAAAATGTCAAAAGTTGAATTTGATATTTCTCCCTTTTGCTTTAAAAACACTTCCGCAAATCCTACTGCAGTAGATATTTTTTCATTAAACTTATCAAACTCAGGTTTTCCTTTCGCTTTACAGTACTCACAGCCATTACTTTGTGCTAACGTTCTTCTTACTTGTTCCTTTAACTCAGCAGAGAGCAGTCCCTCTTTTTCTAAAACATCTCCCAAATGAGACCACCCTTTCATCACTTCTATGTTATGCCCTAAAAGTCTTTGAAATGGTGATTCCCCCAAATTTGATTCAATAATTCTTGCCATTTAAAGCACCTCCTTGTTATATTAATTATAAAAAATAATATTATTAAATCACATTAAATTAGAAACGAATTATCTAAAAACACTTTAAATAATCAACAAAAGAAAGGATATTTATTTAAATATGAAAATAGATAATATTGATAAAAAAATAATAGATGAATTACATAATAATAGTCGTTTATCAATGAGTGAAATTGGAAGAAGAGTTAATTTATCTTCGCCATCCGTAACAGAACGCGTAAGACAAATGGAGTCATTTGGAATAATTAAAAGATATACTTTAGAAATTGATTACGAGAAATTAGGTTTACCTATTCAATGTATAATTGAAGCAACAGTTAAAAACGGAGACTATAAATCGTTTAAAAATTATATAGAGAAACTTCCTAACGTAGAATTTTGTTACCGTATAGCAGGAAATGCTTGTTATATGCTAAAGATGCAATTTGAAAATTTCGCCAAAGCGGAGGAATTCATCGAAGATGTAAATCCATTTGCACATACTGTTACACATTTTATTTTTTCACCAGTTCAAACAAATTTACGAATGAATACGGACTAAACATTCACCTAAAAATTACTTACGCTTATTAAACTATCCTGAATCTTTAGTGAAAGAACCCAAAAAGATTTAGTTAATACGATTAGGGCTTGCCTAGTTATATACACATTTTCCCATTCTGCATATAGTAAGAATATACTCATATGTTTGTATAAAAGGTGGTTATTATTTTGAGATTTTCTTCTAAAAAAAAGGGGTCACCTTGTTATTTTCCATGCGCTCTTCCTCTTCCTCAACCAGGACCAGTAGGCCCTCAAGGCCCTCAGGGTCCCCAAGGCCCCCCTTTTAAAGGTCTGGTTTCTGTTAAAAATCTAATGTTTTTTACAGTCTCTGATGGTACAAAACTTGTATATAAAAATGTTGATGGTTTACCTCAACTTGGAATTACAGAAATTTTAGCACCAAAACAAGTGTCATATATGAATTTGTTTATAAACGGCATTTTACAATCAACGAATTCTTATGACGTACAATCAGGTACATTGACACTACTTACCGATGAAGTTCCACCAGCTGGGACTCCTATCACACTTCAATTTATTTTAATCAATCAGTAAAAAGCGGATTCTTTTAAAAGAATCCGCTTTTTTATTGCAAAGTATTAGTTTACAACAAACTCAATCGTAACTGGAACACCAGGATCTAAAGCATCTGCATTAGGAATTGTAATAGCTGCTGTAGTTACACTGGAATCACTTGCAGCTTGTAATTGTCCGTTCAAATACAAATTATAATATGCAAATGACGAAGGAAATGCCGTAGCTGCAGCACCAGCATCATTAGTACAAGCAGTTGCTAATATATTGAAAGTTGCACCTGTTCCTGTTCCAACGCTAATTGTTGAGTTAAACCGTCTATTAGCCATAAATGGTTTAATAATAGCCAATTGACTTCACTCCTTTCATTTTTCAATAGAGTAGGGTTTGTCCTACGCTACATACTATTCAAATCTTTTATTTTGAAAACGGCATATTACTTAATTCTCTTGTTTTTGGGTGTGAGTGCGATGGCTGGGGTGAAGTGAGGAGCTAGCCCCTTCTAGTGTCATGATCACTCATTTCTTGTTTCTTTTTAAGTTAGAAGTAATCTCGCATTTGAAACATAGTAGAAGAACAAAGAAGGATGCTAATTAAATGAAGTTATAGAATGCTCTTGCTTCTCGTACCATTCAAAAGCAAGTAAACCCATAGTTTCCCACAATTCCTTTTCTCATGAGTATATTTAAGTTGTTTTAAGAGTAGATGTATTTAGGACAAATTCCCAAATTATACGCTTAAACTCGTCTTTGTTTTCTAAATAAGGATGATGTTTATCTTCTAATATAGTAACAGACATGTTAGGGAACGTGAACTACCCACCACTTAACGACCTTACGGTCTGTTTGAAGTAGGGGCTTCAAAAGTCAAAAGACTTTCTCTTTTATTGCTAATTCATCCACAAGCCTAGCGGCTCATGTCCAAAGCCTTGAATTCGCGGCGTCCCTACCGCTAATAAAATCGATACAAACTACGCAATTATACTTTGTTCGTGCAGAATACGAATGCCATAATATTTTAGATTACGACCCGCATTGTAATCTCTATCGATTTTCGTGCCACAATTATCGCACATATAGATTCTTTCAGATATTTTTAACTTATCTTTTTTGTGATTACACTCACTGCATAATTTACTCGATGCAAAATACTTATCCGCAACGATGTAATATTTTCCTTTTTTCTTAGATTTGTACTGTAACATCGTTCGAAACATACCAAATCCATTATCATGCAGCTTTTTTCCTAAACTCAAACATTGTGCAAGGTTACTTAAGTTCACATCTTCTACAACAATGGCATGATAATCATTGGTTATCTGATTACTTTTCTTGTGTAGAAAATCTTTTCTTTGGTTTTTTGCTTTTGTTGTTACTTTTTGATATTGAATCATTACTTTTATCTAAGTAATCATATTTGGCCGTGATCGTTGTATAATTTGGAACTTTATAACGAATACATCCACTTTCAAAACCGATAGATTCTAAATATTCATACAAACCAGAGACATATTCGTTATACACTTTTCGTTCACATCCAAACGATCTTTCTAATTTCGTTACTTGTTCAGGTGTGGGAAAAATGGCGTATCGAAATGCATAGGTAGACCATCCATCCGGTAACAACTTTTTTGTTCCTTTTATATGCACGCCTTCTTTTGTGGTTGCCATATACATTCTCCTTTCTTTCGTATTTTCATATTTATTATATCGCATAGCCTCAAAAGCACATACAAAGAACATATGTAGGCGATCGCCTACCGAAAATTCATCCCCCACCTACTCGCTGGGCTACGCCCTTCTCGCTCTTTGAGGAAGGGGACTTCTTTTCGGGAAATATGTTAAATTTTTCATTTACAGATTCCTCCTTAAGATAAACTTTTCACCATTAATAGTTCGGGAGTATCTATTGAAAAACCTACCATAAATTGAATTTAATATTTATGAGGACGTGCTAAACTATGCTACAGAATAAACAATAAAACTTCCTAAAAATAAATAAAGTGTTACTTTAAAAAACGGATTTAGCGTTTCCCTTTTCAAATAAACATTTCTTCATCATTAAAATTCCAATAATATCCAATCCGTCCTTATATGTAACATTAATCTTAAGATTAATATCCATTTTTTTCAGAAATCCATTAGACAACTCATACTCCCTTGATAAGACGTCCGAAACAATACGATACCAATTGTATTCTTGCCGACTATAAAAATCGTTACAGAGCAATCTGAAAGGTCAATTTTCTGTTCTTCTGTAATATTTTTTAATTTTTATGTAAATAAATGTAAAAAAGGTGTCCTTAATTATGAGTAAGGACACCTTTCTATTCTTTCTATGTAAAAACTTTAATGAGCTCTATATTGCCCCATTAACTTCTCTTCACCCATTCGAACAAGGCGTTTTGTAATTTCTCCACCAACAGAACCATTTGCACGTGCAGATGTCTCTGGACCAAGTGTGACTCCAAGTTCACGAGCGATCTCATATTTCATTTGTTCAATTGCACTTGCTGCACCTGTGATAAGAATCTCATTTGTATTATGATAATGTCCTTGAATATTCATAACTACACCTCCAGTATATTTGTATATAATGTGCTCTTAATTATGATAAATATACATATTATCATAATACTTTTTCTCAAAACAAAAGCTCCACTAAAACAGAAGAATGAGAATGATTAAAAATATAGACATCCCAAACTATTGTTTGTTATAATTCAAACGAAATGGATAAATGTCTATTTTTATGTTTAACAATCCCAAAATCAACTAAGTACAATTTTGAAATAATGATAGAAGTCTTACCAATAATATTTCTAAACACAAAGAGACATTTCATCATTAATATGATTCTAGATTTCCCATGTTATTAGGGTAATTAAAATGTAATTTTATTATCTTAATTTATAAACGTATCAAACCAAATTTACTGGAGGGGATAAAAATGAAAAAAGCACTTTACATCAATATAGGTGGAGAAGGACACGTAAACCCAACGTTAGGATTAGTGCGTGATTTAGTAAAACGCGGAGACCATATTGTCTATTATTCATCAAATCATTTTGAAGAAAAAATCAAGAAAACAGGTGCACAGTTCCGAGCCATTGATCAAGAAGCACAAAGAAAACTCACGGAAAATATGAGTCTGATGGCTTCCCAGCCCAAAGAATATTTATTACATTTTCTAAATGCAATGGAAATGATCACCGATTCCATTCTTAAAGAAATTTCCAAAGAAACATATGATTACATCATCTACGATGCACAGTCTTTACCTGGAAAATGGGTTGCTCACCATAGAGGTTTAGTATCTATTGCAACTTGGACCACGTTTGCTTTTTCACAAGAACTAAAAGAAAATATGAACCTGACAGGACCAAAAAACATAGAACAAAAGCGAGAGCGTCTAGCCATGCTACAAGCATTTTTGCAATTAGAAGAAATAGCAAAACGGAAACAATATTTAGAAGAAAAATATGAAGTACCGTTATCTGATAATTTTTTACTTTGCCCGGGTTCAGGCGATTTGAATATTGTTTTTACTTCTTGCTATTTTCAAAGAAACAGCAAGGATTTTAAGGATGGATATATTTTTGTCGGTCCTTCCATTGCTGAAAGTGAAACTCTAAATGATTTTCCAGTTGATGAATTAAAAGGACAACGTGTGATTTATCTTTCTATGGGAACCATAATGAATAATCAGCCTGAATTCTATCAAAAGTGTTTCGCCGCTTTAAAAGATTTCAATGCTAAAGTAATACTTAGTATAGGCAAACAATTAACGGCGGAGCAGCTAGGAGATATACCTGATAATTTTATTGTTCGTAACTATCTTCCTCAATTAGATATACTGCGTCAAACAGATGTATTTATTAGCCATTGTGGAATGAACAGCACAAGTGAATCACTTTATTTTGAAGTACCTCTAGTTATGCTTCCAATTATAAATGATCAGCACACGATCGCTGAACGAGTATACGAACTTGGTGCAGGATTTATGTTAAATATTCAGCAATTATCAGCCGATGATTTAAAACATGCCGTTAATGAAGTGTTACAACATTCGATTTATAAAGAGAATGCAAAAGAAATTAGTCAATCATTCCGTGAGGCAGGTGGTTATATCAAAGCCGCTGATGAGATTATTACATTTACTCGTTAATACTGTTTTGTATCCTGTCCCTCTCATCAACTTAAGAATTTTATAACATCCAAAACAAGAATTTTCTACATACTCATGTAAAAAATCACCTAACGTACATGGCTCTCTATCAAGAAACTGTTAGTGCGTAAAAAAATCCTGTTTTGAATCTAATCAAAACAGGATTTCAACTATTTTATTGATATTTTTTTGCAACAAGGAACTCAATAAAAGGTAGTGTAATCATCGATAACCCCAATAACATTAATAAAAAAATGTTAGTCGTTCCATTTACTATTTTGTCACCGATAATTGCTCCAAATATAAAAAGAAGGATAAGAAAATAACTAATTTTAGAGCTTTTCTCAGTGATTTTTTGGCCCAGTTCTTCTTCCTGCAAAATACCATCCTTTTCTTCCTTTGTTCCCCAAGTAATGCTAGTCAAAAACATTGAAAGTAACGACCCTATAGCAACAATTTCGTTAAATCCAACTTCTTTACCTACTATCATTTTATAAATAGTAAAGACAATTACAATTACAGTAGCAATCCCACATATTATGGTACCAATTTTCCTTGTACTCATTTTTCCTCCTGCCCCTCATACAAAAATAATTGATCAACTGTAACACCTAAATTGTTTGCTATATCAAAAGCTAAATATAAACTAGGATCATGATGCTCTTTTGTTGGGTCGTCCCCAGCCATACAAAAAAACCATAACTGGAAATGCGGGTATATAAACGTAATCGTCAAATATATATTTATCGAGTTATGAGAGAGCCTATTTTATTTTAGATATAAAATAAAATAGGCTCTTTACTTATGATGATAATGCCTAGATTTACAATATCGTTTAATGAATACTTTATAAGTTTATAAAGGCGTAGCGAAAATTGCACTGGGCATTCGCGATTGATCAATAAGAAAAGACCTGACCTTATATATCAGGTCTTTTTCATGTCTTATTCTATACCAACTGCATTATAAGCCTTCGTTACAGCCTGTACTTCTTTAGAGTTTTTACCATATAAATCTTCTGCAGCTTGAAGTGCAGCTTGGCGCATCATGTTAAAGTTAGAGTTTGCAGTTAAATATTTTGTAAGGGCACGATAGTAAATTTTTTCTGTAGCTTCGCGGCCAACACCATTTACTTCCACACCATAATGCGTGCCACCTTCAGACACTAAATATGCTGCTTTATTATTGATACTACTGTTAATATGAACACCGCCATTATCATATGGACCAGTGTAAAATTTTCTGTAATGATCTGGATAACCTTCAGTTGGTTCTAATGGGTTTGGAATAGAAGCAGGATTACTTAAGGAACGCATCGCATCTCCTGATATATCCGGTGTATAAATATCTTCTCCCACTTCCCAATCATCACGGTCTACCATCGCACCGAAAATATCCGAAAACGATTCGTTTAATGCACCAGACTCATCTTGATACTCTAAATTTGCTGTATACTCTGTTACAGCATGTGTTAACTCATGGGCAACAACATCTAAGCTTGCAGAAAATGAAGTGAATTTTTTTCCATCTCCATCACCATACTCCATAGACACACCGTTCCACACAGCGTTATTCCAGTTTTCCCCTACGTGAACAAAAGAAATTAACTTCGCTCCTTCGTTATCAAAGGAATTACGATAAAATGTTTTCTTATAATAGTCGTATACTTTTTCTGCATTTACATGCGTTGTTTCTGCTTCTGCGTCTTTTTCTTCTCTAACGATTTCAAAATGTCTCTCTATATTTCCTGCTAATTTAAACATGTCTTTCTTACTCTTTAAATACTCGAACACAGTTTCTTTTTTATCTAGTCCTTTCGGTGCTTTCCACTCTTCCCCAATATAAGATGGTGTCTGAAATTCTTGGTTGTATTGAATTTTTTGCTCTGCTGCATATGTATGTGACGTGCCTAATGTCGCAAATGCCCCTAAAGCTATAGATAAAGCTAATGTTGAAGATAAAACCTTCTTTTTCAAAAATACCACTCCCCATCCCTATTTTTTTGAGACTTTTATATAATTCTAGTGATAATAGTACACAACCTCCTATCTGAAATTGCAGAAAATTTAGATAGGAAATTCGGGGTATTTAATTATAAAGTTCATGCAAAAAAGAGCAGCGCTATCTGTAGACGCTACTCTTGTTATATTTTTCATTGACATGCATTAAGATCCCCTAACTTAAGATTCTCAGGGAACAAAGAAGAGTAGGCAGGAATAACTGCTGGCATGTACCCGATTGGACGGGCTTTCCGTCAGTTGGAGATGCCCAGTTGGCCAGTAAAACATTCCCCTTTCCAACCTGCGAGAGTACAACCAGAAACCATTATGTTCCCAAACAAGAATTTAATATATAATGCAAAACCACTGTTTTTATCAAACTTTATTCAAAAGTTACAGTGATCGAATAAAAAAATCGACCACCCGTTACAGGCAGTCTTAATTTTACGCCACTATACCGTTAGTCTTCTAACTCCGCTACCATATCATCCAACACGTTCGCCTTCAGGTGCTAAAACGTCAACTCCTCTATCAACCTCTCTATATACTGTTTTTTCGTATTTCGTAACTAATATTTTTTTCGATAATAAGTTGTTACAGTTTCTGTATGTTGTTTTTCCAAAACATATAGCTATAATCAATCTCTTCTTTTAATTCAAAATAATTTTCCCAAGTATCTTGTACATGATAAAGTGTTTCGCCAGCATCTACAAAAACATCCATATAATTATCCATATACTTCCAACGTTTATCGTTATTAAAGTAATACATTGCAAATTGATTGCCCTCATCATTTAACATGTCGTCTGCAAACACACCACCCCACTTCATATAGATTTGCGTACCAGTGATTTGTCTAAGCTTAAACCTATTAATATCATCTTGAGACTTTTCTTCAAATTCTTTACTAAATAAATTATTTTCAACTATCCACCCAAGAAACATACCAGTATGTACATATGCTTGTTCAATTGGCAAATCCTCTGGAAGATCATCATAATAGTACTTTGCCTTATCATAAATCACCGTGTCCAACTCCTTTTCATATCTCATTCATTTTGCATCTAATGTAGTCTCTACTAGATAACTGTTTTTCCTTCCATAATATTATCTCTATTTACTAAAATTAAGTAGAGAGGGCCCATCATCCAACCAAATAAGCCATACAGCGCAAATAGTGTTCCTCCAACCATAGAACTACCAATTATGGGAATGACATAATAATCCTGTTTCTAATCCCCAATGGCCTTTTAATGAATATAAGGCTGCATTTTTCAAATCACTAATCACTTTAGTTCCATCCTTCAAGTTCTTTATCTCCTCTTACATGAATTGCCATATAACATAGATAATGATAACATTTTTTAGAAAAAAATAACATTATATACATTTATTAATATTCAAATAAATAAAAATTCACCTCAAAAAATTGAGACTAATTTCGAAAAGATAAAACGCCGGATTAAAAGTGGTTTCTATCGGGATTAATACAACACATTCATTATTTTTGTTATATTAAGCGAGGTCATTTGTAGTACAAAAAAGGATAGTTAAAGCAAATTTTATTATGCTCACCTATCCTTCATTTTTTATACAATGTAATGTCTAACATTATATTGTAATGTGTTATTATCAAACATTCCAAGTAATACCTTGACTTTTAATAAAATTATTGAACAAGTGCTTCTACATTCATATGCTCACTGCCCGCTACGACACCAACAATTCCTGCCCAAAGAGTTTCAAATACAACTGTTACAGCCAATTGAATGTTAAGCATGGATTTTAAAAGTGGTTTCATAGACATCGCCTCCGTCGTATTTATTGTTTTGTAACTTACAGCTCTTAATACAATGGCAACCAGAAGGAGTAGTACAGCTAGCGTCAGCTCCATAGTGGAGAGTCAACATATGAATATAGTTAATTATATCACTAAATGGTAATTTAATCCATATTTTTTCGGTTTTATAAGTGGTTTCAATGTATAGGGGGATAGTCACATATCCATCAACTTAAAAATTTTATAACGCCCCCAAAACAAAAAAATTGTACATTTCACCTGGAGATGTTAATTTTCTCATTTTGGGATATTTGCTTTTCTTAGCTTCATAGTGATGTGGCGCTATCCCTTCTATAACTAAAAATCATTTTCGTTCTCATTCAACTTGTTTTGTTTTCTCTTACTGGAAATTTTCTATATTCTCACACAAAAAGTCATCTAACTTACAGGGCTCTCTACCAAGCAACTGTTTCACAGTATCCGTAGGTCTTTCTGGCAGTATCACAGACATAGCTTGAATTTCTAAAACGTGATCTGCAAGCCACGGAGGCATGTGTTCATGCTCGATTAGATTACGTCGTAATACTTGAGGGTCCATATTGATATAGCGAATTGGCCGACCTAATAGAACGGATAGTTTGCTTGCAATTTGTGGATAGCTATATACTTCAGAGCCGGTAAGTGTATATACTTTGCCAGCTACCTTACTGTTAGTCAAAACTTCTGCAGCAACATCTGCAATATCACGGCAATCAATGAAGTTACATGCAGTATTACCCATAGAACCGTAGAAAACATCTTGCGTTACAATTGTCGGTGCAAAGCGTAGTAAGTTTTGCATAAACGCATATGGGCGTAGCACAGTATGAGTAATACTAGATTCAGCTAGAGTTTTCTCAATTTCATGATGCCATCTTGCTACTGCTACTGGAGCGTTTTGATTAAAAGCTGGACTAGATACTTTTACGATGTGCTCAATTCCGACTTCTGCAGCAATACGAATAATTGAAGTCTCCAGTTCAACTTGTCTAGGACTGTTAGACATCACAAGAAAAAGCTGGTTCGCCCCTGTAAACGCACGGCGCAACGATTCAGGTTCAGCTGCATCAGCCAATGTTATTTCAATAAGTGACTGGTCTAAATCTCCAATCTGGATACGCAATTTTTCAGGATTTCTACTCAGTGCCCGAACAGGAATACTCTGGTTAACTAAACGTTTCAAAAGTACACCGCCAATCATACCCGTTGCCCCAATCATAACAATCATCTTCTATTCTCCTTTGAATGAAATATTTTTTTAAGGTTCATACGCCACCGCCATGTTATCATTGCACTCGCAATTACTGCAGATAGCGGAAAATCAATCCACACCCGATTGAGCCAGACAAAGTGGTTGAACGGCCCGAACACTCCCATTAAAAAAGTTGTCATCCACGCAGCAAAAATGCCAATCGCAGCCCCGATTAATGTGAAAACTACCATCACAACTAAGTGATTTACACCGATAAGCCATTGATTATGAATTCCTCGTCTCTCTAACCAAAGACCAAGTATCAAAGCTACTATGGCTGATGTTCCTCCAATTGTTGTCAATGCAGCAATTTGAAGGTCCTTGCTACCGGTAATCAGTCCCCCAATCCCTGCCATGATGACTGGGGCAACATAAGCCATTAATACTTCACGCCATAATACAAAAGTTTTTGCCTTGGTACCCGTATCCGTAATAGCATATACACCTTCCATTTTATCCGGATATTTTATATTTCTCATGTATTCACCTCCTTTCTTTTTAAATGCTTTCAGCAGTTCCTTTTATATAATTAGGAACCTAACTATATAAAAGGAAAAATAGGCTAGCTCTACTAGCCCTTTCTAATTATTGCTAATATGTTTCATCTAGTTCTTCTGTAAGTGCTGAGATGCCTTCTGTCACTCGGCTAAGCAAATCAAGAAATACACTGCGCTCCTCGATACTAAGTAGGCCGACCATGGCTTCTAGCCTTGCGAAATGCTCTGGAGCCATTTCACGAAGCTTCTTTGCTCCTCGCTCCGTTAAAATGACCGATTTCTGCCGACCATCTTTTGAACTAGGTCGCCGGGATACGAGACCATCTCTCTCAAGGGTATCGATTAGGCCTGTCACAGTAGCACGTGTGACACCTAGATGTTCCGCCAGTTGCGAAGGTAACGCTTCCCCTTCGTTATCTTCAAGGTCTGCCAGTAAACGATAGCGCCCTGTTGATAAACCGAATCTAGAGAAATGAATCTCCGTGGCATGTCCAAGCTTAGCTCCCGCTGCCATTAGCCTAGTCGCAACGAGAACAGCTTGTGCGTCAACGTCTAAATTGTAACGATCAATTTGACGCTTAGATTGTATAAGTGAAGGAACAGTATCATTGTAATTTGTTACTTTCATATCGGAACCAGAAGGCGGAACAGCATAAGCATCTTCCGCTTTTTCCGAATCTTTCATATTGCTCATATATGTACCTTCTTTCTTCTTTCAAGTCATTCACCAATTACTTTTAGCATTATATAATTAGGGAACTAACTATATAACAGTAAAAATAGGCTAGCTTTACTAGCCTATGTTAGTCATATTTATAATATGGCACCTAATTACTTTTTCTGTCAACACATTTTAATCTTTGAAGCGACAAGATTGGCGAACAAGCTTACTTGTATTACGTCCAAATAATAGAAATTTTTATTAATAGCTGATTTCGTTAAACTATTACATGTTCCAAATATTAAACTTAAAAAACTTTCTATAATCATTTTTCTTCTACTCTATCTAACCATTCATTTATTAACGAATGGAATAAAACATCTTGCTCAATCTGCAAGTTATGTCCCGCTTTATCTAAAACTGCAAAAGTGGCCCGGGGAAATTTATCAAGCAACTCCCAAGCATCTTTATAGCCTGTTACTGAATCCTGTTTACCCAATAAAAAGAGGCTTGGTTTTTCATACAGCGATAACTGACTATCCACATCAAACGAAAAAGCATATTGTTCCTTTAACTTTGTTAAAAACGCCTCATCTGCTATTTTAATTCCTGATATAATCTCTTCAAGATAACGTTGCCAATTATATTCATTAAGCTCTACAAAATTCGAACTAAAATTCTCACATTCCTCCGTACTTAACTGAGATAAAAACTTTTCATCTCGATAAATAACCGTATGCGGAGGAAGCTGTCTCTTGCTTATATCCGGAATAATCAAAGGACAAATAAATGCCGCGCCATCTATTTTTTCTTTTCTTTTGGATATAACTCCTCTAGTTATGTATCCGCCATATGATTCGCCTGCAATTAAGAAAGATTCGTCTGGAATAATCGTATCTATGAAATTTAAAACAAGATCTAACATTCCATCTGAATTTTGAATAGATTCGTGCCCCCTCGTTTGTCCCATGCCTGGTAAATCGATATAAATTCGTTTCCAACCTTCTCTTTGTGAAAAAATAGGCTCCATACAACCTGACATTAGTCTATGATCAGGAGAAAAACCATGAAGCATGATAATTGGTTTTCCAGAACCATAAATTTCATAATGAACTTTTACATCCCCTATTAAGCATTCCATTATCATCCACTCCGAATTTTCAGTATTTTTAATACTATAATAAAGTAAAAGCTATTTCTTTCCAAACGATTAATCTTATGACTCTTATTGTTAGTTAAAGAACACTTTTATCTCTTTTCATTTTGAATTAATCAATCATTACAACAAAATAAGTATGGAATGTCATCATGTCAAACCGTCTCTAGTTATTTCACTTCCTCAACTCACTATACTGTATATGAATTCTGTTTTCTGGATTTTTGTCCACCGCATACAACACAACAAGAAATAACCATTCCAAAGGCTTCATAATAAGATAAATGATGTCTGCGGACCACTTTGAATTGATGTGTCTGCTGATTGGATAGCCATACTTGTCATAAAAGTTACGAATAGCTTTATGTAAGTTTGGAACATATTGTTCAAGAATATTCTCAAATGCATTGGCAATTAGTAGCTGGCGGTTCACAGGGATTCTTGCTCCAGCTCTAATACCTGCCCTGACTGGCTTGACCAACTTTTTATGCCCTCTAGCAGAGACAGTACACAAATAATGTCCGTCACCCTTCACTATTTCTGGCTTTGGCGCCGGGATATTCGAATAGTTGAAAGAGCTTGTTTCAAGAAACACACGAATAAGGCTATCTGGTCGTTGTCCAAACAGTACCAAAATGAGCTGGATGATAATCAGGACTGGAAATAAGCTGATAGCCCATAGTTTTGACATCTTTTGATAGTTATTACATATCCTTAAGAGAAATAACATACATTTATTGTTGTACTCAATCTCTTTTTCATGCTGGCTATCAAGAAAATGCTTTAGAGATTCTTTCAAACTTGCGATATATAAAAAAAGCAATGATAGAAAGCTGGTTTGCAGAAAGAAAATCGAAAATTCTTCACCATCATGTGAGCAGACTGTATGAGTGAGATAAGCAACTGCAAATATGATATTCAATATCATTAATGTACTGCATACCACATAAACAAGCGGGGGAAGATCCCCATAAGTAAAGCTTACAATCCAAAAGCTAATCATACCTAGTGTTAATAAGACAATTACTGAAACTACATATTCATTTGCAAGAGAAGCATATCCATTATCCTTAGCACCAGTCATTTCAAAAATATGCAATGACTTACCAGCACCTGCTGCCATTCCATTTAGAAAAAAACCAAGCATAAATAAACAATAAATAATTATAGAGGTATAAACATCTATCGCTTTGATTATGACTGGTTTATCCTTTACATCTTGCGATTTCTCCTTTATAAATATAAAATTCTGAAACGTCCTAAAAAAGGCATACACAGGAATTGAAATAAATATAAGAAGCTTTATAAAAACAAGCAACTCTCTCCCTCCTCTAATTCAGCAACAACTTTGCTAGTATTTTAAAAGTTCCCCTCTTACAAAAGAAACTGTCACCCTATTTCTCGTTATTAATAATCCTAGGCATGAGAAAAAATATGAGTGTAAATGTTTGATGATAAATAAAAAGGACACAATTCCTTGTACTAGAATCACATCCGTTAATTAAAGAGGGACTACTCCAATAGTTCGTCACCAAATTATAACATTTATACCTAAACTGTCCTATACCTATATTTGAATAAAGTGAAACTTCCATCAGCGGGGGTTTTTCTTCATCCCCATTGATGGAAAGCCCACCCAATCGGGCTCTTACTGGAAGTTATCTCCCACCTATCTTCTTAAGAAAAGCGGAAGTGGCTCGTTCAGAATGTGAGGGGGATGGAGCTTCTAATGTAGAGGAGTTTTTACCTCGTAGGAAGAAGCGAAGCCACCGAACATTCTAGCCACTGGAGCTGGACAATGTTTTCCCAGAATCTTGAGTGGGAGTCTTACTGCCCTTAAAGTAGCGGGATAAAAAAACCTTACTGTCCGTTATTTCAAGTGAAATCAATTTAAGTAAAGTATATAAGCTAATTTTTTCTATACATCCCAATGTCTATATTTATTTATCTCACTCTTTTTTCTAAATGCATCTTCTAAGTCAATATCAAGTTTGTTAGCAAGATCAAAAAGATTCCATACCACATCGTAAATTTCAAAACTTAATTGTTCCTTTAATTCATTACTATTCTCAGAATCAGGTTTGGAAGAGATTTTTAAAACTTCTTGGGCGACCTCTCCTATTTCTGTAACCAAAAATAAGGTTCTTTCTTCAATCGTTGCGTTCTCAAAACCTTTACTTTTACTAAACTCTCTAACCTCTCTTTGTAATGTAGATATTCTCACTTTACCAATCCCCCTATTTTGAAACTCTCCAAAAATCTGTTCCGTATTCTCTATTCTGAAATTTAACTGGTAACGATGTTTTCAAAAAACTATCACCTACGCCAATCTTATATATCTTATTTTGCACCGGTGACCCAAAGGAAAATTCAAGCTGACAATCAGTAAGATTAAATAATACTGAATGAACAGTTCCAAAATTTTCTTGGTAATTATGAACGGACAACCCCTCTGGAAATTCAGTAGAAATGAGTTTCTGTAATTCGCCAACAGATCTTTTACCACTCGCACTAAACTTATGCTCTAAAATATTAAATCGTAGTTGTGAATGAACGAATCTTCCTAATTCAAGACTTTCAACTTCAGGAAATAGAGCATGATTCGTTGCGATTAAATAGTCGCGATCCGTTTTTCTTACAGCTTTAGCGCCATCATACGTTTCATATAAAGCTGCTTCACCATTTGCATCGGCTAAGAGTAAATTCATATTCGCTCCAATAGGCATGTCCTCTAAACACCGAATTCCTTCCTCAACATTTTTACAATTTTCAAGTAAGGCTCTCACTATTACCATAAATTGCAGTCCTTTGGTGACGGGCTTTTTCATTCCTATATGCTTTCCAACTGGAATACCACATGAGGCAAAAGCTACACAGAACCCCTTCTCATTTAAGCCTTCACTTCGACCAAAGTAAGAAACAGAGAATCCAGTATGACTGTATTTACCTTGAACTTTTGTCGTGCATAGTCTCATATCAGATATTGCTGGTGACAAATCGTAGTTTCTAAGGACATAAGTTTTATTGTCAATTGTTTTAGACGGTAAAATAGCACCTAAACTACATCCTCCTGATTGTAACCAAACTTCATCGTAAAAGTTCAGATAACTAGACTTTACACCAAGTGCATCTGCAAATCCTTCTAGTTCTTCATTTAAACCAGGACAGTACTGCTCAATTAACTTTTTCATATTTTTAAATTTACTTTCATCTATTGATTCAGATGATACAAGTACATTCATTGCATAAGGATTCTTTTTTATTTCTTCTCCTTGCCTTCTACCAATCTCATAACTATTTCCTTCAAGAAAAGAAAAGTAGGCTTGAAATATATTCATATTTATCTCTCCTTTAAAATCGCATCTATTAATCGTCTATCTGATATGTATTTTGCCCTATTTGGTTGCCCTTCCGCTCTCCTTACATCTAATGTATTTAAATTTGCTACAACAGAGAAAAGCGTACCAAAATTATGTTCTTTTAAATTTAAACAAACATGTCCTTTCGTTTCCGACATAATTGATTGTGCAATAGAAAGGTTTATTTGATTTACGTTTTCTTTAAGACGTAATTCTAAAGTTTCAAAACGTTCTTTTGATTTGCTCCAATTCCAACTTTCACATGCTGATGTATTTTCATGATGATTTGTGCAATGGATATAATTATTAGTAGGAAAGCGTACATTATAGTCGTTAGGAGTAATCTCTACAACAGCCATCTTTCCTGATGAATCCGCTAATAAGTAGTTATTAGCAACCGAACTTGGAAAACCTTTCAATACTTCTATACCTTCCTCTACAGTACAACAATTTTCTAAAATGTATTTAACGGCAAAATAAAAATTCAATCCTGGCTGAATTCTTTCATAAGGAACCGATGTAATTCCGACAAATAAACCATATTGATTTATCCCATCAACTTTTCCAATAAAACAATCCGAATGACCAAGATATTTATTTTTATCCTCAAAACAAACGAATGAGGACTCAGTAGTTTTCTTCAAATTAAAGAGCATATCATAATTACGCCCAATAATCATTTCGCTTCCATTAAAAGCTGAAAAAATACTACATTGACCGTTCAATTCAAATACTCCTATACTTAACAGAAAAGAACTGACTTCTTCAAAAGAAGAATGGCAGCCATCAGCAAATCCTTGTATTTCCTTCACAACATTCGGATCAAATTCACTAAGAATAGGCTTGCGGCCTCTCCAAATTTTAATTTTTCTTCAGTTACTTTTGGAAACCGAAATCCATTTTTATAAAGGATTTTTGCATAATGCTTTCCGGCTTCATAAGCATTTCCTTTTAATCTCGGATGATACATTATTATTCCCTCCATTGTGTATTTCTTTGTATATATAAATAATAAACCCTCCAGTTACTGGAGGGTTTACTCTGTTTTTGTAAAAAAATTGTTAGCTAACTCTAATTCTTGTTAACTGGTATACATATTTTGGTGATAAATTCTGATGGATGTCTGTTTAAATCTGGCCTTATATCCCTTATATTAAAATTGGACGGAACAAGTCCTTTTTCATAAATCTCTATCCCTTTTCCTATCTGAGTTAGATTCTGTTCTCTTATCCAACTTTCCAACACTTTATATCCTACATCCAATTCTGAATAAGGACCTTTAACAGTAGTGCACGCGTATATCCCACTAGCTAAAATTTTACAGCCGTCTATCTTATTCGTATCATTTACCGGAAGAAGTAGCTCTACATCCGCCTCTTTTTGATTCAAATCTCTTTCGTGAAAGATAGACATTAACTTTCCGTTAACTACAAGATTAAAAGCATAAACTCGATCAAATAAATTTTTAACCAATTGATCTATAAATTTTATCTTTATTCTCTTACGAATAGCATAGACTGTTATTTCCTTTCGATTTTCAATATAACAGCTAGATAAAACAGGTCCTGGAATTATAGAAGTTTCTTTTTCTATTTGCATTTTTAACATTTTCATTTCTTCTATTTGTTTAGAAATTTGCTCTTTTTGATATTCAAGATCACAAATTTTATGTTCTAATACGCTTGTCCATTGCAATCGACTAGCACTTTCAATTAATTCCTTAATAGTAGATAAGGAGCATTGAAAACTTTTTAAAAGCATAATTTTTTTCATAACTTGAATTTTTTCATAGTCGTAATACCGATAGTTTGTTACAGGATCTATGTAAGAAGGTGTTAGTAAACCAATATCATCATAATAGCGTAATGTTTTAACAGGAACATTACATATTTTAGAAAATTTACCGATAGAGTACATTATATTCTTCCTTTATTGACTAATAATAAAATATTTACTGCAATTTAAAACCTCAACACCTTATTACTCTTCCTCAAATAACTCCAACTCTTTCTCCACAAACTCCATCAACTCTTTAATTGTTTGCGCCGAAAAGTCAAAACGAATACCTGCCGCTTCATACACTTCTTTTACTGATTTTGTACTTCCTAAAGATAACGCTTGTTTATAATGAATTAAAGTTTGTTTTGGATTCTCTTTATATTGCTTGTACATCTGCAGGGCACCTATTTGGGCAATTGCGTACTCGATATAGTAAAAAGGAACTTCGAAAATGTGTAAAATAGACAACCACGTTGTCTCTAACCAATTTTCATACCCTTCCCAATTCACAAAGCTAGAGTCATATGTTCTCGCTAGTTCTTTGAATTTCGCTCTTCTTTCCACATGCGTATGGTTTGGATTCTCATACATCCAATGCTGGAATTGATCAACTACAGTAATGATGGGTAAATATTGTATCATCAATCGGAGTTGTTCACGCTTTGCTCTTTTGAAATCTTCCCCACTTGGGTAAAACGTATTCCAATACTCCATCGTTAGGAGTTCCATTGTTGTGCTCGCCAATTCTGCTGATTCCATTGGGACATTTCGATATGGCCCTAGTTCAATGAGTTCATTATGTATACAATGACCCATTTCATGTAACAGAACCACAGCATCGTCTTGTGTGTTACAACAATTCATGAAAATAAACGATTGTTTAGAGGCGGGTAAGGATTCACAAAAACCACCCGGAGCTTTCCCTTTACGGCTCTCTAAATCTAAAAGATTCTTTTCTTTCATCTCATGTAATAATGCCGAAAAACGAGAATCAACCTTTTCTAAAATATGAAAAGTACCTTTTACTAACTCGTCTACATTTTGTACTGGTTGTAAAGGCTTCTCGTTTATTGGAACAGCTCTAATATCCCAAGGTCTAAAAGTACGTAACCCCAAAGTTTTTTGCTGTTTTTCTTGAAGCTTCTTCTGTAACGGAACAACATATTGACGCATTGCTTCTGCTAACTCAAGACAATCCGCTGCTGTATAATCAAACCGTTCATATTTTCTAAACATATAGTCGCGATAATTTGGCAAACCTACATTTTGAGCTTTTTGATGTCGCAATGCAATTAATTTATCCATAATGATTTGAAGATCCTCTTCAACTGATAACATGCTTTCTTGAATAAGGGTCATTGTATTTTTTCTAACCGTACGTTCAGGATCTTGAAGATACACCTCCATGTCGCTTAACGGCTTTTCTTCACCTTCCCACATTACGGTTAAGTTACCCGTAATCTCGAAATATTTCGTTACTAACTCATCTTCTTCAATTTCTAAATCTATATTTTTTTCATTGAACAAACGAATTGAATTTTCTACTTTTTTATTCAATAAACCGAAATGTTTTGGATCTAGCTGCAAACGAAATGGAGATTCATAGTATTTACTGTCTAGCAAGCTTTTGTATCGTTTCACTAATGGCTGCACATGCTTTTGATCAAAATCGAAAGCCTCTTTCGCTTGCTGGTCATGGGTGTTGCACTGAAATTGAATATAATGTTGTTTAAGCTGCTCTTCTACTTCGTCTAAAAGTCGAGACTGCCTTTTCAACCAACCTTCAAGTTCCTCACTACATTGAATCTCTGTTTGTAATAAATCTTTAAATTGTTGTTGTAACGCTTCCAAATTACTAATAACTAAATATTCAGTATCATCCAAGTCTAAGGCACCCTTTCATACAATATTCTTTGCAACAAGTTTCAAATGCTCAGCAGGAATAATTTGCTTCACTGTTTCCTGCAAATCTTCTGCCATCACTTCTTCAATATGCTCCAAAGCGACTTCTAATATGCTACACTCCATCGTTTCAACATTGAGTAGAGAATAATGATCATTTTTCTTAATCACCAAATATCTATGATCTTCTGTCACTAGTAAAGCACCTAGCTGAATTCCTGATAATCTGTTATCTTCAAATTTCATGTATATTCCTCCCATCTATAAGTATTTTACAATAAAAGGATATTGGAGGGTACAAAAATAAATAGATGTTTTACTACCGGCCAATTAGCCAAAAAAAAAACACCTCTCATTTCGAGAGGTGCCTACCATTAAGATATTAATTCTTCTCCAATAATTTTTACTTCTGTTTCTAATTCTACGCTAAATTTAGATTTTACCGTTTCCTGTACATAACGGATAAGTTTTACATAATCACTCGCTGTCGCTTCACCTACATTTACGATAAATCCAGCGTGCTTAGTAGATACTTGGGCATCTCCTATTTGTTTTCCTTGCAACCCGCTATCTTGAATTAACTTACCAGCAAACATACCTGGAGGACGTTTAAAAACACTGCCACAAGAAGGATATTCTAATGGTTGTTTTGATTCACGCAAAAATGTCAATTCATCCATTTTTTCTTTGATTTTATTGTAATCGCCTTCTTTTAAATCAAATGTCGCTTCTAGCACAAGATGCCCTTCTCTAGAAATGGAACTGTTTCTGTATTCTAATTCTAAATCATTTTTATTTAAATTAAGAATTTCGCCATCTCTAGTTAGAACTAATACACTTGCAATAACATCTGATACTTCGCCGCCATATGCTCCTGCATTCATGTATACTGCTCCCCCAACTGTTCCTGGAATTCCACAAGCAAATTCTAATCCAGTTAGATGATTTTCCAATGCAAATCTCGAAGTATCAATAATGGTTGCCCCGCTTTGAACAATTATTTTATTACTTTCCAATGAGATATTAGTTAATTTAGTTAAATTTAGAACAATCCCTCTAATGCCGCCATCCTTAATAATGATGTTTGAACCATTTCCTAAAATAGTGAATTCTATATTATTTCGATTTGCGTATTTTATTACGTTTTGTACCTCTTGATACGTAGTAGGTAAAACAAAATAATCCGCATTTCCACCCGTTTTAGTAAAAGTGTATCGTTTTAACGGCTCATCTTTTTTAACTTTATTATCATCTAATATATTCAATAAATCGCTGTATACTTTATCCATTTCCCTAACCTCTTTACTAAGAATCTTTCCTATCCATTATAATGTATTTAGTTTCAAAAAAACATAATACGTTATTTTGTTTAAAAATTCAATTAATAAATCAAACTAGACGCCATTCTTCACTATCGAAATATGTAAAAAAAAGACATACTCAACCCTTGTCGAGATATCTTTCGGAATAGACTAAATTTCTTCTAGTTAGTATCTTTCTCTATTTACTATTTTGTATTTACTGAAGGTTTATAGGATAACTACTATTTCTTTATCCCTTCAAGTACATCTCTCATCATCTCAACTGGATATTTCGATAACTTTAGCATTATTTGATGGTTCAGCCATTGATTCATTGCGGCTAAATCTATAAACTCTTGCTTCTTTTCAACTAACTCATGATAAAAATAATGATCTACAGCGAAAATAGACTCATTTATTTGTGAAATAATACTTCGATTATTTGTTGCTGCAAATTGTACAATTGAATCTTGATTTAAGTACTGTTCAATTATCTCAGGATCAATTCCATCTAATAATAAGTTTGTGGTTAAATTCTTCTTAAATACAAGGTGTAAGTTTTGCAAGTCTTTCTTTAATACGCCATAAATAACAAAGTGATATCTTGTAGCGTTATTCATAAACATTACACATTTTTTTCGGCCAATCTTAAAAAGGTTTGCATGCCAACAATATAGTGGATTGAAATCAGCAGCATCTACTTTTTGAACTTTTATTTTCATTTCACCGGCTAATTTTTTAGTACATTGGATAAGTTGCATATATTCCTCATGCTTTCTTTTTATTTAACAACTGAATTTCCGTCCATATTTTATGAAAAAAACAATTATTCCCCCATATTTCAATAGACATAGCCACTTTTGTTTATTCTATAATTATACACTTTTTGCAACTGTAGTTTTAGAATAAAATTTGAACAAAAATATCTCACAACCAGTAATTTACAAAAAAAATAAAAAGGATCCCTTTCGAAAAAAAATTGATTAAAATTCTCATTAGTTCGGGTTATATTTGTTTTCAAATTCCATTTTCGCAATTTTAGTATATTTGTTAACAAATTCTGTTTTTGCTTCTGTATATCCGTCTCTGTCACGTTCATATTTATCCATTAAGCGCATTTTCAAGTTACCATATTCCACGGCAACATCTTTATGTAGTTGTAAAAAATCTCTAAAATACAATTCATTCCAATTGCCTATATACCTAACATGAAGATGAAATACTTTTTCAGCAAATCCCTTTTCTGTATAACCTTTCATAAACATTATATGAGGTGCTGGCTTTTGGGGTTGCTTTTCGAAGATATATCCGTTTTTCTCTAACACACTTACTAAAAATTTCAAATCGCAGTCTTCAGCTATTTCCAGCAATATATCTATCATTGGCTTTGCCAATAATCCCTTAACAGAAGTACTTCCTATATGATTTATTCGTTTAATATATTGATTACCGATTATGTTGCTAAGCAATTTTTCTTCTTGTAAATACCAATCTTTCCATATCGAATTATGTTCTTTCAGAATAATCGGGAACAGTTCCCACAATTCTTCAAGTGACATTTCTGATAAACTTTTCCCCACAATACAGTCCTCCATTGTACTTAATAAACCGTTTTATCAAACTTCATTTCAAATCCACATCTGTATTCTCAAATATTGAATGAATTTTCTCCAGCTTTATAACCCGTATCTTTGCAGGATAAGATTCAAGCATTTCACTATACTTTATTCTAACTTTGTCACCTGTTTGTAATTCTTTTCCTAAACTTAGATTAGTAAAGTGTAAAATAGCGTCAGCAGGAATTTTCCTTTTTAATCTTTCCTCTAAGTGTTTTCTGTCATATTCGTCTTTTATAAGCTTCTCTTCAATGAAAAACACAGTATCTCCCTTAAGTAAAATATAGCCATATATTCTATTAGAAACCGCATTATTATTTGTTTTCGTTGTAGATTTTTTAAATTCATAACTTGTATCTGTTTTCCGAATTAAAACAATCATGAAGATAATTACAAAAAATATAATCGTGCCAACTATTTGTATATTTTTTTTCATTTGCATCTCCATTACCCCAAATACTTTTTCTAAAATATTTATAACCAAATAGTTAAAATACCATAAATGAAATTTCTACACGTTAATTTCTTTTAATGAATGCAGTAAAAATGCCAACATATATTCGCATGCTTTCTCACAAGCTAACATTTTAAACACCTTTTGTTCTTCTACTGTTTTATCATTCGCTTGATCTGAAGCAGCTTTTAAACAAAGAAATGGTTTTTCATTCACATAACAAACGTAAGAAAATGCAGCAATTTCTTGATCTACCGCAAGTGCTCCGTATACTGTCTGAAGTAATTCTCTCGTTTCTGAACTACGAATACGCTGGTCACCCGAAACAAATGTACCATAATGAGAGTTGTAAACAAATTGCAACTTTTTCATTTCTTTAATCAGCTGTTTGGAAGGTTGAATACTTGCTGCTCTGCCCGTATATAAATCAAACGGATCTGTTCCCGTTCCCGCTCCTGTTACATCATGTTGCAGAACTTTAGTGGCGACCACAATATCACCGTTTTTCACCTTGTTTGATAAACTTCCACAAATACCTGTCATAAAGAGCTGCTCTGGTTGAAATTCACTAATAAGAAGCTGAACACAACTTGCACATTGTACTTTTCCAACTCCAGTTATGACAGAAATCAATTCGATGCCGTTCAGATTATGAAAATGAAATTCCCAAGCTGCTCGTTTTTCTTTCCGATAGCTTGGATAATATTTATGTAAATACGTAAGCTCTGGTTCCCATGCCGCCACGATAGCAATTCGATTCATAGATAAAAGTCCTTTCCTACTATTTCTTTTTTTAACGTATTTTCAAAAGAAGTCCCCACCTTCAAGCGAGTGACGGGCAAGAGCCCAGCGGTAAGATAGGGATGAATTTCGGTTAGGCATAGCCTAAAATAACTCTTGGCAAATACACACATGTTTTGCCCATCCATATCAGGATGTAGTTTCCCTTCGCCAATGTTTGTAGGTGTTAGCAACTTCTTATATAAGAAAGCATGTGGTTGACCGTTCCTTCCCAATCAGAACTGTTATAGAGCCACCATAGAGCCAAGAACTAGGGAATCATTCTTGGTATGCAACAACCTACGAACGGAGTCCACGAAAGACTGAGGCTAAACAATCCAGGCTTTTTTCAAGCCCCCACTTCAAAACGTGTTAGCGTTTAAGTGGTGAGTAGTTGACATGTAGTGCATATCCGAAATATAGTTAACGATAATATAATTATGTAGTGCTTTTTTGATATCATCATGCATTTTTTGATGTGTATATTCCATACCTTTCATAAAGATTTAGAATATACACAATCATTTACTTCGCTCTTACTAACCAATAACCTTCTTTTTCCTTTTCAACATAAAACATTCATAAAAAACGCTGTCCATGTTTTTTATATGGCGTGTTTGGGTCTGTATAGTAACGACATATATGTTGAAAAATCAAAATGGATTTATATAAATGGTAAAAATAACCCAAACATGTACTCACAAAATGCAAGGCTTAATTTATTGAAAAGATTGAATGTTAGCACCCGCTAATTCTTCTTTTGACTAGCTAGGGCCAATTCAGATAAATAAAATGTTTTTAAAACAGAGTAGCAATACATGTTTATCAATCTAAGATTTTCGATTATTTCCTAAGTGAAAATTTTATTATTCTATTAGTACATGGAAGTTTAGAAATTTCTTTGCGAAATTTTAGAGAATTACAACAGAAATTGTTTTATATTAAAATTAGTGTTTACAGACTAAATATTGGGGTGTGGAATTAAATTGGAAAAAGAATTCATGGTAATTAATAGCTTCTCTGGTGAAGATTTAATGGGAAATCCCGCTGCTATTTTTTTGGAACCCAGCAGTTTAGACAATCATACTTTACAAAGCATCGCTAAGCAGATAAACCTTGTGGAGACTGTATTTGTCTATTCTTCTTATAATGCGGATTTTCGATTTCGCTATTTTACTCCTCATAAAGAAGTATCGCTTGCTGGACATCCAACAATAGCAGCATGTATTGCCTTAGTGAATGCCAAGAAAATTGATCCTAATAAAAAGAATACATATCAAATTGAAACTCAAAATGGACTACGTGAAATTGTTATTGAAACCGTTAGAAATCAAGTACTTGTAAAAATGAAGCAAAGTTCTCCTAAATTCATTTCACCATTAATAAGCAAAAAGGTAATTACTAACACTTTGGGAATTCATGAAGCAGATATTGCCTCCAATCTTCCAATTCAAACGATTGATTTGGGTGTAAAATATTTAGTAGTAGCAGTAAATTCTTTAAGCGCATTAATGTCAGTTAAACGTGATATTCAATTGTTACATGAGTTGTGTGAGAATTTAGGTGTTCGTGAAGTGCAAGTATTTACATTTGAAACTTATGGAGAGGATTTTGATTTTCACACTAGAAATTTGTGCCCTAGAGAAGGTATAGAAGATCCCGCTTGCGGAATGGGAAACGCTGCTGTTGGAGCATATCTTGCACAAAATTATTATAATGACCAAAAATTTATTCACCTTCGAGCTGAGCAAGGTACGATTGTAAAAATGCCTTGTTTAATAGAATTGTATATATCAAAAAAAGAAAAGGATATAGAACTTTATATAGGTGGTACTGGTAAAAAAGTAGTTGAAGGCAAGTTCTTTATTTAGTTTATAATACTGTAAACGAATTGCTGTTCCGCCATATCGTCAATATTTGGGACACCAAAAAGTTAATCTTTAGCCAGATCTTCTATTACTTGAGAGGTTTTATAACCAGCGCTACTACGGACTTGCTTACGGTTATAAAACCCCTTGAATAGCGCTAAGTTTACTTGCTAAAACGTGATATATTGTATACGGTATATTTTTTCCTTCTTTAAAATGGCATGAACGACTCAATACAAACATTCTCATACAGACACTTCCTCCTTAAAACCCTCTTTGTGTCCATATGGCTATACTAAATCTGTTTACTCACATCCATTACTTCTTAACTTATATTTCGAATTGGACCTTATACCCTTTCATTAGAGCATTGAAATGAGTTCTGCTAAACTTTTACTAATAACTTCAAAACTTCCTGTTTCATAATCTTCTATCTTCACTTGTCCATTTTCATTATCTACAACTACCAACAACCCATTACACTCCATACCTATAGGAATATTCTTTAACTCATTATGGTGCGCCTTTTTATATCCTTGTAAAGAGATATAAAAGTCTCGAAGTTCAATACCTGGTATAACAGGATTTAGTTCCAGTCCATACTCTAAATAACTACCTGCTAAATCAAAAAACCAATAAGAATTATAGTATTCTTTAATCGAATGATGTAATTGTATTGCTAATTTCTTTTCTATATCAGAAAAATCATGAAATACATCTTTTTCTACGGGTTTCCAAAAAATATATTCCTCTACATCTGGATTCCCTTCATATATAAAAGAAGCTGCTTCTTCTATCCACGAAGATTTTGGTAATGAATTATTATAATCTTTCCACTCCTGAAGTAATTTATGAAAATACTGCTTCATTTCTTCTTTCATTTCCACTTCTCCCAAACCATTATTGATCCTCTATTTAATATAATTAACTAATTAGTTCAGTAAAACTTCGTGTAACATAAAATACATTCTTTGTCCAGAATCTATCTGGCTATAAGGTATTCCTTCATCTGCCAACTCTTCTTTAGATTCTGTACCTTCATGCTCCTAAAAAACTACAATTGGATTACCAGTATTCTCTTTATAATCAAACAAATTAAATTGCCTGCTGGATCAATTGCGAATGGAACTAGCCCTATTGGTAATATGTTCTTATAATCTTGATAAATTCCTAAAATATATTGACCACTATTCGTATCAAATGATAATAAATTACCGGAAGCTCTTTTTTTTCTTCAATTTTGAAGCAATAAGGCTTCACGCCAGCCCCGTGATGATTTATAGCACAATTTATATAATTTGTAGGAATTTTAACCCCTATTTCTTTCGCAATATTTTTTATCGTTTCTTCACTAACGGATTTATCAAGAAACCGCCAATTTACAGTTCTTTTCACAAGAACTTCCATATCACTCTAAATACTTATTCTACTATAATAAGTATTTTTATACTTTTAAGTGTTTCAAATGGCTATAAACACTTCCATTCCCTCTCACTTCTTACTAAAACTTTATCGATCAATAAATGATCACCATTTTCCCAAACTTTCTCTATTATACTTTTCAATTTTTCGATTCCGTTACTAGCATCACGATCACAAAAGACAAGAATATCTCTCGCTGGTATCGCAACCGCATAACCATTTGATACAAATTCTGTTAGTGAATAATCCCATAAGTCATCTAAAACAATTAAACTAGCTTCGAAGTTCCCATCGAGAGTTAAAGCAAAGCATTCTTCAGTCAATGTGTGAACCTGAAATTCTTTTTCATCTGCTAATTTATAAAGGTTATTTATCCCGATTTCTAATAATTGCTCCTCATCTAAGCCTTCTACTGTTATATGCCTATTTTGAATATAATGAAAAAGTTCATTTTTATAATCTTCAACTAAAAATGTAATGATTAAATCTTCATTGAAAAATGTATGAACCATACTATCTTCTTCAGATAAAGTAAGGCACTCTTCATCAAGTTCCTCTTTTACTATTGCTTTTAAGTATGCAACCGCTTCCTTACAGAATTGTGTTGTCATATAAATCCCCCACCATCATGAACTATTGTATTTAGAACCGATACTCTCTTTTAACTTCTATAACATTACGATATAAAGTACCAAAACACTACTTTCATGTCATACATACCGTTTATATTTTCATTTGTTCCTCCTTAATTTTTTGATAGATCATTAGACATCTAACAAACTATTAATCATATGGTACAGCACCAATAAATATAAATTCTAGATCCTCATATATATCTTTTACTTTCTCTGCATCGTATTGAAAATCATAAAGCAATATAACGGAATTAATATCATACTCTATATTTTCTTTTTTCATTAAATCTTTAAATTTTGGAATAATAATCTCACTATATGAGAAATCCTTTAAAATATCCTCTATTTTGGTGTTAGGTTTCTCATAGAAATTAACTTCTATGTTATCTTCAGCGTAATAACCAAAACCAAAGTTAACTCCAAACTTTGAATGTATTATATCTCCATCTTCTGTATATTCAACATCAACATATTCTTCAAGATGATTAAATGATTGACTTGTCCCGATCCACAACGAAACCATCCCTCTATACTCCATATTGTCTCCCCTTACGGTGAACGCCCTTATCTTACACCTTTATTAATATGTAAGTTTTCCCGTTCTTTAATTTACTTTTCATAAAAATAGATAGAGTGTTATTCTCTACACATACGCATTATTGGGTCTTGACCGTGAAATCCAATACAGATAGGTATATTACTTTTTCTCTTGTTACAAACGCTAATAAAACAGCACACTGTTCTAGCGATTAAGTATAAAGTATGGCCAATTGCCTTTTGATTTGTATCAAAACCATTTTTAGAGTAAATTTCGGCAAACTCAAGAGATTGCGGGCCTTCTACTTCATTAGTCCAATCGCAAGCCCAATCATCATCCTGTTCTTCAAGAGGAAGATAATCATCACAAACAAAGAAATGACCGCCCCAATGATTATCGAGGTCATATTCATAATATATAGCCTTAGAAGATTCTTCTTTTGCGATTATCGAAGCTTCATATAATCCAAAACTCAATTTTCTTTTGTATACATCTAGGCTAACCGATTGAATTCGTTTTGCATCATTGGTAGACGAGAGGGTAACACATATTTCATAATACTTAGATTTTATTTGCGATACATGTAATGAAAATATATCTTCTTGTAACTCTTCCAGATATTCAAAAATATCCATTTTCATCACTCCTTAAGAAAGTTATGCAGCCTTCTAAGCGATTCAACAATAGAAAAAAACTCTAAAAAGGTTGGTACAATGAATTTATTTCCTCGAAATTTGTTTTTCTTTTAGAACAAGCTTTACATCTCATTAAAAACTACACCAAAATACACGGTTTACTGTTTGTTGAAAAGCAGAGACTTTAATAAAGTTTAATAGTATGTCTTTCTCATTTGTCCCAACATATTTATCGTTATCTACATTATAAAATTGAAGAACTTCCACTTTATATACTCCATTTTCAATGTTAATTTTATAATTGGAGCAATTTTTATCAGGCACTTTATTACTTTCAAATTGTGCTGCCATTGTAAGACAGTCGTAATCAACTACATATAATTGATTCCCAGTTACTCTTATATAGCCTTCTGCTTTTCTGAAACACTTTTGCTCTACTTCTTCCGTTCCAAATTCCACTTCTACTTCCCAAGAATGTTCAATGCCTTCTTCAGTCATCTGAAACACTAAAATATTTCCATTTTTCATTTCATCAGTAAAATGCTGTAGCAACATGTCTAATTCCCAATCCTCATCCACAAATGACTTATATTGCTCTGCATTTACAAGTCCAATAAAATTCGTATCACCAAATTCCATACAAAACCGCATATTTATCCTCCTTGGTATAAATAACCTTTATTTTTAATTATACATTAACTTAACTTATAACACGGTACCTTGGTAGCTATATAGGAAGAAAAATAAAAAAGATAAGATTGAGTAAAAGATCTTATCTTTAAAAAGAGAAAACAAAAGGGAAGTTTGACTGACCAACTGGACATCCAAATTTCCTACTCACCATATCAAGAAGGCGACTAAGGTGGCTTCTTGATGGATTTGCTTTTCATCAAAAACAAGAGCATCAAGCCGTATATGCGAGAACAATCCTGTGAAAAATCCGTATGTGTGGGAGGGATTTGATTCATTTTGTCGAATGGATTCATCTATGAAAACAACATCTTCTCATCAAAATCAACCTACAATTGAATCTCTTCAAGCTCAAATAGAAGAACTCACGAAAAAAGTAAGATGGTACGAAAAACAATTTCGTCTTAGTCAACAAAGAGCTCACCTTCCATTTTTCTACACCAGAAAAGTTTAGTAGGTAATCACGTTCTAATTGATACCAACGAAGACGGTGAGTATATAAATACGTTTCCTTCGCTAACTATTGGCTCATGAGTTAGTAAAACCCTTTTATATGTGCTATAAGGTAATACAGTAAGAAATACATATCAATTTGCTTAGTGATGATGAATAAGGTGTAAATTTGAATACAATATATAAAGGAGCTCAACTCTCAATGGCAAGAAAATTATTAACACAAAGATATCCTTTTTTAATTCCTATTAGAATCAGACAACGTAGGCTGTTTAAAAAAATAAGTGACCGTCTTGAAGGCCATAAATTTTCAAAAACATTTGAGCAAAATCCATTACCTTACAGGATTTATAAACATAAATCTTTGCTTATTAGAAAGTTAGGTGACACTGATATACAGCTGCAATATAACAAAATCACCAATCTAAAGCTAGCCATCTGCAAAATAAACCAAGTTGTAATTAAACCGGGAGAAACATTTTCATTTTGGCATCTTGTTGGTAATTCCAGTGAAAAAGCTGGATATAAAGAAGGAATTATTCTAATGAATGGCGAAGCGATAAAGGGAATAGGCGGTGGTCTCTGTCAGTTAGGGAATCTTCTCTACTGGATGTTTCTTCATTTAGAATTGGAAACAGTGGAAAGATATCGTCATAGTTTCGATCCATTCCCTGACTATGGACGTGTGATTCCATTTGGAACAGGCGCCACTTTAATGAACGGTATTATTGATCTCAAGTTGAGAAATAATTCAAATATTTCCTATCAAGTCAATCTACATCTTGATGAAGAATACATCTACGGAGAAATTAGGGCATCCCAGTATCCTCCATATAAGTATTCTATCGTTGAAGAAGATCATCGTTTTGTAAAAAAAGTAGATGCTCAAGTATACAGACAAAATAAAGTTTATAAAAAAATAGTTGATCGTGTCACAGGTAACTTAGTTGGCAAAGAACTAGTCATGGAAAATGATTGCTTAGTAAAATATGAAGTAGATGATGAGAAAATTGTGGATTCTTTATAGACAAGGATTTTCACACATCGCAACAGAAAGAGCCCTAGGGTAGAATTGTGAAGTCAGCTATCCTAGGGCTTTGCTTATTGTGTTTTGATTTTGTAATGAAACAAGTAGTTGGTAAATCAGGAGCCCATGAAAGTAGTTTTGCTATTTTTTTATATTTTAAAATTGATTGATAGTAAACAAGAAAGGCTGGCAAATTGCCAACCTTTCTTGTTTTTACAGTTTTAATGTTTTGTTATCAAACCAATAATAACAAATAGTGCAGATTTGGCATAAAGTCGTATCGTTTACAAAAAAATTTGCAATGTTCCCCAATTTCTTTGTAAAGTAATACCTAGAAGACTAAATATAAGGCTTTATAAAGTGAACTTCGCCAATTGTTCACCCCAAGATGATAATTCAGTTTCAATAAAGCCAGCCTTCCTATAAGCAATTTTTGCTGAAAGATTTTTAGGATTATATCCAATCATGATTAGAGGAATATTTTTATTATTAATATTTCTTATCTCTTCAATAATGAGAAATATAGCCTGTATACCTATACCTTGTCCTTGGTATTCTTTATCAATCATTAGTCTATAAATCCAATAATTATTATCATCAGAGTCTATTCCAAACATTGTAAATCCTATCAACTTACTATCAAGATATATACCTTTTGCATAGAAATTATCTAAAAATTGAACCTCTGCAATAGAATAAAGATTGGAGGCGATAAATGTACGTTGTTCTTCTTTTACCGATAATTCTATAGCCTCTTCCCAATTACTTTTGTCAATGGGTTTTAAAGATATTTTGTTCAATATGATCCCCCTTTCGAATATAGAAGGGAACCACGTAGTTTTTGAACTATTAAAACGTTATTCCCTCATATTTATACCCCAAAATACTATTACCTTTTAGCATTCTTCCCTCTTTTTCTATTTTTCACTTCCTTTTCTATTATATGTTATAAAAGTAATGTGTATAATAAAGTATTTTTTGTTTATTTGTTCCAAGTTCTATTATATTTTATGATACTATTAATTTGAAATAAATACACATCATGTTGTTTTATTTCATGTATCATACCAATACAAGTGATATAGAGTTATTATTAATACGAACCTCCAAAACTATATGGTGGTATGTCTACGAAGCAAGAAGGTAAAAGGAGGGTTTATATGTTGAGAAAAAACAAATGGATAAATTATGCGAAAGTGTTTGTTTTTTATTTCATTATACTGATCGTATATGCCGTATTGTTTGAGTCTGGTAAAGAGTATATGGAGGTAAGAATGGATAATAATCTTTTACCTCAATTATATTTAGCTGCGGGGCGTATACTTTTGGGATTGTCGATATGGTTTCTTCCGGATAAGTTAGGGATTAAGATTCATTTCATTTGCAAAATTCTTACATATATCATTGCGATGATACTAGCGCTTATCTTCTTAGATGCGTTGGGTCTGTTGGATTAATAGAGTATAAAATAGGATGTACCGAATGATATTATGTGTGATACGGTGTTGTGTACTATAAAATCTATCAATAATCTTATTTTATCACATATACAAACTCGCAAAGTGCGGGCCCAAAGCGCCTATTATAGCTTTAAAATAAAAAACTTTAGGATAAGTTTTATTGAATATTAGCCTCATTTAGTTTAATAAAGCATCCCTGCTTCTTTCAATGCCTTTTGATAAGTCTTATAATTTAGCTTTTTAACATCGTCCCGAAACAAATTTTTTCTAACAGTATTAAATAGTTCGCTCGAGATGTTAGGAAATTCATTTTCCCAATGCTCTCTTTTATCCAAATTAATTAACGATTCAACGGTAACAAGATAAATATTGGGGAATTGCTTCTTAATGTCAGAAGAATACTTTAGAAACTCTTTTAGGTATTTATCAAAATGGTGACAATCGTATTCTTCAGTACCTGTATAGAATGGAAACCCACTTTCATCTTCCCACTCAAGGAGAAGTCTCCAAAAAACAATAAGTGAATCCGCTCTATTTACTGCAGTAAAAACATCTATGATGCTCTCCCTACCAATCCCTTACAAACCAATGATTGTATAATAAACATGAGAAAAGAGTGATCCTTATGACCACTCCTTTCCACTTTATATTTTTTAAATTATGATTTTACTTATTTATTTTCAAATCGCCCCAAAATCACCGTGAGATTTCGCCCAAACATGCTCTCGGTTCCAATTATCGACCCCTGAACCATTTGTAAATTTTCCTTGCGAACGCCCTGTATATAAGAGAAGTACATTATTTTTATTATTTGGATCTTCATCAGTATCTCTTAGCGCTTCCCAAACTGCACTGTATGATATCTTTGTATGATTATCAATAATATTATGAAGTTCCTTTTTTAACTCTAAGCCCGTTTTCCCCTTCATGTTATTATAATATGTATCATCATAATTAGTTGAAGTTACCCCTTGATTTACTTAGATAAAAACCCAGTGACAGAGAATCTATATAATTAATGTAAAAAACACAACAAAGAATGATTTTTCATGTTTTAATAGATAAGGTAGATAATTATTCCTGAAATTCATAATTTTCACAGTTCTGTAAGGGGGAAACTATGAGAAAAAAGTATAAGAGGTTAACGGTTGTAATTAGCTTATTGATAGGATTAGGCATATTTTCTTATTTACAAAATAATTTATTAGGTGTAACTGAGATTACGATAAAATCAACTAAAATACCTAGTGCATTTAAAGGTTTCAAAATTGTACAATTGTCTGATTTACATAGTAACGAGTTTGGGGAAAACCAAAAGAAGTTGATAAAAAAAGTGGAAAATATTAATCCTAATATAGTTGTTATCACAGGTGACTTTATTGATAGTGAACGATATAATGCAAAAGTAAGTTTGGAAGTGGTTAAACAACTTGTAAAACATTATCCAGTTTATTTTGTAACAGGAAATCATGAAGCATGGTCAGGTCGTTTTATGAACCTAGAAAAAGACCTAAAAAAATACAATGTTACAGTTTTAAGAAATGAACATGCCATTATTAAAAAAGATGGACAAGAAATATATATTTTAGGCATAGATGACCCAGCATTTAAAGTTAGTAATAGTAGTGACTCTGAGTTTGAAGGAATTAGTGTAGTTGCAAAAGAAGTCATACAGGCTAAAGAAGGTATCGATCCAAATGGGTTTAAAATATTATTATCCCATAGACCAGAACATCTCCGTGCATACACTGAACAACAAATAGATTTGGTGTTTACAGGTCATGCTCATGGTGGACAGGTTAGAATACCTTTCGTGGGAGGTTTAGTTGCACCTGATCAAGGATTGTTACCAAAATATACGGCTGGAATGTATAAAGACAAAGATACTTCAATGATAGTAAGTAGGGGGCTAGGAAATAGTATCATTCCTCAAAGAATTTTTAATAGACCGGAGATCGTATTTGTACAATTTAAATAAAAAACTGCACCTCCGATTGTTAGACTGTGTCTAATAATTGGAGGTGCAGTTCCAAATTCTCGGCTTTTTTATCAGGATAATAATTAGCTTGTGCTCTACTTTCGGCAGTATCAGTATTAGATTTTGCTTTCCCGCAATTATATGCTCCTACATAGTATACACAGCCTGCCATCTCTTTGGCATTTGTTAGTAGGCCTCACCATACATGTTATATGTCCTAGTAACAGAGTTCTTACCATAGACCGAAAAGTAACACGATATCAATGATTCTCCTAATTCGAATGCTCTTCTTTTATGATTTATAATGTAACAAATTATAGTATTTCTATATAACCTTCTGTTCCATTCACTCGAATGCGTTGTCCATCTTTTATCAGCTTGGTGGCATTTTCTGCCCCGACAATTGCTGGTAAACCATATTCGCGTGCGATAACTGCTCCATGCGTCATTAATCCACCTACCTCAGTGACTAGCGCTTTTATAGATACAAACAATGGGGTCCAGCTAGGATCAGTAAAGGTTGTAACCAATATATCTCCCTCTTCTAAATTCGCATTTTCCATATTTAAGATGACACGTGCTCTTCCTTCGATAGCACCGGAAGAAACAGGTAGACCTGCAATAGCATTAGATGGGAGATGCTCCCGTTTGTATTCACCTGTAATGATTTCTCCATCGGACGTGATAACACGTGGGGGAGTTAGTTTTTCATATAGTTTGTACTCTTCTTTTCGTTTGCTGATGGTTTGGTAATTCAATTTATTTGTACATACGACTTCGCGAAATTCCTCAAAAGTAAGATAGTATATGTCTTCTTTTTTACGAATAACTTTGGCTTGTACGAGCTGTTCGGCTTCTTTCAGTAAAGCCTGCTTATAAACGAAGTAGCGATTAATCATGCCGTATTTTGGATACTCCCGATAACCGATAAAATTCCGGATCAGGCTGATTATTCGTTTTGTCTTTTCGGCTTTTCGTTTACCATCCGGTAATTGCTTCAATCGGTCTAATAACTCTTGTTCTTTTTTCAAAGCTTCCTGTCGCCCTTGCTCAAATTTTCGTTTGCTAGCATTAGGCTCAAAGTTTTTGATGTTACTGAGAATCATGGGGATGAGTATAGTTGGTTTTTCGCTCCAACGAGTTTTAGTAATGTCGATTTCTCCGGGACATCGCATTCCGAATTTGTTGAGATAAGCATTGATAGCATCTTGGATTTCCTGTCCACCATCAAACTTAACCAGTTCATCCAAAAAGTTATCATCTTTTACATTTTGTAGATAATCAATTACTTCCGGATAAGGACGAATCACATCGGCGACATCCAATAGCGCCAGACCCATTTCCGAAGTAATATTATTTGGTACAGATAGAGAAAGCGTGTCTGCTACATTTTTTTCACCTAACCACTTGTTCATTTTTTCATTAATCCATGATGAAGCATCCATAGCAGCCATAATCACACCCAAACTTTGTGGGTCAAATAAAATCTTCTTTAATTGCTGGATATCTTCCAGGATAAAATCAAATAAATCCGATCCTGATTTCGTTTGGATGTTATGCTTTAACTCTTCTATCGATGTTTGACTACGCTTAATCAAATCAGAAACGATTGTCGGATCGTTTTCGATTTGTGCCTGAAGACCCGCAAACGACATATCTTTATTGCTTTTATCAGGACTCTGTTCTTTTTTATCATTTGGTAACGATTTTATAAAATCTCCTCGCTCTATTATGGTCATAAGTGCGCCTTTGATGAGCGGATCGGATTGTCCCAAGGTATCCATTATCGTTTTTCTGCTGACAGGCGCAGCTAGATTATGCGTGATATCAACAAATAATCTTCCACCAGCTTTAAACCTGGGTCCAAAAGATGTTAACTGGAATAAAGACATTCCCAATGGTTTCAAGGGGTCGGTCATCATTTGTTGATGACCAACAGATACATAAACGTGATTTTCCTGATCATTTGCTTCAGGGATGGGGTATAAAGTAGTGATTGGCCGACTCTGGACAATATAAAATGTATCATCAACCAAACACCATTCGATATCTTGTGGGCAACCAAAATACGCTTCGATCTGTCTTCCGATACGTGCCAGTTGTAAAATTTGTTGGTCAGTAAGTGTTTGGCTTTTTTGCTGATTGGGTTCTATTTGCTGTGTTTCTGCGCCTCCTTCTTTTAAGGCGTAGATTGCTAGTTTTTTGGTTGCAATCATTTTATCGATAATCTTTTCTCCTTGCACCTTATAGCAATCGGCAGATACTAAGCCGGAGACAAGTGCTTCTCCTAGTCCAAAGCTAGCATCGATGGATAACAGCTTTCGATTGGAAGTAATCGGATCAGCAGTAAATAGTATTCCGGAAGCATGTGGAAAAATCATCCTTTGAATAACAACAGACAGATAAACCTTGCGATGATCAAATCCGTTTTGCATTCGATAAATCACAGCACGATCAGTAAATAGTGAAGCCCAACACTTACTAATATGTTGTAAAATTGCATCTTTTCCTTTGATGTTTAGGTAGGTATCATGTTGACCAGCAAAGGAGGCAAATGGAAGATCCTCGGCTGTAGCACTTGAACGAACAGCATATGCATGCTCGGCGCCAAAAGTTAAGAGATATCGATCGATATCTTCTTCAATCCCCTTCTCGATCTCGATCCCCTCAATCAGTTCACGAATCTTCCTACTAATTTCACTAATTCTTTCTCGTTCGTCCATTTTTTGAACTGCTAGTTGATCCAGTAATTGATGAAGCTCCTCATTCTCCCCAATAACTCTTTTATATGCCTCAGTGGTAACACAAAATCCCTCTGGTACAAGTATTCCTTCAAGCCTCGAACATTCGCCCAAATTCATCCCTTTACCACCGACCACCATTTGTCTCGTTTTATCGATCTCCCGAAACTCTAGTACATATGGTTTCATGTCTTTCCCTCCTATTTATCCCGCATTAACGGGCAGTAAGACCCCCACCTCAAGATTCGGAGAGAAACGAGGAAGATAGGGGAAGATAACTGCCCGTAAAATCCCGATTGGTCGGGCTTTCCATCAGTGGGAGATGAAAAAACTCTCCACTGATGGAAGTTTCACTTTATCGCTCGATACCAAGACGAATCATATGACAAAAATTGTTCATCTAATCAACCAATTACACTACCCACTCGTTCTTGCTTCTGGTGAAGTTCCATGTTCTTATCAAGCCCCCCTTTAAAAAAATAAAAATATGGATTGACTAAAAAGGATTTTATGGTGTATAATTAAAATAGGGATAATTTATACAAAAATCTATTATTAGTGTATCTATATAAATTTACCACAGTTTCTCATTTTTATCAATGTATTTACACGAGCATAATTGTCGCAAGTTAAAAGGAAGAAAAAAACATTTCACAAGACAAATGACTCACACTAAATAATATCCAATCATTTAGTGTAGCGTTAGGGAAATGCGGATTTACAACGTTAAGAAATTCCAATATTAAAAAGCCCAATTTCTTAGTATTAGTATTAATATTAAGAAATTGGGCTTTTTCTGTTACCCCATTAAAACACCAGATTATTGAGGATTTTAAAGAGTGATTATACAGTAAAACATCACATTCTTATTACTTTTTTTCAGGAAGAACAATTCCTTTATATAATTGAACTGTAATAAAGTAATAGATCGAATAGATAACTACGAAAATCAAGATCGGTAACCAAATACGGAAATATGGATCAATTAAGATGAAACCAAAAATCTTCATACCTAATAATACATGAATTATACCTACTATCCCCGGAAATAAAAACACTAAAAATAACTCTTTATAAATGGATTTTGCTAATAATTCATGACGGACTCCAATTTTACGAAGCATTTCATAGCGTACAATATCTTTTGATGCACCAGAAAGAATCTTAAACATTAAGCAGCTTGCCATCATCGAAAGGAAAGCAATACCTAAGAAGAAACCCATAAATACTGTTCCGCTGGCACTGGTGTAAATCCCAGTATATATTTGATATTTACTGAAGATATCTTCAGCTGTGACATTTTTATATTTAACTAGCTGCAACTCGTCAATTTTTTTCCATTTATCTAAATATGTTACAAAATCCTCAGTTTTTCCAATTACAACAATGTTTTCTTTTTCTTGTATGCCATCGTACATTTTTTGATCTACTATTTTTTTTACTTTTTCCATGTAATTTAAATAGGTTGGTTGAAGAGAGCGTAAAGCGTCATCCCACTCTTCTGGGATAATATTTGTATTCTCCATATGTTCCTCACCATATTTTGAAATTGCTCCTACAGGAAGATTTCCAGAAACTCGTTTTACTTTCCCTCTATTCTTTTTTTCTATTCCAGCTTGCACAAGTGGACGGTTTTTCTCTAGATCTTCTTTCAAGTAGTAAACATATTTGTCATCTATCTTATAGTGATATTCATTCTTTTCTTTAAATGTAATACCATCTAAAATATTCTTTTCTTCTGCTGTCGGATTATGAATGACTGTATCGTATATTTCAAGTTGATCCGTCGATTGAATTACGTTATTCTTGAAAGCCATCCCACCTGAAATCGCCCCCGCACCAAGTGCTACTAACATTGCTACTGTTGCGAGTACCTTTGTTAAACTATTAATACGAAAGTTTAATTGAGCAAATGTAAAAGCATTAAGACCTTTCTCACTACGCTTTTTATTACTCTTTAATTTTTTAATAATAAGCGGAAGGACAGAAGTAAATAACATATACGTTCCCGCTGTAGTTGTAAGCATCGCAATCATAGGACCCTGTTCTTTTAACTTATCCATATAAATCATTGAAGTATATCCAATTCCTAATAAAATAATAGCTAAAAATGAAACAATCCCGGTCCACTTACCTTTAATCATTGTACGTTCTGCTGAAGCATCTGCATGTACAAGTTGCAGAACGGAGATGCGTGATAATTTCACACTATTCATAATGGCAGATAACACAAATAATACCAAGAAGAACATACAAGTAACTAACATAGATGGTACATAAAACCCTTGGTAACCACTCGCAGTAAAATCCAGTTGCTTCATGAGGAGTTTACCAATCCCTTGTGAAAGCCCTATTCCTACTGTAATTCCAATTACTAAGGATACTGCCCCAATAATAATCGTTTCCAGAAACATAAGTAATGTAACCTTATGTTTTTTTGCACCTAACATCATATACATCCCAAATTCTTTTTGGCGAAGAGACATCAAAAAAGAATTTGCATATAGAACATAGAAGAATGTAATGATTGCTAATAGAGCTGAACCCGTTTGAAAAACAGGCGCAATGGACCGAATAGTAGTATTTGCTTCAACAAATGCTTTATTTAATGCTAGCGTTTGAAACATGTAAAAAATTGAAATTGACATAACAAGACCAACTAGTAAGACAATATAATCTTTTAGCTTACTTTTTAGTCCTGATATAGAAAGTTTAAATATCATGGTGGGTGTCCTTTCTTATCCTTTTTGTGTACCTAAATCCGCAAGTACATCTAAAATTTCTTTATAGAACACTTCACGCGTACCACTACGATGAATTTCTTTATATAACTCACCATCTTGAATGAACAAAATGCGCTGGCAATAACTTGCACTATATGGATCATGAGTAACCATCATAATCGAAACATCTTGTTTTTCATTTAAATTTTTCATTGCTTCTAAAAGGCTTGTTGCATTTTTTGAATCCAGTGCCCCTGTTGGCTCGTCCCCTAAAATAATTGCTGGTTCATGTACAAGCGCGCGTGCTGCCGCGGAACGTTGTTTTTGTCCACCAGATACCTCAGATGGATATTTTTGAAGTATTTCCGAAATCCCTAACATATTGGCTACTTTCTTTACTTTTGGACCAATCTTACGCGATGGGACTCCTTGAAGTGAAAGTGGAAGCGCAATATTTTCATAAATAGATAGATTCTCTAATAAATTGAAATCTTGAAAGATAAATCCTAATTTTTGAGAGCGAAAATTTGAAAGCTCTCCTTGCTTCATTTTAGTGATATCGATACCAGCAATTTCAACAATGCCGCCAGTTGCTGCATCTAATGTTGAAATTACATTTAATAATGTTGTTTTTCCTGAACCAGACGGTCCCATGATTCCAACAAATTCTCCCTCTTGAATCGAGAACGATACATCTCTCAAAGCGTGTGACTGATTTTCACCTTTTTTACCGTACACTTTTTGAACATTTTTTACATTTACAACTGAGTTGTTCATAATATTCTCCTACCTTTGTTTTTAACTCGATAAATTCATTATTTATTTTTTTAGTTTTTCTTTTGCTTTCTCAGGAACTTCTTTTTCCTGCACTTTCTCAAATTTGTAAACATACTTTCCTTTTACATGAACCTTTAAATAAGAATCTGAATAATCATCCTTACCAGAAACCCCTACTTTAATGGTATTTTCATCGCCTGATTCATCAACTCCGTTTAACATGTAAAAATATCTCTTACCATCAGGTTTTGCTTCCCCTTTTGTAAGGACGTACACATCTTTTTCTTTCACTAATGGATTAAATCTATCTATTGTTTCTCCTCCCATATAAGTTAATAATCCACCTCCTACAACAACTAATCCTGACACTGCAATCCATGCTTTTTTCATCTATCTTTTCCGCCTTTCTTTTCCTATTTAATTAGATGTCATCTCATTCATCCTTTGGGATTTTAATGAGAATGAATATGCTTTCTAACACATTTCTAAGTATAGAGAGTGTTTCTTAATAAATACTGAGGGGATTTCTTAACTTTTTCTTAACAAAAGCTTTAAACTTTAATCATTCAATAATTTTCCAATCTAATAAAAAAGAACTCTTTTGCAAGAGTTCTTTTTTACCCTGTTAACACAAGGCACATTTTCAGTTTGTATCATTTCATTACACCTAGAAACAATTTATATAACATTATTACTTTTCTGCCTCAATGGGAAGTGAAATAATAAAACGCACAATACCGTCTTCATATTCTGCCCGAATGTCTCCGCTTTGCAAATCAACAATACTTTTTGCAATGGCAAGTCCAGATCCTTCTGAGACTCTGCTTCTTGATTGATCCTTTTTATAAAAACGTTCAAATAAATTCTTCAATTCAATATGCTAAGTTTCCTTTTGCTATCTCATTTACTCCTTGCACCATCGCTTCAATTTGCTTCATTTTTCTCTTTGTAATATAAAAGAAAGAAAAGATAAACACGATAATTCCAATAAAGGAAGGGAGAATTCCCTCTTTTGTTTCATATGTGATATCTCCTTCTGGAATCCCACTTACAAACATATACAAGTTTTTCCCTTTCGTTTCTGTAACGTTTTTTTCTTTTTTCTCTTCATGATCTCTTTCGTAAAAGACCCTGTTCCTGAGCCTAATTCTACGATACATTTTGCCACTTCAAAATCGATTGCACCCACCATTTTTTTGCTAGTATATTAGAACTTGGTGCAATTGCTCCAGTGTTTTTTGGATGTTTTATAAATTCACTTAAAAATGTGATAAATTGCATCAACTATCTCCCCGTTCATTCGGCATTGTGTTAAGTCGATTTCAGTATAAATCGCATTTCTTAACAAATTTCGAGAGAGTTTCTTAAGTTTTTCTTAAAAGGAGTAGCATTTAACGTGATTGCAATATGGCGGTAATCCGTTCATGTTTGAATTTAGAATTTAAAATCTTGATGTAATGTATTGCCTCGTGCATAACCATATTTCATAAAAATTGTCCCTTTTTGGGACTAACTTTAGATACTAATTTATGACATCTATTTATCTATTGATAATACAGCACTTTAAAAATCGAATCATAACTTTTAAGTTATGATTCCGATATGTTCGATATTTTTAAATTGTATTAAACATTAAGTAGCGAATCCGCTGCTTTTTATTTTATAAAGAAGAAAACCTAATGATAATTCTTTTATGGTAACATGGAGGAAAAAAGTGGGTGGATGAATGTTATTAGGAGTCGGTTTGATTATATTAGGAATTTTGATTACCAGTATTACAACATACTATGAAATAAAGAAAGCTGGAGGTATAAGTTGGTTAGAAGTTCTAGTATTCCCTGTGGGCTTAATTATAGGTATGATATTCAATCACTTTGATTTACCAGAGTTTTTAATATTGTTAGGATTAGTATGTATTGTATTAGGTAGCGTTATGGTAATGGGTATCAGTATTATATAGAAAAATCTAAACGCAGGGAGCATCTAAATAGGATGCTTTTTATTTTATAAAGGGATTACCGCGAGATGGTGAATATGGCTAGGCAACGAAGCCAAGATCATGATAGAGCATTTGATATATATAAGGGGTCACCATACATGCCCATCAACTTAAGAAAATAAATCCACCCCAAAACGAAAAAATGAGCTTTTTTACTACAAGTTAGCACAAAATTTCGTTCTGGGGGTGAGTGATAATAAAGTCGTTTCAAAACAAATATAGTTATTTAAAAAGATGGTGTGAAATTTCAATTAACACCATCTTTTATTTATATGTTGTATTATAAAAGTATGAAATTAACGCTTCTGTTTATTGATATAATGTATAATGGCGTTATATAAAAATTCAGCTAAGTCTTCATTACTAAATTGATTTATATAATTTTTGAATCGATTATCAAATTTATACGTATTTGCAATACATGTCAACATTTCAGAGTCACATACAATAGATTGTTCGAGATAACTTTTCCATTCTACAATTAATTGCTGTACTTCATCGGAAGTAGGTGATTGATTAATATAGGAGGCAATTTTTCTAAATACTCTTTCCATGTTTTGTTCGAATTCATGAAATAAGTTCGCTTTTTCACTAGGAGAGTGTTTTTTCAGTTTCCCCTCAAATTCTTTGTATTTTTCTGTTTCTCCATAGATGAATTTCGCTTCATGAGCATATTGTTCTTGTAATGGTAAAATGGATGAATTATTAAAAATATTTAAATTGTAGATATCCTTTCCTGATACATACTCATCCACCGCAGTAATAATTGTTTCTAAACGTTGTTTTTTTAACAATAAAGTTTGGTTATGCTTCTTTAATAATTGTTGCTGTTCTTCTCTCGTAAGTTTCAAAATATCCGCAATTTCCTTTAGAGAAAAGTCCATTTCCTTAAAAAATAGAATCGTTTGAAGTTTTGCTAAACTGTTCCTGTCATAGAGTCGATAACCATTTTCTGTTAAGTAAATTGGCTTTAATAAATTTATTTTATCATAATATTGTAAGGTTCTTTTTGTTATGCCTGTAATTTGGACAATATCTTTAACCCTTAATAATTGTTTCTTCATCCCAAAATCCTTTTATTTCATCTAATATTAGATTGGCAGGAGTTATTGTGGCTTCAAAGATATTTTTACCTGTTTTTTCTAAATAGTATTTAATTAAATAGTATCCACAGGCATAACCAGCAGCATAAGACATATTGACTGGCATATAGTTTTGAATTTTTGCTAATTCGTCACCATAAAGATACGGTGCAATTTTATCAAATCCTGTTAATTGTAATTGTTCCTTGAGCACAGGTTTAATATGTCTATTAAGCATTTCCATAGTTGTTTTCGATACCCAAGGACCGAGTAGATCTTCTCCAAAAATAGAAGTAGCAAAGTTTTCTGCTAACCCTTCACTAACAATTAATTCACCTAAAGTAACAGTATGGTCCCACTGAATAAATTGATATCGAACATTATGATTACATTCATGTGCTAAAGCAGCTTTCATTCGAGGTATTGTGTATTCATTTGGCACAAGTGTACACAAAATATAGCCAGGGATACCTCCATCACCACTATATCCTTCATTTAACATTAATGAAGGGCTATTTGGATCCCCTAATAGAATCGTGAATAAGTAATCGGATACACGAAGGTTCACATCATGCTCTCTAAATAAATGAAGGCTTTTCCTAACAGCTTCTTTACACTCAGACCAAAAAGAATCAGACGAAATCAATTCTAATTCTGGTGTAATCTCATTTGTAATCTGATTAGGAGAAATGCTCATTATATTATTCAATGTAATAACATCAAAACCATTTGGCTCATCAGCTTTAAATGGAACATATTGAATTTCCCATTTCTCCATAAATGGAGCCAACATTTCTTGTCTGTATAACTCAACCTTTTCCTCTTTTGGAGCTTGTAAAATTTTTCGATATATTTTATCTGAGCGTAATGATTTTATATTCATTTCTTTCACTCCTTATTTAATATAGTTAAAATTATGCACTATGACGTAGCGTTATAGTCAAGGGGATTAACTAAAAATATAGCAGGAGGATGGGATTAGGTGTTTTTTGAAATATTAATAGGACACTTTCATTTGTAATTAGGGGCCACCATACATGCCCATCAATTTTAGAAATTTTAATACCCTCGAATACCGAAAAACGTTATTCTTTCTAAAAATGATAGATTGGAAAGGATGGCGTTTTCTTATGAATCTCTCTATTCAAGATGAATTACAACCATTTGCGGAAGAATTACAACGATATGTTACACCCACATTTTTAGAAGAACTTGCAAGAGAACTTGGGTTTGTAAAACGAAAACGCAAGTTTTCTGGCTCAGACTTAGCTACTATTTGTATTTGGATGAGTCAACGAGTGGCAAGTGACCCTTTGGTTCGATTATGTAGTAGGCTTTACGCTGCGACAGGTACTTTACTCAGCCCTGAGGGCTTAAATAAACGCTTAAATACAAAAGCAGTTTTGTTGTTACAACATATTTTTTCTTTACTGTTACAGCAAAAAGCATGTGAACAAACGAAAATTTCTAACCACCTCTTCTCTTATTTTCAACGAATTCGTATCCTAGATGCCACCGTATTTCAAGTGCCAAATGCCTTAGAGAATGTATATCCAGGCTCTGGAGGTTGTGCCCAAACAGCCGGAATCAAAATTCAATTAGAATATGATTTGCACAGTGGAGAATTTCTTAACTTTCAAGTTGGACCAGGAAAAAATAATGACAAAGCATTTGGTACGGAGTGCTTAGACACTTTACGACCAGGAGATTTATGTATTCGTGATTTGGGTTATTTTTCATTGGAAGACTTAGATCAAATGGATCAACGAGGCACATACTATATTTCTCGTTTGAAATTAAACACGAATGTATATGTGAAAAATCCAAACCCGGAATACTTTAAAAATGGTGCAATAAAAAAACAATCGGAATACATACAAATTGATGTAAAACAGATTTTAAACCAACTACACCCCGGAGAAGCATTTGAATTAAAACATGCTTATATTGGTGATAAACAACAACTGTTTTCACGTGTTATTTTTAATCGATTAACAGAAAAACAACTTCAAAAAAGACGAGCGAAAATCTCGGAGAAAGAAAAATCTAAAAATAGAACGTACTCAGAGAAAAGTAAAATGGTAGCGGGATTAAACGTGTACGTGACGAATACACCTTGGGAATGGGTTCCGATGGAACAGGTACATGAGTTATATACTTTGCGTTGGCAAGTAGAAATTATCTTTAAAACGTGGAAATCACTCTTCAAAATAGACCATTATCGTAATGTAAAACAAGAACGATTAGAGTGCCACTTATATGGAAAGCTAATCGCTATTTTCCTGTGCTCCTCTACTATGTTTAAAATGCGCCAACTTCTTTTGCAAAAGAAGAAAAGAGAATTAAGCGAATATAAAGCGATAGGAATGATCCAAGATTATCTATATCTTTTGTATCAAGCTATACAGAAAGACACTCAAGAAATAACAAAGGTTCTAATCCGTTTATTCCACCTACTACAGAAAAATGGGCGGAAATCTCATCGATATGAGAAGAAAACAGTCTTTGATATTATGGGTGTTGTCTATGAGTATAGTGAACTTAGAAAACAAAAGAAAGCTGCATAATCTTTAAAAATGATACCTATCTAGGTTTATTTAGCATGCTCATTTTTAATGAATAAAAAGTGTTGTAAGAGTGTTGTAGTTTATTTGAACGAAAGTTCATTTTGTTTCCGTTCTTAAGTTGATGGGCATGTATGGTGAGGCCTTGAAGAAGAAAATAAGCAATTGCGTGAAAAAGAAAATGAAAAGCTTACTGATTACTTCATGAAGTTATAAAATTAGGACCGTACATATTAGACATATCTAAAATGTACGGTCCTTTTGTTTACTAGTGGTTCACTTATCTAACCTAAAGATAAGTATGTGGTCCTTTTACAATTTGAATTTCTTTTTAAGCTTCTTATATTTTCTATATGAACGTCTAACAATGTTTAACATGAAATACGGTATTTTAACAGGGAAAGGCAATTTATAAATGAAAGGCAAGTAAAATGTAAAATATGCCTTTTCTAGGTCTCTCCACTTACTATCTTCTTTTGTTTTTAAGAAATCAGATACATCGACTACATATCCCCTTCCGTTTTCCATCATCACATTTTTCCCGTGAACATCACAAGGAGTTAATCCTTGTTCCCTTGCATACTCTAAAGCTTCATTGATATCAAGGATTACCTGCTTAGGAATTTTAATCCCCTTATGAATAGCATCGTATAAGGTAATTTCTTTTAAACGTTTCAATACTATGAAATTTTCTCCTTTATATATAAGCTTCGAATAAGAAGGATGATTTCCGATTCTTCGGTATACTTCTGACTCTTTTTCAATTCCTTCTCCTTCTCGCGCGTAAACTTTCACTATCCAATCTTTGTATTCTTTGTGCATAAATACTGCGGCATAATTACCTGTCCCTAAACACTTCCAAAGTCTAGGAATATCTTTAACTACTACAGGTTCGAATTCATCCTCACTTCTTATGCTTACCTCTTTTAATAATTCATCCTTTATCAATCCCACAAAACTATTTATACTCATCATTTCCACTCCGGTTTTGTTAAAAGGGGTCCCATCCACATTTTAAAATGAATATGTCAAGACATATACAATTTAATTTCCCTCATACTGTTTGGCAAGTTTATAAAATAAAGAACGTTTGATTTTATATTTTTCCATAGCTCCTACGGCTGTAATTGAACCGGATTTCCATTCCTTATAAGCATCCGTAAATTCTTCTGTTATTTCGATAGGCGGACGCCCTAAACGTTTACCTTGTTTTCTGGCAAGAGCAATTCCTTCAGCTTGACGTTGTTTAATATCAATGCGCTCTTTTTCTGCAAAGGCAGATAATATTGTAAGTGTTGCTTTTTGAATTGCGCTCTGAATAACACCATTTGTACTTTCTCCAGTGTAATTGACGTTAATGTATGGTTCCTTTATAAATTGTAAATTTACTTTATGTTTTTCGTAATATCTAAATTCTTCTAATGTATCATTCATATTCCTTCCAAGTCTTGTCAAGGAATCAAACACAATGGTATCTCCTGTACGAACAAGACGTTTTAGCATTTGGTAATTCTCTCTCTATATATTTTTCCCAGATTCTTTATCTATGAAAATATCTCGATCTTCTATTCCTAAATCTTTCATATTCTGAATTTGTCGTTCTTCGTTTTGATCTTTACTCGAAACTCGGACATATCCAAATTTTTTATGTTTCATATGCTACACCTCACTGGTAATTATACCAATTATGTCTGTAAAGATATATAAAATAAACAGATGTCTGTAAAATAAGAAATGGATATTTATAGACGTTGTTTTTTATAGTTTCCTATGTATCTGTAAAGGTATACTTTTTCAGATGATTCAAGGGGGCATTTAACACTAAATACATTAAAGCTAAAAATGTATCTAAAGGTGTACCTTTTGATACTATGAAATAAACCTAAAGAAATATATGTTGGTCCAAAATAAAGTTTGAATAAAAATATCCCACAGCACACCGTTCTTACGGCACATAAAAAGAAACCATTTTGAAAAAGATTGATTAAAATGGTTTCTTTCCTTTTTGAATAAACATTCTGTTTTATAAAAAAGTTTGATTAAAACTCACTTAGAATTCTTTAATAGAAAAGCATCAAAACATCTCATCTTTTTTATAATCACCGTAACTTTATTTTAATGCCACATGAAACAGATTTGAAGCTACTTTCACAGGTAAATTTCATTAATCTCAAAGACCTATAATGACTGTCCTTAGAGTAGTAAAATCAGTGTTTTTCGATGTCGAAAATCGCTTAACGTAGATTTTTGTTAAACGTGGACGGGCCCCGTCAAATAAATAACAAAATGCATAAGTTCACCTAGCATAGTAAATCCTAAATTTGAGTTTAACAAATCAATTGGAGGCTTGGATTATGCTGGATTTTTGTAATAACGTACCCGATAATGTAAAAAAGATTATTACAGAAAAATGCCGAGTTGTTAATATTTGTATTTTTATAACACCTAGCGTAAATGAGGATATGATGGATGCGCTTAAAAATAAAATTTGTGAACAGTTAAAAAGGGCATCAGAAATTTGGTGTGGCTGCAAAATTATGTTCAACATTAAAAGTTTTAGAAAACTTGTTGAAATTGTAGACTATCCGAGTGAATATTATTTTAAGGCTGAAGATATTATATCCGCTGAGCGATTTCGAGAGAATTCTAAGGCTAATCGTTTATGGGATCTTAAACCTTGTTGTTCCGATAGACCCCATGTGAATCTCTACTATATTGGAGGTAATAAGTTTCAAAGTGGGGAAAGTGGGGTTGGAATGTGGGAAGATAATTCAGAGGGTGGCAGGTATTTTATAGCGATAGCAGAGGGAGAAACTATTACAGAGGTTCTAGCTCATGAGCTGGGACATGTCCTGAGCTTAAGTCATTCTTCTGACGAAAGGAACATCATGTACCCAAGACCACCTGGTTCAAACGTAACTGATGATCAATGTAGACAAATCAATAATCCAAAACGCCACCTCATACAAGAGGAATTTTGTGAAACTAAATTTGTAAGAATTTTTCCAAAAATATTTGAAGTTGAAATTTTAAATATGAAAGTTTATGAAGTTGATGACGGTGCTGATCCTGAGGATGACATTGAAATACGGTGGGATTTTCACATTGAAAACACTGGTGATGGTACTATCATCACCAAATCTTGGGAACACCACCAAATTGAAGATGATAACCCTAACATCCCGTATCACATAGGTGTTAGAGCTGTTTTTGTTGTTAATAAAGAAACAGATATAATAAAATTACACATATCTGGAGTGGAATTTGATACTGGACACGATGATGCTTTACCTTCTACCACAAGAGATTTTGATAAAGTTAATAACTGGGGAACGAATTTTCCTAGTTCAATTTTCTTAACTAATAGTGAAATTGAATGTGAGATGGCACTAAAAGTAACAGAACTTCCTCAAGAAGAGCAACTAATACCCGGCGTTTGCGAAGGTGCAATAATTAGAAATTAACAACAAGCCTAACTGTTGATTTTGAATAAAGTTTGATCAAAAATAGCTTACAAATCCTTATTTAGTGAGAATCAAAAAGAAACCATTTTGAAAAATATTAATCAAAATAGTTTCTTTTCTTTTTGGATGAACATTCCGTTTTATAAAAAGTTTGATTAAAACTCACTTAGAATTCTTTAATTAAGGAGATAAAGCATCGCGACTTTTTTATAAACGTCGCAACTTTATTTAAAAGCCACAATATATAATTATAATTATAAAGGGTAGTTAATATTAATTTGTTTTTGGTAGAAGTTTTGATAACGTATTTAAGTAATATATAAGATACCAATCTTGGGGCATTTCATAACTCTCAAAAATCATCGTTTTTGATAATTATAAATCCAACTTTTCTATTTTTGAACGTCCCAAAACTTTACTTTTTGGGACATTTCGTTATAAACAGAAAGGTATCTTTTTATTTAATATCATTGAAAAAATCAGTTTTACATGTATTATTTTCAATTTCTACAGTTAGTGAATTATAAGAATTCAACTATATTTCAAAACTACACAAAAAAGCCGTCCGATAGGCGGCTTTGCTATTTATGGTAAGTGTACATTTCCCTATTCAAATATGTGGACATAAAACATATCTTGTTCTTGTTTGAATTCAATATTGGCAGCTGTTTGACCGTTGTCAATCTCACTGACTTCGTGCCGAATATAATCGACATTAAGTCGCTCTAAAATGTATTCTGCAAATTGATCTTTATGATTGTTCCCTTCAGGCATGTTTAATTTTCTGGAAACAGCTCCGGTTATCAAGTCCGCAATTTGAATCACCACAAACGTTTTAGATGGCATGCCACTCATGATTTCAAGACGAAGTTCCTCTTCGTAATTACTTTTAAATCGTTCTCGTAAGAGTTGTCTCGTTTCTTCTAAATGAAGCTTGTCGGAACCGTCGTCTGCGTCTTTGTAATAGCAGATACTTCTTGGAAGAGATAATCTTCCGCTTTGTACTTCATGCTCAATCCCAAGATGAGCGAGCTGATAATACAGAGAATAAACAGATTGTTCTAGCGTCTTGTATTGAATTTGACTCTTCCTCACTGTAACTGCTTTGAAACTCATCATATCTGAAAATTGCATGACTTTATCAAAAAATTGTTTATATAACTCAAGTTGATTCTTTTTCATCTCTGTAAAGTGAAACTCATTTGGAAAACGAATCTGCTCTTGTTGCGCTCGTTCCCTGTTCTCGGCTAACCATGCACGCATATCATGCTGCACTTCTTGATGACGTTGCATATCATTAAACCAAACACTGCCTACAATCAAGTACGCCTCACTACCAGTTTTCCCACTTTCGTCCGCATACACAAATATCAGTGGATTGCTTTGAGGTTTCACGGCTGTTATTTTCTGACGCTGTTCTCCTGCCAAGTCTTGGCGATAGATTCGAGAATTTAATTTCAAACGTGAGATATAGTAACCTCCTTTATTATGGATATTCTGTAAGTCATGTAAGTCAAAATAGCCTAAATCTCTTATATACAAGTCTTTGGGTCGAATGGTTTGTAGGCTTGTTGAACCAAAGGTTTTATCATTTTCTCTTCCTTCTCCTACATAAACGTGCAGGAACTTCCCACTCAATAGGTCATACTCTAATTGAATTTTGACTCCTGCCGTATGGCTACTTCCACCTGAACCTTGATAATGTGAAGAAAATTTATCTGGAAGTTGAAGTGTTGTAGAATCTAGAATCCGAATGTGCTTAAAGGTCGTGGTATATTGATGAAGTATTTTTTGTGTTGAATGAATTTTTTTGGCTAGAAGGTTAGCTAGAACTTGTTCAAGAAACTTTACTGCGGAAGCATTAAATCGTTGGTTAAGCCCTTCAGGGCTGATAAGAATACCTGTAGATACTTCAAGATAGCTACATAATTGCGTGAGTGATGTACTTGCAACCTGTTGACTAAGCCATACACATAAAGCAACTAACTCCTTTGCTTGATATTTACTCTTTCGTTGAACGAATCCTTTTTCTTTAGCTAGGTGTTCTAAAACATGAGGAGACATATGTCGTTGTAATTCTTCAGCAATCGGTTGAAGTTCATCAAGAATCGAAAGATTCATAAAAAACGCCATCCTTTCCTATAATTCTACAGAAAAGATAACGTCTTTTTTGTTTTATGGATAGTGCAAAATCTTAGATTGATAGTGATGTAGCGGGACCCCATAGTTAAATATAAGTTTCTTCAACTCTATCCAACCATTCGTTTATTAGAGTGTTAAAAATTTGTGGTTG